>CAIQPS010000038.1 GCA_903873715.1 uncultured Actinomycetes bacterium
CCCATGCGGTGCCTAGCGGCGGCGCGAGGCCTTCGCGGCGGCACGCGGCCAGAGGACGAGCCCGGTGATCGTGAGCAGGATGCCCGCGATCGCGAAGAGCCGGCCCATGGCGGAACCGATGGAGGATGCCTGGGCGCCGAGCGTGTCGGTGTCCGGGATCATCCCATCCACGATCGCGAGGACGAACACGTAGGGCGCGGAGCCGTTCGCGTTCGACGCGGTGATCGTGAAGCTGTACTCGCCCGGGGTGGTGGGCGTGCCACAGATCTGGCCGGTGACCGGATCAAGGGTCAGACCGGGCGGCAGGGTGCCGTCGGTGACCTCGTACGTGGGGGCGGGATCGCCGGCCGCGCCGACGGATCCGCACCACTGCTCGCCGGTTTTCGGGTTGTCCTGGTCGTCCACCGGCGTGATATCGGTCCAGTCAGGGCTGCCCTCGGCGCCCGGCGTGAAGTACGCAGGGAGGCTCCAGGGGCTCTGCCCGATGCCATTGATGGCAGCGACCTGCACCTCGTACGTGGTGCCGTTGGTCAGGCCGTCAAACTCGTACGGGCTGTAGATGCCGGTGAACTCGGTCCAGGCGTCGTCGCCCGCGCCAAGCTCGCGGTACCGCAGGGTGTAGCTGTTGATCGGCGAGCCACCGAGGTCCGTGGGCGGATCCCACGTGATCGTGCCCATCGTGTCGCCCTTGGCGGCGCTGGTGATCACCGGCGCGTTCGGGGCCGTTGCCTGCTCGGGGACGGAGCCGTCGCGCATCCGGAAGATGAAGCGGCCGGCGATGTCGCTGTTGAGGTGACCCTGGTTCAACGGGTGGTCGCCGCCATCGGCGACGTCGACGTTGGTGCGGCCGTTGTACAGGGTTCCGTCATCACCAACGATCGACGCATAGGTGACCGCCTCCGTGTCCGGGTCAACGGTGCCCAGGCCAACCGGGACGCAGTAATAGTCCGGGTCCTCGCAACCGTACCCGGTGTCATAGTCCACGTCCCCGATGGAGCCGTAGTTGATGATGATGTCAACGTCGTCGCCGGCATCGCCATCGATGTCCACCAGCATGATCTGGAAGGTGGACCACGACGTCCGGTCGTATTCGGCCCGGTAATCCTGGTGGTTCATCCACGTGGCCACGAAGGCGGTGTGGCCATCGAACGTGGTCCGGCCCCAGTAGAAGAAGTCGCCGTGCCGGGCATCGCCCCAGGCGCTCTGGTGATCAAACAGGTCCCGATTGTCCAGGTCGATGCCGAAGGCGACGATACCGGGGAAGCCGTCGAGGACCAGGTCGAGCGGGTCGTCGTAGTTGTCGGATCCGCCGCCGAAGCTGACGGAGCCGTTGGAGTTGACGAAGACCTCGCTGTACGTGGTGCCGAAGAAGTTGATGTCGAAGCCGATGGGGAAGCCGGTGTCGCTGTCCTCGCCCTCGGGGCCGGCCCAGCAGTCATCGCAGATGAAGCCCAGGCGCTGGGAGTAGACGGTGCCGAAGTCGTTCTCGAAGACGGATGCCCAGTCCGTGGGCTCGAGATCCGCGGCCCAACCGTGTGCCGCGTCGTCGCCGCAGCCAATGGGCGTGCCATCCGCGTTGAGCACCACGGGCGACACGTAGTCGGCACTGGAGTAGTCCACGCAGCCGCGACTGGCGCCGAAGACGGAGAACTCGGCGGTGCTGTCGCCCTGGTAGTAGGTCTCGGTCTCCGCGGAGGTGGCCACGATCTCGCAGTAGCCCTCGGCCACGGCCGAGACCTCGCCGCTCACCGAGTCAACGGTGCAGACGTCCGGATAGGTGCTGGAGTAGGTGATCGCGCCATCGCCGTCGGTCGCTGCGACCACGGAGATGGAGCCGCCAACCACCATCATGTACGGGTAGTAGTCGAACCACACGTCCGGGTATTCCGTGGGCACGGCCGGCGTCACGACGGGATCCGGGGCACCCGCGGGGGCGGGCTCAGGCGTGGGCGCGGGTGTCTCGACGGGCGGCTCCGGGGCGGCGGGCTCGGCAACCACCAGCGTGCCGGCGGCGACGCGGGCGAGGCCGTCCGCGCAGGCGAGGCCGGAGACGCCCACGAGCAGGTCGTAGGAGCCCGCGGCCGGGGCCGTGAAGGTGATGGAGGCGTGGAGAAGGTCGCCTTCCCAGGTTCCTGCGGCCTCCAGCGGGGTGATCGCCGAGATCGGGGCGTCGGAGCCCGCGGCCCAGACCGCGCCCAGCAGGAGCGACGTGCCGTCCGCCGCGGCGCCCTTGTCCGGGCAGGTCAGCGAGACGTCCACGCTCACCGCATCGCCCGGGGCGGCCGCGGTGGTGCCGAGACTCGCGGCAAGGCTGCCGTCA
>CAIQPS010000039.1 GCA_903873715.1 uncultured Actinomycetes bacterium
ATCCCGGTGGAGAAGATCCCGAACTGGAAGGACGCCATCCCGCTGTTCACCGACCCCAATGCCCCCGGGGCCAAGTACGGCTGGCCGATGTCGCAGACCTACACGGACGACGCCAAGACCGCCTTCAAGGGCGTACCTACCTTCTTCAACTTCGAGGCTATGGGCTACAACCAGGCCAAGATCCCGGGCGGCATCGACTCGTACGCCGCCCTCTTCGACCCGAAGTACAAGAACAAGGTGACGATCTGGAACGACGCCGTGTGGACGATCGGCATGACGGCCAACTACCTGGTGGCCAGCGGCCAGATGCCGGCGCCGGCCACCAACATCGGCGACCTGAGCACCTCCGAAGTCGACACGGTCGTCGCCTACCTCACCAAGAAGAAGCAGGAAGGCCAGTTCCGCGCCATCTGGTCGGACTACGGGCAGAGCGTCAACCTGCTGGCCAGCCAGGAAGCGTGGCTCGCGGACGCCTGGAACCCCGCCTTCAACGACGCCGCCCGTCAGTCCAAGCTGCCGCTCATCTACATCAACCCGAAAGAAGGCAACCGGCCCTGGTACATGTCGATTGCCCTCTCGAAGAAGGCCAAGAACCCGGAGGGCGTCTACGCCTTCGCGAACTGGAAGCTGGGCGGCTGGTACGGAGCGCAGATCGCGCCGCTGGGCTACTACAGCCCGACCACCACGGTGAAGGCCGCGATGGAGCCCGCGGCCTACGAGATGTGGTACGGCGGCAAGGGCCGGCCGGCGGGCTCGTACGACGAGCGCGTGGCAAACGTCGCCTATTGGCCGGGCTGGCCGCAGCAGTATGAGTACTACCTGGCGAAGTGGTCGGCGTTCCTGGCGTCGTGACGATGGGTCGCCGGCCGATCTGACCGGGCAGGCCCCCGCAGGGCGGGGCCCGGAACGCGGCTGACGTACGATTCGTCTGCCTGAGGACAGACGGTTCACGGGCCGATGCGCCACACCATGACTTGGGGCGCATCGGCCCGTGCCTGCGAGAGTCCGGAGAACGAGGAGAGTCGCGGCAGCGTGGCGGCAGGACGGCGAGGAGGGCGAGTCTGCCTCCCGGCGGCGAGAGACGGTGAGACTTCACGGAGGTTCCCGATGGGGGTTGACGTACTTCAAGACCTGAGAACGGCAATCACGGAGTTCGACACGGATGCGGCGCTCGCGGCGACGCGTCAAGCCATCGATGGGCGCGCGAATCCGCTGGACATCCTGGCCGCGGTCACCGCCGGCATGAAGGAGATCGGCGATGGCTACGCCAACGGTGAGCTGTGGCTGCCCGAGCTGGTCGGCGCGGCCAGCGTCGTGCAGAAGGTGATGCCGCTGATCGAGGCGAACATCCTGGAGACTGGCACGGCGAAGCAATCGCAGGGCAGTGTCGTCATCGGCACCGTCTCGGGCGACATTCACACAATCGGCAAGGGGATGGTGTCCAGTCTGTTGATCGCCGCAGGCTTCGAGGTCCACGATCTCGGCACCGACACTCCCACGGCGACCTTCGTCGACGCCGTGCAGACCTACCACCCGGACGTCGTCGCAATGTCGGCGTTGCTCAGCGTCACCGCCCCTGAGGCGAAGAAGGTTATCGACGCGCTCGAGCAGGCAGGGGTGCGGGAGAGCGTGAAGGTCATCGTCGGCGGCGGCGCCATCACAGAGGAGTACGCCACCAGGGTAGGCGCCGACGGATATGCGGCCTCAGCTCCAGAGGCCGTAGACCTGGTCCGGGCGCTGCTCGACCGTACGCAAGCCTGAGCGGAGAGGAGGCGGCATGGCTGGCAGAGGATGGAAACACAATATCCCGGCCGCGACGGCGCTCACCGAGAGTGAGGTCGAGGCCATTCACCAGGCGACGCTGAACGTCCTTCGGACGACCGGCGTCACAGTCAATCATGAAGCGGCCCTCAAGCTCATGGCCGACGCCGGCTGCCTGGTCGACCATGAGACCAGGCGCGTCCGGGTGCCGGAGGACGTGATCGACGAGGCCCTGAAGACCTGCCCGAAGACCTTCACGTGCCGGGCCAGGGACGAGAACGACCACCTTGCGCTGAGCGGCACCGGCGACGTGACCTACTTCGCGTCCGCCGGCGGAATGAACTCCGTTGATCTCGATACCTGGGAGCCCAAGGTCGCCTCCCGCAAGGAGTTCTACGACCTGATCAAGGTTCTCGACTACCTGCCGTACCTCGACATGCACTCGGCCTTCCCGTACTACGGCTTCGCCAAGGTGCCGCAGGCGATGAAGCTCGTCGAGGCCACCGCCGGCAAGATCCGCAACTCGACCAAGGTCGTCATGGAGGGCTGGGTCGAGGACAACTTCAACTGGAACATTGAGCTCTGCAAGGCAACAGGCCAGGATCATCTGAACCTGGTGAACCCTGCCTCGCCGCTGACCTACCCCAAGAACATGGTGGACGCGATCTACGCTTCGGCAGGGGCGGATCATGTGTTCCATGTGGCCTCGGGCCCGGTGGCGGGGGCGACCGGTCCGTCGACGATCGCCGGCGTGGTCATCGTCGAGAACGCGAACTGCTTCCCGGCCATCATCCTGAGCCAGTTGATCAGGCCTGGCGCGCGGGTATGGGCGGGCAACTTCATGACCATGCAGAACATGGTCAACGGGTCGCCCGCCTTCAGCACCATTGAGGACGACCTCATCACCGTGGCCCACAACCAGATGTGGATGAGGTACGGCCTGCCGACCTGGTGCGTGACGGGTGGCTTCATCAACGCGAAAACCATAGACTACCAGGCCGGCTACGAGACCGGGATGGGGGCCGTCCTGAGCGCCGCCAGCGGGAGCAGCGTCATCTTCCTGCACGGCGGCCTCAATTGTCAGCTCGAGAGTCACCCGGTCAAGGCTATTCTCGACGACGACATCGCGGGAATGGTGGGGCGCTACTTGCGGGGTGTCGAGGTTTCGGACGAGACGATGGCGGTCGATCTCATCAACTCGGTTGGTCCGATCCCGGGGCACTTCCTCGACACGGCGCACACGCGCAAGTGGTGGAAGAAGGAACAGTTCCTGCCGAAGTTCAACGAGCGGCGGTCGCTGGCGGAGTGGACGAAGGCAGGCAAGAAGACCGCCTTCGATCTGGCCCGGGAGAAGTGCGAGGCGATTGTTGCGGACTACGAGCCGCCACGTCTCACGGATCAGCAGGAGCAGGCGCTGGAGGGCGTGCTGGATGAGGCGCGCAAGTACTATCGGGGCAAGGGTCTGATCTCGGACGAGGAGTGGAAGGAGTACCAGGAGGATCTCGCCTCTCCGGGCTATCCGTACGCCTGATACTCCCACTTGGTGATTGCCGCGCCGGCGAGGTTCTCGTGACCCGCTGATGCCTCGCCGGCGCAGCCTGCTGCGGAACGTGGAGGAGTCGTGTTCAGCCGCATACTCAGACTCATCGAGCGTCCGTATGGCGCCGCGGCGACGCCCCTCGGGGAGCCGCGTGTCGCCCAGACCGAACGACCGTCGGCCTCGCTTCGCCGTCTTCGGCAGGAAGGCGCCCAGCGGCCGCAGTTCGACGGGCTGCTCTTCCTGGACGGAGCGGGCCGGGTGTCGGAGGTGGCCTGGGAATCGGCCGGGAAGGACCCCATCGCCGTCGAGGTGATCGAGCGGTTCCGCAACGGGACTGTGCTCGCGTCACTGGACTCGACGATCGCCGACGCACTGGCGGCTGCCGGCCGGTACGGAGTCTCCGGCCTGCGCATCGCGCTGGTCCCCGATGCCGCCGGCCGCAGGATCCCGATCCGCATCGAGGCCGCCCGCCGTGTGCACGCCGACGGGCATACGCTGAGAGTCCTTAGCCTCGACGCCCCTTTGCCGGTGCTCGAGCGGCTCGCCTCACTGCCGGGGCGGGAGCTGACGGCGTTGTCGGCGACACTCGCCGCGGGGGAGATGCTCGGCACCCCCAAGGACGTCGCCAACGCGCTCATGCCCCTGCTGCTCGAGACCTGCGGGGCGCGTCAGGGGGCCGTCTTCTACCCGGCCGGCGAGAACGACGAGGTCGGGTTGGCGGGCGAGTACGGTGAGCACTGGGCAGTCCGCGACATGCGGCTGCCCATGGCCCGGTTCGCGAGTGCCGCGGCGGGGATGCTGAACGGACAGCTGGTGATGGTGGCGCCGGACGACCTGCCCCCGGTTCTTCCGGCGGCGGCCGCGCGGGGCATGTCCAACTTCCTCGCCGTGCACGCCGACGGCGGCTGCGTGCTCTCGGCGCTGTGGTTCGCCTGCCCCACAGAGACGATGGTCAACGAATTGGCGGCGGCGCAGGTGGTGGCCACGCTCCTCACCCAGCAACTTGCGGCGCACCTCAACCGGTTCGAGGCTAACCGCCGGCTCAACGATCTCGAAACCGCGTACTCAGTGACCAGGGCGCTCTTCCCGATCCTCAACGACGAGCGCCGGCACCACGAGACCGCGGTGCGCACGGCGGCCGCCATCGATGGCACTGCGTGCCTGTACCTCGCGCTCGACGCGGCCGGACGCTGCCTGCGCGTC
>CAIQPS010000040.1 GCA_903873715.1 uncultured Actinomycetes bacterium
AGCAGCGCGGCCTCGATGGCCACCAACTACAACTATGGCGCCCAGTACGACGACAACGGGAACATCTCCGGCTTCACCTACGACAAGCCGCTGACCCGGGCTCTCGACCTGGCGCGCACCAGCACCGAGGGCACGCTCTCTCAGATCGATGGCGCGACCGGCGCCACCGTCGTGCCGTACGTCTGGTACGAACTGGCGAACGTGGACCGCGAAGGCGATCCCGCCGACAAGATCAGCGCCCTGTTCAACTACTGGAACTCGCGCGTGCAGTCCCGCACGCTGCTGGCGATCTCCGGTGGTCTGGAGCCGCTGGTCAAGTAGCCACGGATGACACCGGCGAGCAGTGGAGGCACTGCGAGCTGGGAGGATGTTAGGCTGGGGCGCCCGATGGGCGCCCCAGCCTTTTTTGGTCCGCCGGACGGCCGTGCCGGCGGCGCCCCGCGGCCGCCGCAAGCGGCACACGGCGTCCCTGTACTCCTTGGGGTCATCCTCCGGTCTCCAAACATCAAGTCGGGCGCCGGCGCAGCCGAAGACGATTGAAAGGGGCTGTGCCTTCGGTCTTGCCCCGCAGAGAAAGCCACACATAGGAGGGTGAGATTTGAAGCGCGCCTGGTTCATAGCACTTCTGATGGTCGTCTTGGTCATGGCCATCGCCGTTCCGGCAATCGCCGTCAAGGGCGGTAATGGCGGCGGAGCCGGCGGCGGCCAGAATTCGACCACGACCACCACAGCCAAGGCCAACATCGAAGTGGTCTCGGCCGTCGCAGACTACATCTACGATCAGGGCAAATACGGCACTCCCAAAGCCGGCTATCCCGACGACGCGGCGCTCGGCTTCGGCAAGATCACGATGAAGGGCCGCGCGTATGTCGCGTACGGCTGGGCCGACAAGGGCACCGACAACGTCGAGTTCTGCTCCTTCGAAGACAAGGTCTTCGCCTCCATGGGCGAAGCCTTCGCGAACATCGCTGTCACGCTCAACGGCAAGTGGGCCGGCAAGACCTACACCAACGCCGCCGGCCATCTGAACGCCTACTGGGTGGGCGTGGGCGACACCATCACGCATGTGGATGCCTTCGGGCTTGTGCCCAACGCCACACTCAACTGGAAGTTCGCCACCGCCAGCTGGACCCTCAGCGACGGCAGCGGCGTCATCATCGATTCCAAGACGCTCGACACCTACGGCTACGATTCGGACGCCGGTCTGGTGAAGGGCTCCATCAAACTGGTCTGGGGTGCCTGAGCAGAACGGGCTCTTCGCCCAGCCTGACGCTCGGTAGCACCGGGTACGGGGCCGCCGGGACCTTCGAGTCCCGGCGGCCCCTTTCTGTTTGCCGCTACCTCAGTGTGCCTATCACGTCCACGGCATCCAGGTTGATGTTGGTCCCGGTCGCGCCCGTCCGTTTGGTGCCGGTCCATTCGATCTTCACGGTGTGATCGCCTGGAGCCAGGAACCCGCTGGACCACGGCGTCTGCTTCCACTTGACCGTGGAGCTGTACAGGTCGACCAAGACGGGCGGCTTCGAATCGACGGTGATCCTCGCGATGCCGTACACCGGGCTCATCTTCGTCACGAGGGTCAGCTTGATGCCGGTGAACTTCACCGTCACCGAGCCGGCGGAGTCGAGGAACTTGAAGCTACCGCCGGAGGCGTCCGGCACCGTCGAGACGGTCCAACCGCCGGTCCACAGCACCTTGCCGTCGGTCTGCTCTGCGCGGGCCGCGGCGGCCAGCGATCCCACGATGTCGAAGGCGTCGGCCCCGATGTTGGTGTCGGTGGCCGAGGGGTTCTTGCCACCGGTCCAGGAGATCCTCACCCAGTGCAGCCCCGGCGCCAGCGGGTCGGTGCGCCACACTTTCTGCTGCCAGAGCACCGTCGGGCTGTAGAGGACGTCGGTGAGGATGTACGGACCTCCGTCCACCACTATCCTCGCCTGGCCGTAGAGCGGGCTCATCTTGGCTATCCAGGTGAGCGAGGTCCCGTTGAAGGGGATGGTCACCGAGCCCGCCGCGTCGATGAACCGGAAGCTGCCGCCCGAGGCCTCGGGCACCTTCGACACGGTCCAGACACCGGTGTATGTCAGGCGCGCGTCGTCCTCCTGGTAGCGGGAGAGATACACGTAATCGTTCCCGGTGCCGGACGTGCTGGACGTGCCGCCCGCCGCGGTGACCGTGACGTTGACCGCGCCGCCCGCATGGGCCGGGGCGACGGCGGTGATCTTGGTGGCCGAGTCAACCACGTAACTGGTGGCGTTGGTGGTGCCGAAGCGCACCGCCGCCGCGCCGCTCAGCCCGACGAAGCCGGTGCCGGTGATCGTGACGGTCGTTCCGCCGGTTGTCGGACCGGATGCGGGGGTCAGCTTGGTGACCGTCGGGACGGTCACCGGGACGGCGACGGCGGTGAAGACCTCGGTGCCGGTCCCATCGCCGCCGTGCCAGACGATGCGGTCCCCCGACACCTTCGGCGTGGCTCCGCCGCGCCCCGAGCTCACCTGCAGACCTCCGGCCGCCGGCGTCCAGGAGTACACCTGGGTGGTGTAGCTGGTGTCGCTCTCGAAGGCCCGGTACCACACCACCCGGTCGCCCGACACTTCAGGCCACACGTCGTCCCGGGTGCTGTAGGTGATGCGGAAGGGGGCGTGGCCAGGCGTCCAGGTGTAGATGTCGTGGGCGCCCTCGGCGCCGCTCTCCCAAGCCACCCGGTCGCCCGAGACCGTGGGCCAGAGATCCTCGACGGTGTTGTCGGTTATCTTGGCGATCCCGCCGGCCGGAGTCCACGTGAATATCTCGCTGTCGGCCTCGGTGGCGCCGTCCTTGGTGCTGGCCCACACGATCCGGTCGCCCGAAAGCTGCACTCGCTCCTGGCCCCACAGACCGTCGGTCAGCTGGTCGATCCCACCGGTCGGCGTCCACGTGAAGATGCCTGACTGGATATCGACGCCGGCCTCGGAGTTCTGGATCCAGGCGATGCGGTCCCCCGAGACCTGCGCCGATCCGTCGACGGCGGTGTTCATAGTGACCTGGTGGATGCCGGTCGTGGGGGTCCAGGTGAACACGTCGCGCCGGTTGGATATGTCGGCGCCGCACCACACGACCCTGTCGCCGGAGACCACGACGGACTCTTCGCCGTAGGCGGTGCTGGTTATCTGGTACGTGCCGCCGCTCGGGGTCCAGGTGAACACGTTCCCGGCGTAGTTGGACCACACCACCCTGTTGCCGGACACCTGCGGCGGCCGCTCGCTGGTGGCGTTGTTCGTAAGCTGTTTGATGCCCCCCGAGGCCGTCCAGGTGAAGACTTCCTCGTCAGTGCCGTCCCAGCCGAGCCACACCACTCGGGCCCCGGAGACCTTCGGCTCCGGGCCCCACGGATAGTCACCGTGGCTTATCTGGCTTATGAGGAAGCCCTCGGTCGCCGCCCACGCGCCGCCGGACATCAGCAGCAGAGCGAGCACGGTGAGCACTACGAGGGATGCGGTAAGAGCGAGATGCCGGACTTTCACGACGCTGCCCCCTTGTATCCACGGACCCATCGCGTAGGTGTTCCCAGTGTACGCCTCGCCGGGAAGTCAAGGGCGCCGTTCAGCGGCCGGGCGGGCCGACTTCCTCCGAATAGAGCACCAGGCCGGCTTGGAACATGAAGAGCATGAGGATCGGGGGGAAGTACCACGTCAGGTCGACGAGGTTGTGCAAGGCGAACGCGGTTACGCCGAGGGCTAGAGGGACCTGCCAGTGCACCAGTCCCCGGCGAAGGATCCCACCGGCCCGCGCGAGAAGCGCTCCGAAGAAAGCCAGGGTCAGCGCCAGACCCGACGCCCCCAGTTCGACGACCTGCTGGACGAGCAGGTCGTGGGCGTACCGGGTCCGGTCTCCCTTGGTGAATGGCAGATAGGCGTCGAAGAAGCCCTCCAACCCGTAGCCGGCGAACGGTCTGTGGAAGGCCGCCTGGATGCCCGCCTGCCAGGTGTAGAGGCGGGTGAGGTCGGCTCGTCTGACGGACTGGTAGATACCCACCGACGCGACGTTGGGGAAGACGATGAGCACCAGGGCCGCGACCCCCGCCGCGAAGACGACCAGGGCGGCGATGAGGAGTGTGGGCCGCGACGTCCATCGGCTCCGGGCCGGCCGGCGGGTCGCCGACGCCTGAAGGACGAGGACGAGTATCACCAGCAACCACACGACCGCGACGATGGCGCGGCTATACGTCAGGACGAGAGCGGCCAACTGTGGGACGACCGTCACCACGAGCACCACCGCCCTCTGCCGGCCGAACAGGCGCTCGAACCAGCCGGTGCCCGCGGCGAGGTCGTGCCTGCCGCCGGCGACATAGGCGGCCAGGCCGCAGGCCAGCGTCAGGACGAGAAACCCCGCGAGGGCGTTCGGGTAGCCGAAGGGCCCGGCCGCCTGGTAGACCCGGTGGACGTACCAGGTGTAGGTGTGGGACCCGGAGAAGACGAAGACCAAGCTGAGCACGGAGATGACAGCCCCGAAGGCGGAGAGCGCCACCAAGGCTGCCACCGGCGGCCGGCCGGACCACCGCGGTGCTCTTGCCCCCAGGTCGAGGAAGAACAGACCTCCGAACAGTATGCCAGCGGCCCGCAGAGCATCGATCGGGTGGGCGCTCCACGCCGCGGAGAGCGCTCCGAGGCAGGCCAGGGCGAGGAAGAGCCACTCGGCCGTCGTCACCGCGCGGCCGGCCGGGCGCCTGACGGCGAGCACCGACGCGACCCACGCGAGACCCAGACAGGGTCCGGCCACCGCGACCACGGACTTGGCCGGGGGCAGGAAAGCGCCCTGGAAGAGCGAGCCGGCGCACAGCAGGATAACGGCGGCGCAGAGGACGACCGCCGCGGCGACCGGCAATCCCAACCGTCCTGCGGCCTGTCTCACTGCGGGGTCTCCCATGTGTTGTGCCCTCACGCCACCTCCGGGCTTACGCAGCCCCGATCAGCGAATTGTATCGTCCCGGTCTGGCGTCGCCGGTCCGGGCATCACGCGGTGCGGTCACCGGCGCTCTAGTTCGCGCGACCGTCGCCGGCCGGGTCGAGGACTGCGCCGCACGCGGTGCAGAAGTGAGCCCCAGTGGCAGTCTGTGAACCGCAGGCCGGGCAGAAACGATCCGGGCCCGCGGGCTTCCATTCGGGCGGTCCTGCCGGTCTCCATTCCGGCGGGGCCGCAGCTGGCCATGTGGGGTCGGGCGGCATGGGCGCGGGTTGCGTCGCCGCAGGCTGCGCCGGCGGGGCCGCCCCCCACGTGGCTGCCTGAGTGGGTCGTTGCGCCGGCGTGCGCGGCGCCCGCTTGCGGCCGTCAAAGGTGCGCTTCACCCTCTCTGACGTCAGCGCGTACGGGGCGATCATGATCAACCCCATCAGCCCGCCGATGGTCCCGGTGATGGCCTGGGTCATGAGGTTGTCGGCCGACGGGGAGTAGGTGACGTCGTCGAGCAACGCGAAGACCCCGGACCTCGAAAGCATGACCAGGTCGAAGATGCCCAGTACGCAGGCCAGGACCGCGAACGTGGCCACCAGCCAGCGCGTCTCCCGCTTCCGCTTGACCATGAAGACCACGGTCAGGACGGCCAGCCCCACCAGCGCCGCCGCGGCGATGATGTCCACGACGTTCATGGCCAGCCATTCGCCGGGGTGTTCGGCCAGCGAGGACCCGGTGATCCTGGCGGGAAGTTCCTGGGCCAGGCGGACGAGGCCGGTCCTGAACAGGTTCAGCATCCCGGCGACGGTCATGGCCATCCAGATGATCACGAAGACGAAGTACCTGCCGACCCCGGGGCGCGGGTCCCGATCCGGGGCATAGGGATCGGCGCTGCCCGGCCGTTCTCGCTCGAGCCCTTCCGCCTCCGCCATCCGAGAGGAGACCCAGGCTTGGCCGTCGGCCGCGGGGATCTCGTCGACGAAGCGGACGATATCCGCCGGGATCTCCCCCCGCATCGACCGGATCGCGCCGCCCGGACCGTAGCTGCTCCAGGAATCGTCTTCCTGGACATAGATGACAGGCTCTGTCAGAAACCGCGACTTATAGTAACGAGCCATGGGTCTCCACCTCCCCGGTCCGCGTCTGCCGTAAGTCTAATAGTAGCCACCTGCAGGCCTTTGAGTGGTAAAGTCATTGAGCCGGTGTCCGGCACACCGCGGAGCCCACACACATCACGGGGGGAATCGTGAAGATCACAGCCGCAGTCCTTCGGGAGATCAACAAGGGCTACAGCGTCGAGGAGCTCGAGCTGGACCCGCCGAAGGCGGGCGAGGCCCTCATCAAGTACGCATACGCAGGCTACTGCCACAGCGACCTCAGCAACTCCAAGGGCTTCACCAAGATGAAGCTGCCCATGGTCGCGGGCCACGAGGCTTCCGGCGTGGTCATGGAAGTCGGCCCGGGTGTCACCAAGGTCAAGCCCGGCGACCACGTCGCCAGCGCCTGGATGTGCCCCTGCGGCGACTGCCCCGAATGTCGCGCCGGCATGGGCAACATCTGCTCCGGCACGTTCCCGCAGTTCGTCAACGGCACCATGCTCGACCACACCAGCCGTCTCCGTGACGCCAAGGGCAACACGGTGCTGCACGGCAACTTCGTGTCCGGCTTCTCCAACTACACGGTGATGCCGGAAGGCGCCCTCATCCCGGTGCCCAAGAACCTCCCGCTGGATTGGGCGGCTCTCATGAGCTGCTGCATCCCCACCGGCTGGGGCACGGTCACCAAGAAGGCCAACGTCCAGCCCGGAGACCGCGTGGCGGTGTGGGGCATGGGCGGCGTGGGCCAGAACGTGGTGCGCGCGGCCGCGGCCCGGCATGCCTACCCGCTCATCGTGGTGGACATCGAGGAAGCGCGGCGTGAGAAGGCCCTCAAGCTCGGCGCCACCCACTTCATCAACGCGTCCAAGGAAGACCCGGTGCCGGTCATCCAGGGTCTCACCAACGGCGGCGCCGACACCATCTTCGAGTGCTCCGGCGACCCGGGCGCGACAGTCCAGGCCTACTGGGCGCTGCGCGCCAGCGGCAAGCTGGTGCAGGTGGGCATCATGGGCGAGCACGAAGTGGCTCCGCTGGCCCTCACCTTCCTGGTGTTCGGGCAGAAGACCATCCAGGGCGTCCTCTACGGCGCCATCGCCACCCGCGACGACATCCCGAAATACGTCGACCTGGCCCAGAAGGGCGAGCTCATGCTCGACACCATCATCGAGGGCCACTTCAAACTCGAAGAGATCAACGACATCCGCGAGCGGATGGAACGCCGCGAACTGAACGGCCGCTGGGTCTGCAAGTTCGACTGATAGCCATCGACCACCACGACCGGTAGACGCATCACCCAAGGAGACACACCGATGAGCGACACCCCCCTGTTCGAAGCCTCCGCCGCCGACGAGCCGGCCATCCTCGAAGAGATCGAGGTCGAAGAGCTGGCTGTGGACGGCATCTGCGGCGTCTACTAGACAGTGAGGATCCGGGGAGCAGTCCTCCGGGAGTTCAACAAGGGCTACAGTATCGAGGAACTCGAGCTCGACCCACCCAAGCAGGGTGAGGCCCTGGTCAGGTACGCCTTCGCCGGCTACTGCCACAGCGATCTGAGCAACACCACCGGCTACACGCCTATGGGGATGCCGCTGGTGGCCGGCCACGAAGCGTCCGGCGTGGTCATGGAGATCGGCCCCGGTGTGACCCGGGTCAAGCCCGGCGACCACGTGGCCAGCGCCTGGATGTGCCCGTGTGGTGATTGCCCCGAGTGCCGTAGTGGACGGGGCAGCATCTGCTCGGGCAGCATGCCCCACTTCCGCAACGGGACCTTGCTCGACGGCACCACCCGCATCCGCGACCTCAAGGGCAACCCCATCCGGCACGGCAACTTCGTCTCCGGCTTCTCCGACTACACGGTGGTACCCGAGGGCGCCCTCATCCCCGTCGACAAGACCATCCCGCTGGACCAGGCCGCGCTCATGAGTTGCTGCGTGCCCACCGGCTGGGGCACCGTCACCAAGCTGGCCAACGTCCAGCCCGGCGACCGGGTGGCCGTCTGGGGCCTCGGTGGGGTGGGGCAGAACGCCCTGCGCGCGGCCAAGGTACGGGGCGCGTACCCGCTCATCGCGGTGGACCTGGAGGAGGCGCGGCGCGAGAAGGCCATGAAGCTCGGCGCCGACTACTTCATCGACAGCTCCAAAGAGGACCCGGTGCCCATCATCCACGAGCTCACCGGCGGCGGCGCCGACTTCGCCTTCGAGGTGAGCGGGGACCCCGGCGCGATGGTGCAGTGTTGGTGGGCCCTCCGCTCGGGCGGCAAGATCATGTCGATAGGCATCATGGGCGAGCACGAGGCCTCTCCGATGCCCTTCACCTATCTGCCGCTGCAGCAGAAGTCCATCATCGGCGGCCTCTACGGCGGCATCTCCACCCGGGACGACATCCCCAAGTACGTCGACCTCGCCCTGAGCGGCGTCATGATGCTCGACACCATCATCGAGGGTCACTTCGCGCTCGACGACATCAACGACATCCGCGCCAAGATGCAGCGCCGCGAGTTGAGCGGGCGCTGGGTCTGTAAGTTCGACTGAGCGGGGCTTTGGCGACGCTTGGCGCAGTAGCTATTCGCTAAACGCCACTTGTCCGTACTCTAAAGGGGCATTCCCAGCCCTTGGACTTCTCCTGCCTGGTGTTACCCTCCGGTATGCCGCACCAGGTCCGCGGCGTACCAAACAGTGGAGGCGGTACGATGATCACGCCCGGCGCTTATCCGCAGCGCGTCTGGAGACTTGGAACGATCACCAGGGCGGTGCTGTGCGCACTTGCCGGTGCGGTGGTTCTCTGCGCCGCTTTGGCCGGCGTGCCCGCCTCGGCCCGGGCGGCCACCTACGACCAGGAGATAAACCTCTCCACCTGCACCCAGAACCTGACCATCTCCGCTGGCGGCACCTACCGCCTCTACGGCACCACCCAATGGGGCGTGGTGGTCAGCACCGCGGACGCCGTCTACATCACGCTCGACAACGCGAGCATCGGCAGCGACACTGTGAAGCAGCCCGCCATCACCTGCGGGGGGAACACCACGCTCTACCTCACGGGCACCAACACGCTGGTCTGTGGCGGTGGGGCGGGAACCGACAACTGGACCGATTCGGTCTGCCTACTGGTGGGTTCCGGTGGCCACCTCACCATCGACCTCGCGCCCGACAGCGCGAGTGGAGGCGGTGCTCTGGCCGTGCACAACTATCGTGCCGTCGGTGGCGGCGGGATCGGAGGCTCAGGGGTCTCCAATGTCACCATCAACGGCGGGACGGTCGAGGCCTACGGTGCCAAAGGCGGCGGCGGGATAGGGTGCTTCGGCTTCGCGGACACACAGCACGGGACCATCACGATCGATGGTGGGCACGTGACGTCCTACGGCTCGCCATATGGTCGTTCCGGGGCGGATGACTACAGGGCTAATGCGGCGATCGCCTCCTGGGCATATGGTCCAGTCATCATCAATGGCGGGACCGTGAACGCCTACGGTGGAGACGGAGGGCCCGGGATCCTCTGCTCCGTCACCGTCAACGGCGGCAATGTCACCGCGCAAGGAGGCTTCGGCGCGGCTGGCATCGGTGCTCCAAGATACAGCTACGCCAGCGGGTCTGTAATCATCTCGGGCGGGACGGTGACGGCGATGGGCGGCCAATACGGCGCCGGTATCGGCGGCGGCGAAGAGAATTGCCTGGGCGGCGGAGGCGAAGGCGGAGAGGTCCAGATCACCGGGGGCACCGTCTTCGCGGTCGGCAACGAGAACGGCGCCGGTATCGGCGGTGGCAAGGGTGGACAGGCGGGACCCACGTACATCTCGGGCGGCTGGGTCTTCGCACGAGCGGGCGCCAAGGCCGCGGGTATCGGCGGCGGCTACGCCGGCAACACCACGAAAGGCGGTGCGGCCATCACCATCACCGGCGGGACTGTCACCGCCTACGGCACGCAGGGCGGCGCAGGCATCGGCGGCGGCTGTGAGAATGCGGTGGGCACCGGCGGCGAGGGTGGCCCGGTGATCATCACCGGCGGTTCGGTCAAGGCACTCGGCGACGGCACGGCGGGGGGACAGGCGATAGGCCACGGCGCGGGCGACTCCTATTCCGGGACTCTCACGAACGGGCTAGGCGACACCGTCACCCTCACGAAGAGGGCCGGCATATTCGACGCTGTCTCTCCCGTGTCGGTGAACCTGATCCAGCACATCTCGACGGTCCACGCGAGCTATGACTACCGCTATTCGGGCATAGGTCACAGCGGCGACACCAGCATCTATGTCTATCTGCCGGTGGGCGTGGCCTTCCAGCCGGTGACGGCACTCCTCGGGTCGCTCAAGACCGAGCCACCGGCGGCGGGGCTCTCGCCTCGTCTGCGCAGCTGGCTCGTGGACAAGCTGCAAGCGGCCAAGTCGGCCTACGAGCACAAGCGCTACCGCGAGACCGTCGCGCTGCTCGGCGCTGTCCGGGCCAAGGTAGTGGCCGAGTCGGGCAAGGGCATCCCTGCCGACAAGGCGACGGGCTGGATCTACATCATCGACCTCATCATCAAGCACGTGGAGACGCGTTAGTCGGCGTTCTTAACGACGCGAGAAACTCGACCACGGGGAGATCAGACCATGAGCGAGTCCACCAGATGCGAACAGCGTGACGCGCGGCCGGGGGCGCCCCAACGAGCGATCCTTCTGGCGTTGGCTGGCATCGCGGCGCTGGTCGCGGCGTTGACCGTCTCGTCGGCCGCCTTACCCGCCCGGGCGCTGGCCGCCACCTACACCCAGGAGATAGACCTCTCCACCTGCACCCAGAACCTGGTGATCTCCGCGGGCGGCACCTACCGCCTCTACGGCAGCACCGCCCAATGGGGCGTGGTGGTCAACACCGCGGACGCCGTCTACATCACGCTCGACAACGCGAGCATCGGCAGCGACACGATGGCCCAGGCCGCTTTCTCCTGCGGGGGGAACACCACGCTCTACCTCAAGGGCACCAACACGATGGAGTGTGGTGGGGGGTCGATCGGGGACCACAATTCCTCGGCCTGCCTAGATCTAGGCCCTGGCGACAACGTCACGATCGACCTCGCGCCCGACCAAACGGCGGCCGAGGCCACGCTGTCCGTCCACAACTCTCGCGTCGTCGGCGGCAGTGGCATAGGTTGCACCGTGCCCGATGCACAAGGAACATCACAGTGCAGAAGCACCCTCACCATCAACGGCGGGACCGTCGCGGCGTACGGTGCCGGTTGCGCCGGGATTGCGTGCTACGACTGGGACGATGGACCGATCGCGACCATCACGATCAATGGTGGGACCGTGAGTTCGTACGGCTCTACAAGCGGTTATGGCGGCCCAGGCATCGGCAGCGACGCCTACAGCAAAGTCTCTGCTGGAGTCATCACCATCAACGGGGGGACGGTCACCGCGGTGGGGAGCGACGGATGCGCCGGGATCGGTAGTGGTCTCGATGCTGATGGTTTGGCTGCGCCGAACGGCGGCTACGGTCTCACCATCACGGGTGGCAGCGTCACCGCCCAAGGAGGCTCCGACGCGGCCGGTATCGGTGGCGGGTGTGAGAGCGACTGCGGCGGACCGATCCTCATCTCGGGCGGAGACGTCACGGCGATCGGCGGGCAGTATGGTGCTGGCATCGGCGGCGGCGAAGAAGGGGCACTCGGCGGCGGAGGCGAGGGCGGAGAGGTCCACATCACCGGCGGCAACGTGGTCGCGGTGGGCAACGAGTACGGCGCCGGCATCGGCGGCGGCAAGGGCGGACAGGCGGGAGCCACGTACATCTCGGGCGGCGTGGTCGTCGCACGAGGGGGCGACAAAGCCGCGGGCATCGGCGGCGGCTACGCCGGCAACACCACCAAAGACGGTGCGGCCATCACCATATCCGGCGGGACCGTCACCGCATACGGTGCCACCGGCGGGGCCGGTATCGGCGGCGGCTGTGAGAACGGTGTGGGCACGGGCGGCAAGGGCGGCCCGGTGATCATCACGGGCGGTTCGGTCAAGGCGTCCGGCGGAGGCTCAGGGACCCAGGCTATCGGCCATGGCAAGGGCGACCCGGACTCGGGCACGCTCACCAACGGGTACGGCGATACCGTGACCCTCACGCAGAGGGCCGGCATGTTCGACGCCATCTCTCCGGTATCGGTGAACCTGGTCCAGCACATCACGACCGTCCACGCGAGCTACGATTACCGGTACTCGGGCGCGGGGCATGCCGCCGGCGACACCTGCATCTACGTCTACCTGCCGGTGGGCGTGGCCTTCCAGCCGGTGACGGCCCTCCTCGGGGCACTCAAGACCGAGCCGCCGGTGGCGGGGCTGTCACCCCGTCTGCGCACCTGGCTCGTCGACAGGCTGCAGGCCGCCAAATCGGCCTACGAGCACAACCGCTATCGAGAGACCATCGCGCAGCTCGGCTCGGTCAGGAACAAGGTGTTGGCCGAGTCGGGCAAGGGCATCCCCGTCGACACGGCGACGCGCTGGATCTACATCCTCGACCTCATCATCAAGCAGGTGGAGACGCGGTAGCCGTCACGCGGCGACTCATAGCCCCCCACTTGCAGGCCGTTCCCGGGGACGCGGCGCTGCTGCGCGTGCCCCGGACCCCTCACTCGTGGTAATGTTCTGAACACACCGGTTTTCCCGGTATGGAGATATCACGGGGGGATATGTGAACATCGCGACCGCCGTCGCATCCGCGGGCGTGGAGCCGGCGTGACGGACTATCTTGTGCCCGATCACGTGCGTGTGAGGCAGGAAGATTTCGGCCTGCTGTTCTACGACACCCGTTCCACGAGGCTGACCTTCGTCCGCTCCGGAGACCGGCTGGTGCCGCCGCCGTTCGTCGGCGATCACCGGACTCTCCGTGCCGCCGGTGCCGCGCCCGACGCAGCCCTTTCTCGAGTGCTCACCGGTCTCGTCGAAAAAGGATTGCTCCTTGCCCTCCCGGCTGAGTGACACCCCGCCTCAAAGGCTGAGCACCAGCCCGCTCCGGGCCCCGGTGAACGTCACCTGGGAGATCACCGAGGCCTGCAATCTCGACTGCGCCCACTGTCTATCGGCGGAGTTGCGGGCCGAGCGGCGCGGGGAACTCGACTTCGAACAGTGCCGTGCTCTCCTCGACGAACTGGCGCGCATGCAGGTGTTCCAGGTGAACTTCGGGGGCGGCGAGCCCTTCCTGCGCCATGACTTCCTCGACATCCTGCGCTACGCGCACCGGCTGGGCATCACCACCTGCGTGAGCACCAACGGGACGGTGCTGAACGACGGTCTGGTGGACGACCTTCTGGCCATCGGCGCCGAGCATCCGGCCGCGCCGGTCTACCTGCAGGTGAGCCTCGACGGCGCCAAGCCCGAGACCAACGACGCCATCCGCGGCGCCGGCACCTTCGGGCGGATCCTGCGGGGCGTCGAGCTGCTGGCGCGCCGGCAGTACCCCGACTTCAGCCTCAACATGGTTGTCACCCGGCTCAACGCCGCCGAGGTGGGCGAGTTCGACAGGCTGGCGCGGAGCTACGGCGCCAAGACGCGGCTGTCGCGGTTCCGGCCCTCGGGTGGGGGCTGCCACACCTGGGATGACTACCGGCTCACCCGGGAGCAACTCGCGGAGCTGTCGGCCTTCCTGGGCGACCATACTGAGATCCTCACCGGCGATTCGTTCTTCTCGCTCACGCCTGACAGCCGGCGGAACCTGGGGCTCAACATGTGCGGCGCCGCCAAGATGACCTGCGCCGTCGCGCCCGACGGCAGCGTCTACCCGTGTGCCTTCCTGGCCGACCCGGCGTTCCTCTCGGGGAACGTCATCGGCGAGTCGCTGTGGGACATCTTCAAGACGTCGCCCATCTTCAAGCGCTTCCGCGATCTCGAGGTCGCCTCGTGCAAGGGGTGCGACCGGTTCTCGATCTGTCACGGCGGATGCCCCGCTGTGGGATATTTTCTTACGGAATCTATGGGCCTTCCCGACCCGGAGTGTCTGCGGGCGGTGGAGGCAGGAGCCGGCGGCCGAGAGGCGGCGGCTCCGACGAAGGAAGGGGTCTAGATGGCGCAGTTCCCGAACCTGTTCAGCCCGCTGCAGATCGGACGGGTGACGGTCGCCAACCGCATCTCGTTCTCGGCCCACCTCACCAACCTGTCCGTGGACGGCCTCCCCAGCGATCGGCTCACCGCTTACCTCGCCGCCCGCGCGCGCGGCGGCGCGGGGCTCATCATCACCGAGGAGCAGTCGGTCCACCCGACCGACCGGGCGTACGAGCGGCTCATCGAGGCGTTCCTCCCGGAGGTCATCCCCGGCTACAAGCAGCTCACCCGGGAAGTCCACAAGTACGACACCAAGATCTTCGCCCAGCTCAACCACAACGGGCAGCAGTGCAGCGGCAGCCTCACCCGCCTGCCGGTGTGGGCGCCGTCTCCCATCCCGGACGTGCTCTATCGCGAGACGCCCAAGGCCATGGAGATCGAGGACATCCGCGAGGTCATCGAGTACTTCGCCCGGTCGGCCGTGCACGTCCGCGAGGGCGGGTTCGACGGGGTGGAGCTGCAGTACGGGCACAGCTCGCTGGCGCGGCAGTTCATGTCGCCGCTCACCAACTACCGGGGCGACGAGTACGGGGGCAGCTTCGAGAACCGGATGCGCTTCCCGCTGGAGGTCGTCGCCGCGGTGCGAGAGGCTCTCGGCCCCGACTTCACCCTGGGCGTCCGCCTGTGCGCCGACGAACTCATCCCCGGCGGCCTCAATCTGGAGGATGCGAAGCAGATAGCCCAGCTCATCCAGGGCACCGGCCACATCGACTACATCAACCTCACCCTCGCCACCTTCTACAACCTGTACCTGGTGGGCGGCCCGATGCACCTGCCGCTCGGCTACACGGTGCCGCTGGCGGCGGGCATCAAGTCGGTGGCCACGGTGCCGGTCTTCGCGACCGGGCGAATCAACGACCCGGCCCTGGCCGAACGCGTGCTGGCCGAAGGCCAGGCGGACATGATCGGCGTGGTCCGCGGCCAGATCGCCGACCCGGACTTCGCCACCAAGGCCAAGCAGGGCCGCACCGAGGAGATCCGCTACTGCATCGCCTGCAACCAGAACTGCTACGGCCGGGTGGGTCTCAACAAGACCATCGGCTGCGTGCAGAACCCGTCGGCGGGGGCTGAGGCCACCGAGGGAGAGCATCACCTCAAGCCGGCGCTGCGGAAGAAGAAGGTCATGGTTGTCGGCGGCGGGCCCGCCGGTATGTGGGCGGCCAAGATCGCCGCGCTGCGCGGCCACGACGTCACTCTCTACGAGAGGGGCGAGGAACTGGGCGGCCAGGTGCTGATCGCCGCCAAGGGCGCCGGCCGCGACGAGTTCGGCGTGATCGCCCGCAACGAGCGCAACCAGCTGGACCACCTGGGAGTGCCGGTCAAGCTGGGCGTGGAAGTCACCCGGGAGCTGGTGGCCGCAGAGGCTCCGGACGCGGTGATCGTCGCCACGGGATCGCGGCCCAAGCGGTCGCCGGTCGGCGGCGCGGACGCGCCGGGTGTGTTCAACGTGTGGCAGGTGCTGACCGGCGAGGCCGGCGATGCCCTCGGCCAGAAGGTGCTGTTCATCGACTACGACGGCCACCATCAGGCCACGGCCACGGCCGAGTTCCTGGCCGAACTGGGCAAGACCGTGCACGTGATCACGTCCAGCCTGTTCGTGGGCTCGGAGCTGGGCCCGTCGCAGGACCTCTACCTCACCCGCCAGCGCCTCCTGCAGAAGGGCGTCACCTTCACCCCGGACTTCGCCGTGATGGAGATCAAGCATCCCGACGGATGGCAGGCCGGGCCGGCCTCGGAGGTCCACGGCTTCAACGTCTATTCGAACGCGTGGGATGTCTTCAGCGGCTACGACAGCATCGTCACGGCCATGGGCAACGACGCGGACGAGTCTCTTTACTTCGCCCTCAAAGGGATGACGGTCGGCGGGGTGGCCCCTGAGACCTGCAGCACCGGCAGCTGCTCCACCGTGATGGCGCAACCGACCGCCGCCGCCCGGGCAGCCGCTTCGGCGGATGCCGCCCGGCCGCTCGAGCTCTACCGGGTGGGCGACTGTGTGGCGCCCCGTCGGGTGGACATGGCCATCTACGAGGGCTACATGGCGGGAAAACGCGTGTGAGCCCGCGACCGGACATCAAGAGCCGCGGCCAGGAGGTCGCCCGCACCATCATGGCGGTGGTGTCCCCGGCAGCCGAGAGTGATGCCGCGAGTGCCGCCGCCCGCGTGGCCTTCGCCGCCGAGGCCAACCGGCTCACCGCCGCTCTCGACGCCCTTGTGGGCTTCGCCACGTGGCCCGACACCGAAGAGACCGACTTCCCCGCCCTTGCTGACGCCGTGGCCGAAGCCGCCCGGTCTGCGGGGAGTGGGTTGGCCGCCGTGCTGATCCAAGACGGGGATGCGGGGCGCCAGTTGGCCCCGCTCGTGGCCCGGGCGCTGGGCACCGGCGCGATCCTCGGCGCCGCCGACGTGCGGGTAGGGACTGATGGTCTTACCTTCACCAAGCCGGTCTACGGCGGATGGCTCGAAGAGGACGTCAAGGCCGCCCGGGGGCTCGTCCCGGTGGCGACACTCGACCTCGCCGGCTACGAGCCTTCGGAGACCAAGGCGGCCCAGGCCGAGGCCTCTCTCGCCGACGCCTTCCTGCTGGAGACCGCGGCACAGGGCGCCGGGGCGCCGAGCACCGCGCCGCGCATCCGCCATCTCGAGACCCTGCCCCCCGATGCCCGCTCGGTGGACCTGGTCCACGCCAAACGCATCATCACTGCCGGCATGGGGATCACCGACGAGAAACTGCTCGCCGCCGTCCACGAGCTGGCCGACCTGTTGCAGGGGTCGGTCGGGGCGACCCGTCCTGTGGTGGACGAAGGCCGGCTGCCCAAGGAACGGCTCATCGGCCAGACCGGCCGCACCGTCACTCCCGAGTTGTACGTGGCGCTGGGCGTGTCCGGATCGCCGCACCACGTGGCCGGCGTGCGCAAGGCCGACCGGGTGCTTTCCGTGAACCGCGACGTGCGGGCGCCCATCTTCCAGTTCTCCGACGTGGGCTATGTCGGCGACCTGGCGGAGGTCCTGCCGGCGCTTCTCGAGAAGATCAAAGCGTTCCGCGACGCACCGGCGGGTGGCGACTCCCGGGCGGCCGGCGCCGCATCCGCGGCCGGCGCAGCCAGCGACCCGGCAGGCGGCGTCTGATGGCCACCCAGTTCGACGCCATCGTCGTCGGGGCCGGCCCGGCCGGTACAAGCGCCGCGCTCGGTCTGGCCCAGGCTGGAGCCAAAGTCCTCCTGCTCGAGCGGGGTGAGCACGCCGGCTCCAAGAACATGTTCGGCGGAATGATGGCCTACTGCCCTGCGCCCGAAGAGCTCATCCCGGATTTCTGGGCAAAGGCTCCCTGGGAGCGGGCCGTCACCAAACGCACCCTGTCCGTGGCGGGCGCAGGGTCCACCACGTCACTCACGTTCCAGGCCGCGTCCGATTCCGACAGACCGGCCGCCGGCGCGGGCTCCACATCCGACAAGAGCCTCACCGCCTTCACCCTCTTCCGCCCACGGTTCGACCGCTGGTATGCGGAACAGGCCGAGGCGGCCGGCGTGACTCTGCTCACGAGCTGCCGGGCCGAGGCGCTGGTGCTGCGGGGCGGAGCGGTCCGGGGAGTCCGGGTCGCCGGGCCGGACGACATCATCGAGGCCCCGCTCGTGGTCGCCTGCGACGGGACGCTGTCGCTCCTGGCCAGGGACGCCGGGCTGCACAAAGGCTTCAAGGCCGAACAGGTGGCTCTGGGCGTCCGCGCACTCTACGAGATGACCGAGGAGACCGTCGACGAACGCTTCGGGCTGATCGGCCGGGAGGGTGCCACACAGGAATTCCTCGGGTGCAGCGAAGGCGTGCGGGGCGGTGGCTTCATCTACACGCAGACCGATGCCGTCTCGGTGGGGCTGGTGTTCCATCTCGACTCGCTGAAGGAGCGGCGCCTGCCGCCCTACGAGTTGCTGGACAGGTTCGTGGCCTCGGCCCCGGTGGCCCCGCTGCTCAAGGGCGCCCGGATGGTCGAGTATTCGGCCCACCTGCTGCCCGAGGCCGGCATCCCGATGGTGCCCAAGCTCTCGATGGCGGGGCTGCTTCTTGCCGGCGATGCGGCCGGCTTCTGCTATACCAACGGCCTCACCCAGGAAGGGATGAACCTGGCGATGGCCTCCGGCGTCATCGCCGCGAAGGTGGGGGCCGAGGCCCTGGCGGCCGGCGACTTCTCCGCCGGCCGGCTGGCCAAGTACAAGGCGGAACTCAAGGACAGCTTCGTGCTGCGCGACCTCGCCACCTGGGGCAAGGCCATCGACTTCATGCACCACGACCGTCTCTTCACCCTGTATCCGCAGGTGATCAGCGCCCTGATGGAAGACATGTACCGGTCCGACGGCACGCCCAAAGAGCGCATCTTCCGGCTGGCCCGGCGGGCGGTCTCGGGGCGGAGCGTGGGCGTACGGCGCATCCTCGCGGATCTCATCGAGGCGGGAAGGGGGTACGCATGATCCCCGACGAACTGTTCGATCTGGTGAGCTACCGCATCCATCCGGAGGCCCACATCATCGTGGACCAGAAGGTGTGCGAAGGCTGCAGCCACCGGGCGTGCACGTACTCCTGCCCGGCCCGCTGCTACGTCTACAGCGAGGAGCGCGGCAAGGTGGACTTCGCATACGAGGCCTGCCTGGAATGTGGCACCTGCCTGCTGGTGTGCGACCGCGGCGCGCTCGATTGGCACTACCCCGTTGGAGGATACGGTGTGCGGTTCAGGCTCACGTAGCGATATCCGCCGGCAGGCCGGCGCGGCGCCCGGCGCCGCGGTCGCCGGGCCGGCTCTCGGAGAGGTGCGGTCATGAAAGTACTGGTGCTGCTCGACGTGGCCGCCGACGTGCGTGTGGCTCCCGAGCGCGACCCGCGCAGCGGCAGGGTCCGCGAGGACCGGCTGGTCCGGGAGATCGACCCGGCAGGTGCGCGGGCGCTCGACATGGCCCTGGCCCTGACCTCCGATCGCCCGAACGGTGAGGTCATAGTGGTGCACGCCGGTCCGGCCGAGAACGAGACGTTCCTGCGCGAAGCACTGGCCCGCGGGTGCCGCAAGGCGATACGGGTGTGGGATGGGGAGGTGGCGGCGGCCCGGACGGCCGGCAAAGCCGCCGTGCTGGCCGCCGCCGCGCAGGCGGTGGCTCCCGACCTCGTGTTGGCCGGCGACCGCGGGGTCATCGACTCCGGCGGTCAGGTCGGCGTCCTGGTGGCGGCACGGGCCGGTATGCCCTGCGTCACCAAGGCCGGCGCAGCCGCGCTGTCCGCGGACGCTCACCGGATCACCGTCACCCGGGAACTGGAGCGGGGCTTCCGCGAGAAGGTCGAGGCCTCGTTGCCGGTGGTCGTCACCGTGGCCGCGGGCGCAGCCGGCGAAGCCGCGCAGGCCGCGCCGGTCACTGCAGGCGCCAGACTGGCCGCGCTGGAGCAGGACATCCCCGTGTGGACCCTCGCCGACCTGGGCGTCATCCCCGGCACCGTCCGCGACGCCGACAGGCCGCTCGTGGCCGGCAGGCCGCATCCGCCTCGTCCGCGCCTGCAGCCGGTCGCTCCGCCCGACCCGACGCTCCCAGCGTTCGATCGCATCCTCGGCCTGGTCCAGGGCACGGTCAAAGCCCGTGAGGGCAAGGTCGTTCGCCGCCCCGCAGGCGAGGTCGCGCAGGAAGTGTTCGAAGTGCTGCGCGACGAGGGCTGGCTCGACCACTTGAAGCCTGGTCCTGATGGGCCCGGCGCCGCCCCGGGCGGCGCGCCCCGCCGCGACAGGTGATCCCGCTCCAATACCGGCTGCGCGAGCCGGTCCGGCTCGAGCCGGGTGACGGCGGCACCTGGCGGGTGATCTGCGAGGAGCCGCTCGCCGTACTCAAGGTGAACGCTTCGGCGGCTCGGTTGCTCCGGGCGACGCGCACCGGTGCCACCGTCGGCGACATGGCCTCAGGGCTGGGGCTGCCGGAGGAGAAGGTCCTCAACCTCTGCGAGTACTTCCGCGGCCGCGGCCTGCTGGACGTCACGCGGGCGTCCGCGCCCCCGGCGGCTGGGTTCGCGGCACCGGTGCCCGCCCCTGCCACGCCCACGCCGTCCGTCACGGTCATCATCCCCACGCTGGAACGGGCCGACGACCTGGACCAGTGCCTGGCGGCTGTCCGAGCGGCTGACTATCCGGCGGGCTCGCTGGAGATCATCGTGGTGGACGATGGGTCGGCCGACGGTGCCGCCATCGCCTCGGTGGCCGCACGACACGGCGCCCGCCTCCTGGTGAACGACGAGAACCGCGGTCCAGCCTGGTCGCGCAACCGGGCCGCCGCCGAAGCCACCGGCGAGATACTGGCCTTCATCGACAGCGACTGCGTGGCCACCGAGTCGTGGCTGCGCGATCTCACGGCCTACTTCGCCTGGGACGCGGTGGGAGCGGTGGGCGGCCGCACCCGCGCCTACTACACGGAATCCCTTCTGGACCGCTACGAAGAGGTCGCCTCCCCGCTCGACATGGGCCGCCATCTGATGCTCCGTGCGAAAGGCTCCGACACGTTCTACGTGCCCACCTGCAACCTGCTGGTGCGCCGCTCCACCTACGAGGCTCTGGGCGGCTTGAGTGCCGCATTGCGCGTCGGGGAAGACGTGGACTTCTGCTGGCGCCTCCGGGCTGCCGGTCACTACCTGGTCTACGCGCCCGAGGGCATCGTCCTGCACAAGCACCGCGACCGGCTCTCCGCCATGCTCCGCCGCCGGGCGCAGTACGGGACGTCGGAGGCGGTGCTCCACGGCCTGCACACAGACAAGCGCAAGCGCTTCCCCTTCTCCCCCGCCCCACTCGCCACCGTGGCTCTCGTCTCCGTCGCCCTCATCAAGCGGGACCCACGCATGATCCCTGTCTGCCTGGCCCCCGCCCTCTGGGAGGGCCGTCGCCGCTCCGCCCGGCTCCGCGAGGCCGGCGCCGGTATCCCCGACGCACGCGTTTGGGACTCGGTGCTCCGCGGCCATCTCTCGATGCTCTACTTCGCCTATTTTCACCTCACCCGCTACTACCTGGGACCGCTGGCTGCTCTCGGTCTTCTTTCCCGCGGGTTCTGGTGGCTGGAGGCCGCCGCCTCGCTCTACGCGGCCGGCGTCGACTACACCACCAAGCGGCCCCGCCTGCCCTTCCCCGTCTACGCCGCCCTCTACGTGGCCGAGCACGCCGCGTACCAGACCGGGGTCGTCAAGGGCTGCCTGCGCGAAGGCTCGTTCCGTACCTATCTGCCGGTGTTCGAGCGCCAGAAGCCGCCGGCCCGCTGAGGGGGACCGGGGCTCATGGGTAGCGCCCCGGTCGCTGACATGGCGGGCGCGGTCAGGTAGCATGGGCTCATGATCAAGGGCGAGAAGATATTCCTCACCGAACTGGACCCGGCCAACGCCGAGACCATCCGCGCCTGGCTCAACGACCCCGAGGTCTACAAGTACCTCATGGTGGGCCACACTCCCATCAGCAAGGAAGACGAGCGCCGCTATTACGAGTCCCACACCAACCAGGGCGACGAGCGCAACTTCGAGATCCACGTGGCTGACGACGGCCGCTACATCGGTAACATCGGGATCAAGGGGATAAGCCTGGTCCACCGCCGGGCCGAGATGGGCATCTCGATCGGCAGCAAGCAGGACTGGGGCAAGGGATACGGCTCCGACGCCATCGTCACGATGCTGCGCTACGCCTTCGACACGCTGGGGCTGCACACGGTGAAGATCCGCGCGCATGAGGACCACGCCCGGGCCCTCGAGATGTACCGCCGGGTGGGGTTCGTGGATGTGGGACGCGACCGGGAGGCCGTGTTCCAGGAAGGCCGCTTCTCCGACTACGTGGCGCTCGACATCGTCGACCGCGAGTTCCGGGAGAGATACGGGCGCTAGGTACCTCCGGCCGGCGCTCGAGGCGCCGGCGTAACGCTAGGCGGCCAGGTGGCCGCCCGCACCGCGACTGCCGCTACTCCGCTTCGTACCCCTCAGCTTTGATCGCCGCCACGACGGCCGCCCGGTCGAAGGAGCCGGTGACCTTCACGCTGCCGCCTGTCAGATCGACCGCGGCGTCGGTGACACCCGCGACAGCGCGCACCGCCTTGTCGACGGCATTGACACAGTGCTGGCAGCTCATGCCGCCCACTTTGATCTCGATCGTCTCAGCCATGAGGTCCTCCTTGTGGGGCCTTGGTCGACCGCCGCGCCGGCCGGGGCCGGCGCGGCGGCAAAGCTTTGTGACAGGCCGGCCGGGCTACGCGCCGGCGACGGTCGTGACCGTGAACGCGGGCGGGTTGGCCAGATGTTTCTTCACCGCGCAGAGTTCCATCGCGTTGATGATGGCATCGCGGTACTTGTCCGGGAAACCGGCCGGCGTGGTGAGTTCGATCTCGACCTTGTCGATGAGGCCCACCTGCGGGTTGTAGCCCATTCGCATGGTGATGCTGGAACCCTCGGGGTCGATACCGCGCTGCTGCATGAAGCCCAGCGCGTAGATACCGGCGCAGGTGCCGATGGAAGCCAGGAACAGGTCGAACGGAGCCGGCGCGGTGCCGTCACCGCCGCCGCGCACCGGCTGGTCGGTCTCGATGGTCATGCCGTTGTAGTCGGCGTAGACCTTCTTGTTGCCCGGGAAGTAGATCTTCATCTCTGCCATTTCCGCCCCTCGTTTCTTTCTCTGTCAGTCTTTGGTCTGGTCTTGCCGGCCCGATGCCCGGCTCAGTGCTGGTGTTCGTGCTCGCCGTGATGGTGGCCGCAGGTGCTCTCGCGCTGTTCGATCTCGCCTCGGCAGAACGCCTCCACAGCCGCGACCGCGGGGCCCTGCACGCCGCAGTAGAGTTCGAAGCCCTGCATCTTGAGGGCCTGCTGCATCGGAGCGCCCATGCCGCCGGCGAGGATCACCTCTACGCCCTGCTCCTTCAGGAACCCCGCGATACCAGCATGGTTATGCTGCATACCCTGTACTTCCCAAACCGTGGCGTTCTCGACCTTGCCGTCGGCGGTCTCGGCCACCATGAACGCCTGGGTGCTGCCGAAGTGGGCGTTCACGTTGCCCTGCAGATACGGTACTGCGACTATCATCCTGTCTCCTCGCTCCACATTCTCGGCGCCTTCGTCCACCGGCGTCTGCCGGCCCTCCGGATCACCGTTGTTCACACTCTCACTCACCCGCACCACAGTCACCGGGCCGCCCTCGACGCACACCGCCTTGTCGCTCACCAATGCCTCGGTGATCATCCGGTGCGCCCGTTCGGCCATCCGGCTCACCGTGGACCCGGAGACTCCCAGTCGCCGCCCGGCCTCTGCCTGGGTGACGCCCTCTAGATGGAGCAGCCGCAGCGCTTCGAGCTCGTCGAAGGAGATCCTGAGCTTGTCCAGCTGGCGCGCCGGCACACCCACCGGGCCGAACAGCTTCGACCCAGGGTGACACTCCAGACAACGCCATTTCGCCGGCCGGGCCAATCGCTCCTCCGCCCTGGTTGTTTTGCACAATTGTGCATTATACTGTGGTCCACGCAGATTGCAACGGGGGCGTTCAAGGAGATGAGCGAGATGAAGCAGGCGGTCGTGTTGGGCGGCGGCATCGGTGGGGTGGAGGCCGCTATCGAGCTGCGCAAGAAGGGTCTCGAGGTGGAAGTGGTGTCCGACCGCGACTACCTGTTCGTGTATCCCCTGGCCATCTGGATCCCGACGGGCGAGCGTCCGTTCGACAAGGTCCGGATGAGCCTTCATGAGATCGCCCGCGCGCACGGTTTCAAGGTGACCGTCGACGAAGTGGTGGCGGTCAGCGCCGCCGACCGGAGCTTCACCCTCAAGAACGCGGGGGTCCGTACCGACTTCGACTATCTCGTGCTCGCGTTGGGCGCCCACAAGATGCAGCACAAGGGCAAGGAGCACGTGCTCAGCATCTGCGGCGCGCCGGAAGAGAGCCTCACCGTCAAGGAGCGGCTCGACGCCCTGATCGCCAAAGGCAGCGGGACCATAGCCGTCGGCTTCGGCGGCAACCCCAAGGATTCCAGCGGCGTGCGTGGAGGGCCCGGGTTCGAGTTCCTGCTCAACGTGCACCATCGGCTGAAGAAGCTCGGGCTGCTCGACAAGTTCCAGCTGGTCTTCTTCGCCCCCATGCCCAAGCCGGGCATCCGCATGGGTGAGAAGGCCGTGTCCACGATGGACTCGATGTTCGCGTCCCTGGGCATCCGCTCCTACACGGGCAAGAAGATCACCGGGTTCGAGGAGGGTGCGGTCACGTTGGAGGACGGCACCCGTATCGAGGCCGACCTGTTCATGTTCATCGCCGCCGGTGACGGGCACGCGGTCATCAAAGCCTCCGACCTGCCTCTGAGCGAGGCCGGCTTCGTGGAGACGAACGGCGCCTGCGAGGTGAAGGGCCACCCGTG
>CAIQPS010000041.1 GCA_903873715.1 uncultured Actinomycetes bacterium
CCTGCCGGCGAGGCCGGACGCCGGGTCGAGCCGGCCGACCCATACGGCGCCAGTCCGAAGTGGGGTGGGTCGCCCCTGACCACCGTGAGGGTGAGCACCAGGTTCAGCACCACCGACAGTCCGGCGATCCACAGGCAGGTGACGCGCCACCCTGAGCCGATCACCAGGCTGGAGAAGACCGGCACCAGTGCGAACTGGCCAAGGCAGGTGCCGCAGAGAGCCAGGCTTATCGCCAAACCTCGCCGCTTCTCGAACCAGTTGCCGATGATGGAGCCGAAGATGGGAGCGGTTATCCCTCCGAGTCCGGCCGCGTTCAGCACTCCGTAGAACAGGATGAACTGCCAGAGCGAGTGCATGCCGGCCATCAAAGCGAAGCCGGCCGAGAACAGCAGGGCCGACCCGGTGACGACCCACTTGGGCCCGTAGCGGTCGTAGAGGCGCCCGGCGATGATGCTCGAGAGAGCGTAGAAGACGAGGTTGACGAAGACGGCGGCGGAGACCGACCCCCGGCTCCAGCCGAACTCGTCCGCGATGGGTTTCACCATCACCCCGATGGTGTTCCGGCCTCCGCTGTTCAGGAACTGGATGACGAAGGCCGCGGCGAGGATGTACCAGCCGTAGAACACGCGGGGTGGACGATGCGAAGCGGTCATGGCCATCGATTCTATCGCACCCCTTATTTGCTGCGAGCAGGGCTTTCAGGGGCGGCAGGCTTCCTGGAAAAAGAAAAGGCCGGGCATCAAGCCCGGCCTTTTCGGGGACGCATCTGCAGCGACTGCGCCGGATCAGACCTCTTCCAGCATGGTGGTGAAGAGGTCGTGGTGGGACTCCTCGTCTTCGAGGATCTCCTTGAACATGAAGGCGGTGGTGATGTCGCCTTCCTCGGTGGCCAACTTGATGATCTTGCGGTACATCTCGACCGCCTCGACCTCGGCTTTGACGTCGAACTCGAGGAATTCCTGAAGGCTCGTGCCCACCACTATGGGGGCCGGCTTGGTGGTGGGGGTGGCGCCGAGGTACCAGAGCCGCTCGGCGATCTTCTCCGCGTGCTTCATCTCGGAGATGGCGGTGCTCTTGAACTGGTCCGCCACGGCGACGGCTTTGACGCCGACCACCTGGACGTGCTGCCACATGTACTGGACGCTCACCTGGATCTCTCGGGCGATAGCGTCGTTGAGAAGGGCTTTCAGTTCGTCGCTGACCTTGGTCACGGGCTCGAGGGAAGTCGCCATATCGCACCTCCGTGAGTGGTCTGAGAACGGTGATGAGCGCCCTGAAGTATAGCTTACGAGCCTCTCACGACCCCACGGAACGCAAGTACCGCACGACCAGGACCGGAAGGATGACGACCGTGAACATGGTCCGGGGCCAGAGCCCCAGCGTGCAGGTGATCCCGGGCGCGGCTTTCACCAGCCAGGCGTCCGTGGCCTCGCTAGCGACGCAGATCGAGTGTCTCCCCAGCCTCAGGGGCGCCGTGGCTACTATGACCAGCGGTCACTCCGGCTGCGTTGTATAGCCGCCGGGACGTATGATACAAGTCTTATGCGGGCTGCTCTGCGCGGCTCCCACGGCTTGGCTATCGACCCGAAGATGCGCACCTGAGGAGCGCTGTGATGGAGTCTGTCAAGCTGCGCGTGCTGGTCCTGTCGGCCGTTCTCTTCGCCTGCCTCTGGCTCGTCGGGACGTCGCCGGCTAGGGCGTCGGCCTACACACCGCCGGTCCCCGAGGATCTCAGTCCTCTGTCGTGGACGCAGGCTTTCGATTCGCTGTGCACCAAGATGGCCGGCGAATATGCCTTCACCGACTGGCGCTCGATCGACTTTCCCGGCCTCCGTGCGAAATACCGTCCGATCGTGGAGAGGGCTGAGAACGACGGGGACGAGACCGCGTATTACCTGGCGCTGCGCGCCTTCACCCAGGAGTTCCAGGATGGTCACGTGTACCTCGCTCCTTGGGGGGACGAGCCGGCGGCGATCATGGAGACCACCGAGGAGCGTCTGGCCGGCGGCGGGTTCGGACTCATCGCGACGCGGGTGTCGGGCGGGGGTGTGATCGCTTCATGGGTCGACCCGGACGGGCCGGCGGCCCAAGCGGGCATGAAGGTCGGTGCGCGACTCTTGTTCTGGAACGGGCTACCCATCCAGGCGGCCCTAGCGAGGGCCTCGGCGGTGCTGGGGCCGAGCGCGGCCACGCAGTACCGCGTGGGCTACGAAAAGGCGCGGTTCTTCGTCCGTGCGCCGATCGGGGGCCTACGGACCGTCGTATATCGGAACCCGCGCGAGTGCACGTCGGTGTCCGCGATCCTGCAGGCCGTCGCCGACGGAGGGGAGACCTTGAACATGACCGACGACCGTTCGGTCTACTACCTTGGCCTGCCTGACGAGGCGGTGGAGCACTGGATCTTGCCGGGCGGCATCGGCTACGTCCGTCTGTACATCGAAGAGGACTTGCCGCTTGCCGGCGACGGGCCCCGCACCTCGACCCTGGAGTTGTTCCGAGCCGCCATGGCCGACTTCATCTCGGCCGGCGTGTCGGGCATTGTGCTCGATGTCCGCAACAATGCGGGCGGCTCGGACCTGATGGCCACGCAGATCTTGGGCTCGTTCTATGCGGCGCGGACGATCTACGAGTATCAGAACTTCCGGCTTCCCGGTACAGACCACTTCGAGATATGGGTGGGCGACGATTTCGGTGATTTCGATCGGCCGGGTGAGGCGCTCTGGATCGAGCCGGCACCGCAAGTGTACGCTGGGCCGGTCGTGTGCTTGGCGAATAACGGCACCATCAGCAATGGCGAAGGCCTTGCCATGGGCATCAAGAACCTGCCCAACGGCCGGTTGGTCGGTATGGAGAGCACCAACGGCTCCTTCGGGCTTGCCGGTGACATGGCGCTCATGCCATTGGGGTTCATCGTCAAGTGGCCGTTCGGGCAGTCCCTCGATCGTTTTCGGCGGGTGCAGATCGACTCGCGGATGGGCAAGGGCGGCGTGACCCCCGAGGTCTGGGTACCGTGGACGGCCCGGAACGCGATCGCCCTCTACGCCGGCGAAGACGTCGTGCTCAAGGCCGGCCTGGCCGAACTGGCGCAGATGCGCCGCTAGCAGGCGCCGTCAGGCGGCGAGTGACGTGCCGCGCCGGCGGGCCGGCTCGGCTCAGTCCAGAGACGGGTGCACGACCAGACCCCCAAGGTCAGCGGGCACCGGCTGGGCGCCGGCCCCACGCAGAGTCAGGGCCGTCGGGCCGAAGGCGGGTGTGATCGCCCATCCGGCTGCCGACACCGTCACCTCGCAACTGGAATCCGCCTCGCCGAACAGCAACAGGTAGCCGCCGCCGGTGGGAGCCGTGACCTGGGCGGGCGACTGCGCGCCCGCGGCCGCCGACTGCAGATCGGCGTCGTAGAGGCGCCACGCATCGGCACCGACGATGTCCAGCCCGGCCCCCGAGGGGACGGCGCGCCACTCGGCGTAGCCTTCGGGGCCAAAGGCAACCTCGGTGGAGCCTGTCTGCAGCCCGGCGATACTCTCTGCGGGGCGATAGATGGTGAAGCCGAAACGCATCCAGTCTTCATCGCCGCGGCGGAGCACAATCAGGTCTTCCAGGTCCGTGGCTCCAAAGCCCGGGAGCTTCAGCATCATCCCGGCTAGGGAGTCGTTGAGCGGTCTCACCGGTTGGAGCGGGTAGGTGCCGGTGAAGACGGCCAAGGTGCCCTGCATCCCCGGGATCGCGTCGACGGTGAGTATCGGGCCCCGGGCCATGGACCAAGTCGTGGAGGCCGGCTGTTCGTTGACTGCCACCCATGCCTTCCCGGTCCGGGCGGCCCACGCGGAGCCGAGCGGGGCGCTCGCCACCAGCTTCTGGGCGAAGAGGGTCGGACAACGGTAGGTGCCCGACTCGGAAACGGCGTCGAAGACCAGGTAGGGTATCCCGGCGCCGGCGATCGTGGTGTAGCGCGTCGAACTGGAGTCGCCGTGGAAGTAGCCGTCCGCGCGAAGGCTTATCGGATCCGGCAACTGCACCCACGTGCCGGAGGACAACACCGAGACGTCCAAGGTCTGAGGGTCGGAATCCGAGCGTTGGATGCGAAGGATGTTGGCCGTGCCCGCCCAGCAGCCCTCGATATCGGCCAGTTGCTTCGGGGTGGCCTGCGCGTGTTCCGCGGTCGTGACGACCGGAGAGGCGAGGCTCTTGACTGATCCGCACTCCAGGAGGGCGTCGAGCATGACCCGCTCGGCGTAGGCCTCCAGGCTGCTCGAACTGAGGGGGGCGATACCGGTCACGGCCACCACCAGGCCCTGCCTAGGAGCCACCAGAAGGGCGGAGTGATAATCGGCGGTGTCGCCTCCTTTGCACCAACCCACCACGCCGACCTGCTTGAGACCCTCCTCGCTCACGGTGTCCCAGCCGAGCCCGTACCTGAAGTGGTCGCCGTTCAGAGGGTCGAACTGGCCGATGGTCTGGTCCGTGCCCATCTCCAGGACCGCGCGGCGGGATAGGACGTTCGCTCCGTTGTAGCTGCCGCCGGCGGCCAGCATCGCGCCGAAGCGGCACAGATCCGCCGGGGTGGAGTAGGCGCCGCCGGCGCCGAGGGTGTTGCACACTTCGCGCGGATTGGCCGTATCTCCCGTGTAGGCCTTGGCGTAGGTGCCGTCGGCGAAGTCTGTCAAGGGGAACGTCGTGTGGGTCATCCCCAGCGGGCCGGCTATCTCGGCTGCGACGTAGGTCGGGTAACTGGTGCCGGTGACCGCCGGGACCAGTCGCTCCACCAACGTGAAGCCGTCGTTGCAGTACACCGACCAGGCACCGGGCTTGGCCTTCAGCCGCTCGATGGAGAGCGCCTGCAGCATCTCGTCCACCTGAGACGGGTAATAGCTTGGCGACGTGAAGGCATCTGAGTAGTTGGTGCCGGGCATCCCGGACGAGTGGTCCAGGAGCATCCGCACTGTGATCTTCCGGAAGTCCGGAGAGGCCATGGTGAACGAGGGCAGGTAGCTCACCACCGGCGTGTCGAGGGCCAGCTTGCCCTGGTCCACCAGCCGCATCACCGTCGCTGCGGCCAGCATCTTGCTGACCGAGCCGATGCCGTACATGGTGTCTGCGGTCGGCGCCTTTTTCGCGGCGACGTCCGCGTAGCCGAAACCTTCGGCCCACACCAGAGTGCCGCGGCTCATCACCGCCGCGGACATCGAGGGAGCACCGGTCGTCTCGAGCAGGTTCTGGGCCGCGGTGCGGCCGTCGGCGATGGTGCCCGCGAACGACGTGGGAAGCGGCGCCGACGGTGCCGCTGCCGGGAAGGCGAGCAGCGCCGCCAGTCCCAGCAGCACACAAAGAGCGGCTGCCACGAGAACGTCATGCTTGTGGAGGGTCCGGCTGATTCTCATCGCGTGATCTCCTTACCTGGCCAGCAGGTGTTCTACGGACAGCGGTTCGGCGGGAGCGGGGAGCGCCGAGTCCGCGAGCCGCGGGTCCGGTGCCGCGTGGACAGTCCCGACAGGGACGCTCACGGTCACATCGCTGCTCGATCCGGCGGTGCCGAACAGCAGGAGATATCCACCGCCGATGGGGGCGGTAGTCGAGGCCGGGAAGCTCTCACCCCGGTCGGCCGGCGTCAGGCTCGGGTCGTAGAGGCACCAGGCCGTCGCCGAGGCGATATCCACTGTGGCGCCGGCGGGGACCACGCGCCACTCGGCATACCCCTCGGAGCCGAAGGCCACTGCGTTGGTGCCGGAAGTCAAAGCCGGGATCGTCGCCAGCGGACGGTAGATGGTGTTGGCGAAGCGCATCCAGTCCTCGCCGCTGTGCCGCAGTACGATCGCGTCCACCATGTCCCGGGAACTCACCCCCGGGATCTGGAGGAAGAAACCGGCGCGGGAATCGCTGAGAGGCCTGAGGGGCTGCATCGTGTAGACCCCGGTGGCCACTGTCAGGTATCCCGGTAGGCCGGGGATGTCCGAGACTGCCAGTACCGGTCCGCCGGGCATATCCCACATCACCGATGCGGGGATCTCGTTCACGGCCAGCCAGGCGTGCCCCACCCGCGCCCGCCACGCGGCGCTCACGGGCGGGATCGACTTCAGCCGCTGAGCGTAGAGCATCTCTTCCCGATACGTGCCGGACCCCGATGGGAAGCTCGCCACCAGGTACTGCTTCTCCCCGGCCACGATTGTCTTACAGCGGAAACCCGAGGGATCGCCGGCACGAAAATACCCATCGGCCCGGAGCGTGAGGGTCTGGTGGCTCTTCACCCAGGTCCCATCGACCAACTGATAGATGTCCAAGGCCTGTTTATCAACCGAAGATGCGGTGATCTTCATGACCGCGCTGCTCGAGCCCCAGTAGCCTTCCATGGCGTTCAAGCGGGCCTGCGGAGCCTTGACACGCGTGGTGTCCTCGACGAGAGGATCGGGGAGGGCGGTGAGGCGCCCGGTCTCGACGAGAGCGTCCAGCGCGACCCTCTCCGCGTAGACCTCCAGCCTGCTCGAACTGAGCGGGGCGACCCCCGCGACGCACACGGCGAGCCGTTCTTGCGGTATGACAAGGAAGGCCGCGTGGTAGGCGTCGGTGTCGCCGCCTTTGTACCAGGCCGTCATACCCACCTGCTTGAGCCCGGGTTGGGTGACGGTGTCCCAACCGAGGCCGTAACGGACCACGTCGGTGGGGAAGGGGTTGAACTGCCCGATGGTCTGGTCGGCGCCCATGGCCTGTACGGCGGCCAGGGAGAGGAACCGTCGATCCCCATAGAGGCCCCCGTTGACGAGAGCGGCCGCCAGGTGGCCGAGATCGGTGGGAGTGGAGTACGCGCCTCCCGACCCGAGCATGTTCATGGCTTCACGGGGTCTCGCCTGGCCGTCCGAGTACGACCTGGCGAAGGTACCGTCGGCGAACGGCACGTCGGCGAAGCTGCTGTGCTGCATGTCCAGGGGCCCGAAGACCTCGTCGCGCACGAAGTCGGCATAGCTCTTGCCGCTCACGGACTGGATGACGAGCTCGGCCAGCGTGAAGCCGTCGTTCGCATAGACCGAGAAGAGGCCGGGGTCGGCCTTGAGGCGGGAGACCGCCAAGGCCTGTAGCACCTCCAGTTGATAGCCCGGGTAGTAGTCCGGAGGCGTCATCAGGTCGCCGTGGGTGGAGCCGGGCACGCCGGACGCGTGGTCCAGCAGCATGCGCACGGTGATCTTGGAATAGGCGGGTGATGCCATCCGGAAGGAGGACACGTACCGGGTGACGGGGGCGTCAAGCGACACCTTTCCCTGGTCGACGAGGCGCATGACGGCCACCGTCGCCACCATCTTGCTGACCGAGCCCACGCCGAACATCGTTTCCGCGGTCGGCGCGGCCTTTCCGGCGACGTCCGCGTAGCCGAACCCCTGCGCCCACACGACCTGGTCGCCGCTCATCAGGGCCACGGACATCGAGGGTGCCCCGCTCGCCTCGAGCAACGCCACGGCCCGAGACTGTGCGTCTGCGATAGTGCTGGAGTACGAGGCTCCGGCGAGTGCGGCCGGCGCGAGGGCGGCCGCGACGCCCGCACACACGACGATCGCCCCAGCGATCATGAGCATCCTTTTCGGTAGACGTCGGACCGGAGCGGTAGCCATGTCGTCCTCACTTGTCGGTCTTCTCGGGCCCGTGCGCAAGCGCAGGGGTAGACTGGCATTGTTCGCCCGGTTCATGGACACTGTCAATGCGACTTAGGTCCATGCCAGGTGAACTACAGGAGGGCGACGTGCGGATACGGATGGTGGCTGCTGGAGCGGCCGGGCTGGTGTCACTGACCCTGTTCGGAGCGCTGGCGCTGGCAGGATGCGGCGGCCAGGCGACCGCACGGGACGGCAAAGACGTCCTCTTCCAGTACTCCACCCTGAACGCTCTCATGGCCGGGGTCTACGAAGGCCAGATGACACTCGCCGAACTGGAGGAGCACGGGCAGCAGGGTCTGGGGACCATCAACACCTTGGACGGCGAGATGGTTCTGCTCGACGGCACGGCCTACCGGGTCGGCTTCGACGGGACGGTAGGCAAGCTCGCCGGTGACGTCCTGACCCCCTTCGCAGAGGTCACCGACTTCAGCGCAGACATCACCTTGCCCGAGGATCAGCCGCTCAGCTTCGACCAGTTGAAGGCCGCCATCGACGCCGCCCGCACGTCGGCCAACCTTCCGTACGCCTTCCGCGTCGACGGGACCTTCGCCTCCATCAAGACGCGCAGCGTCCCCGCCCAGACGAGGCCGTACCGCCCGCTCACCGAGGTGCTCAAGGGGCAGTCGGAGTTCCAGTTCACCAACGTGCAGGGGACGATCGTGGGCTTCTGGTTGCCGGCGTACATGAGCGGGCCGAACGCCGCCGGCTATCACATGCACTTCCTCACGGCCGACCGGAAGGGCGGCGGCCACGTGCTCGATCTTCAGACCGCGAACGTGACCATCAAGATGGACGAGACCAGCGAATGGGTGAGCGAGTTGCCGACCTCCGGAGACTTCCGGTCGACCGCTCTGTCGCAGGAACAGTACAAGTGACAAAAGAACGGGGCGGCGGCGCCGGAGGCGCCGCC
>CAIQPS010000042.1 GCA_903873715.1 uncultured Actinomycetes bacterium
GCCGCGGCCGCCCGCAGGGCCGCCGGTCCGGCGCCGTCCGCCGGCACGGCGACCGCCTGGATCATGAGCAGATCCGGCAGCCGCTCCGCCAGGACGGTGCGGACGGCCTCGGCACCCGGTCTGGCGCCGTGCAGCTGGACCGCGTCCAACTCCACCTCCACCGCGAGGGCCGCGATGGCCTCCGCGGGCTCGTCGACGAACACCCCCACGATGACTGGCTCAGGGGTCCCCGGCGCCGCCGCCATGCGCGCGGCCGCGGCCAATATGCGCGCCTGCGCCGGCTTCACCCGGCGAGGACTCTCGGCGAAGACGAGCCCCACCGCCCACGCTCCCAGCCGCGCGGCCAGGGCCGCATCTTCCGCGCGGGTGACGCCGCAGATCTTCACCAGCGGCCCCGCCCCCGCGGCTGCCCGGATGGGACTGCCGTCCATCGTCAGGTCCGCCTCCATGTGTACAGCAGGATGGCGGCGACCGACACGAACATGAACACGAACATCAGTATGAACAGGGTGAGGCTCCCGAAGGGCATCAGTTCGAAGTTGGTGCCGAACAGGCCCGTGATGAACGAGAGCGGCATGAACACCGTCGCCACCACCGTGAGTTGCTTCATCACCCGGTTGAGCCGGTTGGACACGCTCGACAGGTGCAGGTCGAGAGCTGACGACAGGATGTCCCTATAGGTGTCGAGAAGCTCGATGACCCGCAGGACGTCGTCGTGGACGTCCCGGAAGTACACCTCGGCCTCGCGGTCCACATAGAGCACGCCGTGGGCGCCAAGGCGCTGCATCACATCTCTGAGCGGCGCCACCCGCCTGCGCAGGTCCACCAGGTCGCGCTTGAGCCCGAAGAGCGTCTGGACGGACGACTCGCCCGTGGTGAGGACAACGTCGTCCTCGAGGGCATCGACCCGGTCGTCCAGCCGTTCGAGCGCGGGCTGGAGAGTCTCGACCAGCCATTCGCAGATATGGTAGGCGACAAAGCTGGGCCCACGGTCTCGGGAGAAGACCTGTCGCTTGACCCGCTCGACCAACGCGTCGTAGTCCGCCTCCCTGAACCGTCCCACGGAGATGATCCACCGAGCGCCCAGGAACAGGCGCAGTTCGTTCAACCGGGGGAGCAGCGTGTCCGAGACGTTGGACTCCGGCTTCGCCGCCCTGGCAAGGTCGTCGCCGGAGCGGCGCGGTCTGCGGCGCGCCGCCTGGTCGGCCGAGAACAGCGAGACATACAGATGGTCGGAGAACTCCTCGACGCGCGGCCGTTCCGGCCCGTCGCGCAGACTCTTGACGCTGACCTCGTCCAGCCCCATGTCGTCCAGCGCCTGGATGACCCCGGGCTCCGTCTCGCAGTGCACCCAGGTGACCGGGAGCCCAGGGGCTCCGAGCCCGGCGAGCAGGTCCGCCAGGGCGGAGAGGTCGAGTTCCTGCAGCCCTGCAGCGGTCAGGACTCTGGCGGCAGGACGGGCCCTGCGTTCGGTCATCGGGACTCCTTCGTCTTCAGGTCACCAGGCCGCCGGGCTGCGGGGCACGGCGGGGCCGTCAACGCGGCCACCGCGGCGGCTGCCTCTCCTTGGCGCAACAGGCTCTCTCCCACCAGCACTGCGTCCACGCCGGCCGCTCCGAGCAGTTCCACATCCCCGCGGCCGCGGATGCCGCTCTCTGCGACCACCAACCGGTCCGCGGGGACCATGCCGGCCAAGCGCAGGCTCGTCTCGAGGGTCACTTCGAACGTGCGCAGGTCGCGGTTGTTGATGCCTATCACCACGCCGTCGGCCTCGAGCGCGCGCTCCATCTCGGCCGTGTCATGCACCTCCAACAATACGTCCAGGCCAAGACTTCGGGCCAGCGCCATCAGGGTCTGCACCTCCGCATCGTCCAGGAGTGGGGCGATGAGCAGCACGGCCGAGGCCCCGGCCAGCCGGGCCTCGTACACCTGGAACGGGTCGATCACGAAGTCCTTGCGCAGCAGCGGCCGCGCCGTCGAGGCGGCTGCCGCTTGGAGGTCGGCCAGGCTGCCGCGGAAGTGATCCTCCTCGGTGAGCACGGAGATGGCCGCCGCCCCGCCCTTCTCGTAGGCGGCGACGACCTCAGGCACCGAGAGGTCCGGGCGGATGGCCCCCTTGCTCGGCGAGTACCGCTTCACCTCGGCGATGACCTGCACGCCCGGGCGGGCCAGCGCACTCGCGAACGAGGCAGGCGCGCGGTCCAGCCGAGCGACGGCCGCGCGCAGATCGGCCGGCGAGGTCACAGCCTGGCGTTCGGCCAAGCGGCGCCGCACGTCCGGCACGATGACGTCGAGGTAGGACCGGGAGGTCATCGCCGGCCGGCTCCTGCCTGCCGCGGCGGGACGGCATCGGGGCCGCTGGGGCCGCCGCCCGGGGCTGCGGCCCGGGTCTGCCCCGCCAGGCGGTTGGTCACCACGATCATCGTGTCCAGCACCGCCTTCGCACTCCCGGAGTCGATGGAAGCCCTGGCCGCCTCCACCCCGTCGCGCAGGCACAGGACCTTACCGGCCACGTAAAGAGCGGCCGCCGCGTTGAGGAGCACGGCGTCCCGCGGGCCACCGGTCTTTCCGCCGAGAACGTCCCGGGTGATCGCCGCGTTGGTCGCGGCATCGCCGCCGGCGAGAGCCTCGAGCGGGTATCTGCCCAAGCCGCAATCCTCTGGATCGATCTTGAGGCTGCGATGGGCGACGCCCGAGGTCACCTCTATCCCCCGGTTGGAGCCGGTCACCGACAGTTCGTCCATCCCCAGGTGGCCACAGACCACGAGGGCGTGCTCGCAGCCCATGCGCGCGAGAGCGTCACCGAGCACGTGGAGATGCTGCGGAGTGCTGACCCCCAGCAACTGGCGCCGGACGCCGGCCGGGTTGGTGAGCGGCCCCAGCAGGTTGAAGACGGTCCTCACGCCGAGAGCCCGCCGCACCCCCGCCACGCGCCCCGCAGCCGGGTGGTGGAGCGAGGCCAGCATGAAGCCCATGCCCACCTCGTCGATGCACTTCGACACCTCGGCCGGTCCCAAGCTTATGTATATCCCGAGAGCCTCCAGGACATCCGCCGAACCGCACTTGGAACTGGCTGCCCGATTGCCGTGCTTCGCGATCTTGACCCCGGCCCCGGCCGCCACGAACGCGGCGGTGGTGGAGATGTTGAAGGTGCCGAGCGAATCGCCCCCGGTGCCGACCACGTCCACGAGCCTGCCCTGGTGGGCACTCTGCACCCGGATGGCGGCCCGGCGCATGCCGTCGGCCAGGCCGGCGATCTCGTCGGCGGTCTCGCCCTTGACCCGCAGTCCCATCAAGAAGGCCGCCACCTGCGCGTCGCTCAGGTCGCCGCTCACCAGTTGGTCGAGGACACAGGCGGCCTCCTCGCGGGTGAGATCCCGGTTCTCGGCCACGCGCTTCAGGGCCTCGGTGAAGTCGAGCAGCGGCGCGGCTTTCCTGGACGCCGCCCCCCGCGCGGGCGGGACGGCGGTCGCGGCCGCGGAAGCTGCCGCGGCGCTCATCGGAGGGCCTTCCTGTTGCTCAGGAAGTTGCAGAGCAGTTCTTTCCCCACAGCCGTGAGCAGGCTCTCCGGGTGGAACTGCACGCCTTCCACGTTGTACTTCTTGTGGCGGATGCCCATGATCACACCGTCCTGGGTCCACGAGGAGACCTCCAGGTCGGCCGGCAGGGCGCGGTCCACCACCAGCGAGTGGTAGCGGGTGGCGACGAACGGCAGCGGCAGCCCGGCGTAGATGCTGCGGCGGTCGTGGTGGATGAGCGAGGTCTTGCCGTGCACCGGCGCGGCCCCGCGGATCACCTTGCCGCCATACACTTGGCCGATGGACTGGTGGCCCAGGCAGACACCGAGCACCGGGACCACCCCACCGAAAGCGGCGATGGCGTCCATGCTGACCCCTGCGTCATCGGGCGTGCACGGCCCGGGCGAGACGACCAGGTGGGTCAGCCCGTGCTCCCGGATGCCCTCCACCGTCACCTCGTCGTTGCGGAACACGTGGATCTTGGTGCCGGAGATCTCCCCCAGGTACTGCACCAGGTTGTAGGTGAACGAGTCGTAGTTGTCGATCATCAGGATGCGGAGGTCACTCAGGCCCGGCGCCGGGTACCGCTGGGTCGCGTGCTCGGAAGCGCTGAAAGTCTGCCGCAGAGTGGTGTTCATCATCATGACCTACTCCCATTCCTCTTGAGTGGCCGCAAGTTCGATAGCGCGGAACATGGCTCCGGCTTTGTTCTCGGTCTCCCGGAACTCACTCTCCGGGTCGGAGTCGGCGACGATGCCCGCTCCGGCCTGTACGTACGCCCGGCCCTCGCGGACCAGGACGGTCCGGATGTAGATGCAGGCATCCAGATCGCCAGAGTAGCTCAGGTAGCCGATGGCGCCCGCGTACGGGCCCCGGCGCAACGGTTCCAACTCGTCGATGATCTCCATGGCCCGGACCTTCGGGGCGCCCGACACTGTCCCGGCCGGGAACACCGCCCGGAGCGCATCCATCGCGTCCACGCCCTCGTCCAGCTCGCCGGAGACCGACGACACCATATGCATCACGTGGCTGTAGCGCTCCACATCCATGAAGCTGTCCATACGCACCGACCCCGGCCGGCACACCCTGCCCAGGTCGTTGCGGCCCAGGTCGACCAGCATGAGGTGCTCGGCCCGCTCCTTCTCGTCGGCCAGCATCTCCTCCGCCAGCCTGGCGTCCTGCGCGGGCGTCGCGCCGCGCGGCCGGGTGCCCGCGATGGGCCGGGTCTCGGCCGTCCTGCCCGTCACGGTCACCAGCGGTTCGGGGCTGGAACCGACCACCTCGAAGTCGCGGAACGAGATGTAGTACATGTACGGGCTCGGGTTGACGGCGCGCAGACCGCGGTAGATGGAGAAACCACTCACGGACACGGGCAACTCGAACCGCTGCGAGAGGACCACCTGGAAGGCGTCCCCCGCCATGATGTACTCGCGGATGCGTTCGACTGCCGCCAGGAACCCGCCCCGTTCGAACGAGGACTTCAGGCCGGCCCGTCCGGCGGCCTGTACCGCGCCGCGCTCCGCGCCGTCACGAAGGTCGGCGATGGGGAGCGGCGCCCGGAGCCGGGCCTTGATGTTGGCCAGACGGGCGACCGCCGCCGCGTAGGCGGCGTCGAAGTCGGGCTCATCGTCGCTGAAGATGTTCGTCAGCAGCGTGATGGTGTGCTGCAGATGGTCGAACACCACGATGACGTCGGTGAGCAGGAAGGCCATCTCGGGCAGGCCCAGGTCGTCCGGCGGCGCGTCCGGCAGATGCTCGACGTGACGCACACAGTCGTATCCGAAGTAGCCCACCGCCCCGCCCACGAACGGCGGCAGATCGGGCAGCTTGGGCGTCCGGTACTGCGACAGGTGGTTGGCCAGGAAGGCGAAGGGGTCCCCGCCGTTGCCGGCCAGATCGTAGAAGGTGTCCACCCCGCGGCGCCTCACCGCGACCTGATCGCCGCTCACGCGGATGCTCTCCCAGGCCTTGATGCCCAGGAACGAGTATCGGCCGAGGCGCAGTCCCTGCTCGGCGCTCTCCAGGAGGAAGCAACCGGCGGCCTGCCGGAGCTTCAGGAACGCGGAGACCGGCGTCTCGGTGTCGTCGAGGAAGCGGTGCGAGACCGGGATGACGTTATAGCTAGCGCTGAGCCCCCGCGCCTCTTCCAGAGTGGGCGCGGTGGCGATGATGCCGGATGTCATGGCTGCCTACTGTTCTCGCGAAGCGAGGAACGGCGCGCGCTCTCCGGTGGGAGAGCTGAGCCATCGGTTGTCGAAGCAGGTGAAGTCGCCCGTATGGCAGGCGGCCCCGGTCTGGTCGACAAGAGCGAGGAGGGTGTCGCCGTCGCAGTCGTAGCGCAGTTCGTGGACGTACTGGAAGTGGCCGGAGGTGGCCCCTTTGTTCCAGTACTCGTCACGCGAGCGGCTGTAGTACCACATGGTCTTGGTGGCGAGCGTGCGGCGGAGCGACTCGGGGTTCATGTAGGCGAGCATCAGGACCTCGCCGGTCGTCCATTCCTGGGCGATGCACGGGACGAGGTTGCGGGAATCGAACTTCACGTTCGGGAAATCGGCCGCGGTGGCGAAACCTTCTCCGTCCGCCGAAGCGCCGATGGGTCCTGGGGTGACGTTCTGCTCTGGCATCGTTCTTCCTCTTGTGGTCGCTGTCCTGGTCAGGTAGCGCGTCTCCGCGCTCGAGGCCGGCCGGGGCGATCGGTGATCATCCGGCCATTGGAGGCGCCCCCCGCGTCGCGCGAGGGGCTAGGACCACACCCAGTGCCGAGCGTGTGTACCAACGTGGTGGTGACCGGCGCGCAGGCCCGGGCGCATCTCCTCGAAGGAGACCCCGGAGATCGCATGTGCGGTGCCTGCGGTCATAGTGCGGGTATGATACACGGTCATGGACAGGAATGCAGAGATGATCTTCACCGGCGACGAGCTCCTGCGCGGGGACATCGTCAACACCAACCAGGCGTACCTCGGCCAAAGACTGCTGGATATGGGCATCTTCGCCACCCACGCGGTCTCCGTCTCGGACGACCTGGGCGCCATAGTCGCCGCCATCCGCGACGCGCTCGCCCGCCGTCCGGAGGTGCTCGTGCTCTCTGGCGGCCTCGGCCCCACGGAGGACGACCTCACCCGTGAGGCCACGGCCGAAGCGCTGGGTGTCTCGTTGGAGCATCACGAGGAGTTGCTCCAGGAGATCCAGGCCAAGTTCGCGTCCCGCGGCTTCACCATGGGCGACAGCAACCGCAAGCAGGCCCTGCTCCCCCACGGAGCCACGGCCATCCCCATCTCCGGGACGGCCCCCGGCTACTACATCGACCACGAGGGGACCTTGATCGTCGCCCTGCCCGGTGTGCCCTGGGAACTCAAGGAGATGTGGGAGAACACCATCGAGCCACGCCTGGCCACTCGCGAAGGCTCCGGGGACGGCCACGCGGTGCGGCGCATCCGGGTGTTCGGCATCGGCGAGTCGATGGCGGCGGAAAGACTGGCCGACATACCCTGGCGCGGGTCCGACGTGGAGATCGGCACCCGGGCGAGCCTCGAGGAGCTCACGATCATCCTGCGCGGCCCAGCCACGCCTGAAGGCGAGCGACGCCTGGACGAGCTCGAGGCCAAGGCGCGTGCCGTACTCGGAGAACGGGTGTTCGGGGTGGACGGTCCGGGCCTCCCGGAGATAGCCGCGCAACTGCTCCTCGAACGGGGACTCACCGTCGCGGTGGCCGAGTCGTGCACAGGCGGCCTGGTGGGCAAGCGGTTCACCGACATACCAGGCAGCAGCGACTACTTCCTGGGCGGCGTCACCGCCTATCACAACGACGTGAAGATCGGGCTCCTCGGCGTCCCGGCGGGCATGCTGGCCCAGTACGGCGCCGTCAGCTCCGAGGTGGCCGCGGCCATGGCCGAAGGGGTCCGCGAACGGCTGCACGCCGACTGCGCGCTCTCGACCACCGGGGTCGCGGGTCCTGGCGGCGGCACCGAGGAGAAACCGGTGGGCCTCGTATACATCGGCAGCGTGGTCGACGGGGTCACCGAGGTGGAGCGGATGCTGTTCTGGGGCAGGCGCGACCAGATCAGGGAACGGGCGGCGTTGGCGGCCGTGGACCTGCTGCGCCGCAGATTGCTCCGCGCCCGGACCGCGGGCGGCACCGGCACCACTTCGGACAGGCCGTAGCCCCCGTCCCCACGCACACCATGGGGCGGCGGCCACGCCGGCCGCGGCCCGCTCAGTCCCGTGTGCCTCAGTCCGCCTTGTTGTAGAAGACGTGCACCAACTCGTCCATCACCAGTTCATCCACGACCTCGTCCTGGATCCAGATAGGAGTGCGCACGCAGCCGTGGCTCGCCGGATAGAGCGGGACGCTCGGGTACCCGTGGATGGCGTTCTTGGGCATGAAGTACGAGGGCGAATAGATCGGCCCCAGCGACGTGGGCCGCCAGCCGTGGCTGAGGGTGCGCGTGCGCCAGTTGCCGGTGGGAGTCCCGTAGCGGCCGGTGGAGACGTGGACGGTCATGACCACCTTGTTGTCGGTGATGAGCATCATCACCTGGCGGGTGAGGTCCACCTCCACCCGCTTGCCGTAATCACCGACGTACACCGGGACCGGGTTGGTCGCGGTCCAGAACGCGTCCCACACGGTACCGTCCACCACGCCGGTGCGCTTCATCCTCTGGTACTTCTGGAAGGCGTAGACGGCGTCGCGCGTCTGGCTGGAGTACTTGCCGTCCGGCTTGCCGGTGAAATAGGTCATCGTGTTGAGCCGCTCCTGCAACAGCAGGACCAGGCTGCCCTTGGCGCCCTTGGAGAGGTCGGGGTATGAGTCCACGGCCGGGACCATCGCCGGCGTGGCGGACTTGGACACGAGCGGCAGGGCGAACGCCCGGTACAGCATGACCAGCAACTCCTGGTGGGACATGCCCAGTCTGGGTAGCAGCCAACCATCCGCGGGATCGTCGAACAGGCCGAGGCGGTAGGCGACCGCTACCCCCGACGAGTACTGATAGCCGATGAGGTCCCGGTCCTGGAAGCCGCCCAGCCAATCGGACACCTGCGAGGCCTCGAGGCTCACGCCGAGGTCGGTGCCGCTCCGTTCGCTCTTGTAGCGTAGCGCCGCGACGATCGCCGAAGCGGCTTCTTGCCTGGACACGGGCACGTCGGGAGAGAAGGTGCCCGAAGAGGTGCCCTGCATGAGACCGGCGTCGCACACCGGCCCTATCTTCTTGTAGCCCCAGGACGCCGCCCCGACGTCACCGAAGGCCAACGTGGGACCGTCCTGGAGACCCACGGCGCGTGCCAGATAGACGGCGAGTTGTTCTCGAGTGGCGGCGGCGCCTGCGCTGAAGTAGGGGTCGGCCCCCGCGTTCGCGATGCCGTAGAAGCCCAACTCGAGCACCGCCGCCGAATAGTCATCCCCGGGTTCGATGCTCACCGAGAGCTCGGGGTCGGCAGCTGTGGTGGCGGTGGTGGACCCGGTCTCCGCCAGAGCCACCGCGCCGCCGAACAGACAGGCGGCCACCACGAGCCCCGCTCCGAAAGCGAGCGCCCTTCTGGTCACACGGCACACAGGCACATGCGTCATATCGTTCCCCTCGATGCGGACAGGTGGCACGGACACGGTCGCGGCCCGGCGACGATGATGATGTTACCGTACAAGTATTCTATTTAGGTACCGTCCGGCCGCGAACGGTGCCTCGCGTCGACGGGTGCGCCGGCGAAGAAGTAGACTAGCCACGACAACCATGAACGCGAAAGGGTGAGCACATGGATCAGCCCAAAGTCTTCCTATACGCGCTTAGCACCTGCGGCCACTGCCGCAACACCAAGAAGCTCCTGGACGCCAACAACGTCGAATACGAGTTCGTCGACGTGGACCTGCTCCCCCGCGACGAGATGTCCAAGGTCATAGAAGACGTTCGCAAGATCAACCCGCAAGTGGCCTTCCCCACACTGGTCATCGGCGACAAGGTCATCGTGGGATACCGCGAACTCGAGATCCTGGAGGCGCTGGGACTGTGAGCGCCGCCGAGGAACTCTACGAGCGCTTGAAGAAGGTCAACGAGCCCAAGGGCTACTACTTCACCAAAGACACGCAGATGGCCCTCTCCCTCCTCGAGGGGCTCCTGATCAACAAGGAGCGGTACGGCTACATGAACTGCCCGTGCAGGCTCGCCTCCGGGAACCGCGAGGCCGACCGCGACATCATCTGCCCGTGCGACTACCGCGAGCCGGACGTGAAGGAATACGGCAGCTGTTTCTGTAACCTCTACGTCTCCAAGGAGTGGAACGACGGCACGGTGCCGAACGTGCCGGTCCCCGAACGGCGCCCTCCCGAGAAGACCCTGGCGAGTCTGCTCGGCTAGAAAGTCCCGGTCTCTCCCCTCGGGCACATGGCCGAGGGTGATTGGCGCGGCGGGTCCACGACCCGCCGCGCCGCTTTTTTTGCCGTCCCGACCCTCCCCCGCGCGCCGCTCCGCGCCCTCGTGTGTTAGCCTAGATGCCCGTCATAGGCAGGTTTGTGGGGGCTCGGGGGCCGTCAGCGCAAGGCATTGGAGGCAGGGTTGGAACTCGCGGATTTCAAGGTGCTCGTCGCGGAGCTCATGGACGATGAGATCATCGCCAAGCTCAGAGCGTCGGTCCAGGCCGACATCAAGTACGGCTTGAGTCACGAGCAGCTCCTCGAGATCGCCCCCGAATACCACGGCATCATCGTCCGCAGCGAGACGCTCATCAACAAGAGCTTCCTCGACGCCGCCACCAGCCTCCGCATCGTGGGCCGGGCCGGGTCGGGCCTCGACAACATCGACGTGCCCTACGCCACCCAGAAGGGTGTCATCGTCTGCAACACCCCGGAGAGCAACATCATCTCCGCCGCAGAGCACACCCTGGGCCTGATCCTGGCGAGCAGCCGCAACATCCCCTGGGCCGACAGGTTCATCAAGAGCGGCAAGTGGGGCCGCAAGCAGTTCGAGGGCAGCGAGCTCTACAACAAGACCCTCGGCATAATCGGGCTCGGCCGCATCGGCAGCCTGGTGTCGCAGCGCGCCCGCGGCTTCTCCATGCGGGTCATCGCATACGACCCGTACATCCCCTACTCCCGCTTCAGCAACCTGAACGTGGAGCGCAAGGACAAGCTCGAGGACCTGCTCCGTGAGGCCGACTTCGTCACCATCCACACGCCGCGCACCAAAGAGACCTTGAACATGATCTCCGACGAGCAGATCGCCATGATGAAACCGGGCGTCCGCCTGGTCAACGTGGCCCGCGGCGGCCTCTACAACGAAGACGCGCTGTACCGCGGCCTGCAGTCGGGTCATATCGCCTCGCTCGGGGTCGACACCTGGGTCCACGAACCCCAGGAGACCCATCCGCTCTACGAGTTCGAGACCGTGGTGGGCACCCCGCACCTGGGCGCGTCCACCTTCGAAGCCTCCAAACGGGTAGGCGAGGAGGTCATCGCCGAGGTCATCGCCGGGCTCCGCGGCCAGATCGTCAAAAACGCGGTCAACATGCCCGCCCTCTCCGACGAGACCTACACCGAGCTCCAGCCCTTCGTACTCCTCGCCGAGCAGATGGGCATGATCTACCGCCAGATCCGCCGCGAGAGCGTCAAGAAGGTGGAGATGTCCTTCGGCGGCAAGGAGATCGCCGACCCTGAGGACGCCAAGATCCTCTCCCTCGTGGCCGTCAAGGGCATCCTCGAGGGCATCATGGCCTCCGGCACCGTGAACTTCGTCAACGCCGGCCTGCTGGCCGAGCAGACGGGCATCCAGGTCAAAGAGACCATCTCTTCGGAGAGCGGCGACTACCGCAACCTCATCCAGTTGATCGTCACCGAGGGGCAGGACAGGCAGTTCGTCATCTCGGGCACCGTGCTCGAGCACACGCACCCGCGCATCGTGCAGATCGGGGAGTTCCCGATCACCTTCATGCCCGAGGGCAAGATGGCGTACGTGCCGCATCGGAACGTCCCCGGGGTGATCGGCCGGGTCGGCACCATCATGGGTGACTACGGGGTGAACATCTCGCGGATGGTCACTTCGAGCGGAGACAACAACGTCTCCCGCGATTCGATCATGATCCTCGGTCTCGACAACGACGTCCCGCAGGAAGCCATCGACCGCTGCCTGCAGATGGACGAGATATACGAGATGAGGGTCATCGATTTCTAATCGTCCGGTCTTTCGACCAAATAGGGCTCTTTGGCTTCTCACGGACTCTAGCTTCAGACGCCCTGGTTTGATTAGAATGATTCATTCAGCCTTCCGAGGCGGTCGTCGCCTGGGATGCTTGCGCTGGGGAGAAGGATGAAAGGAGGGGTCACCGAGCATCCGTTTGGCGTTCTTCGCCGCCTTGTCAGTTTTTGTCCTAGGTAAATGTCCAGAAGCATGAGGTGCAGCCCGCAATGCCCAAGACTCGCTCAAGCCGCGTCCTGATCGTCGGCGCTCTGTTGCTGATGATCGTCGCCGTCGGCCTGTTCGCCGCCGCCTGTGGCTCCTCCACAGAGACGACGACCACCGCCGCTCCGGCCACCGACACCACCGCCGCTCCGGCCTCCACCGAGACCACCGCGGCCCCGGCCACCGACACGACCGCCCCCGCATCCACCGACACGACCGCCGCCGCCCCCTCGGCCGCCGGCTACACGTTCGGTATGCTCCTCGTCGGCCCCTACAACGACCATGGCTGGAGCCAGGCCAACTATGAGGCCGGCCAGTACGTCGAGCAGAAGACCGGCGCGAAGATGATCTATGTCGACAAGGTCAACACGGCCGACCGCCCGGGCACCACGCCCGAGCAGCTCGCGGAAGACCTGGTCAACCAGGGCGCGAAGATGATCTTCTTCACCTCTGACGACATGAAAGACGGCGTCGTCGCGTTCGCGAAAGCCCATCCGGACATCCCGGTGCTGTTCACCTCTGGCGACACCGCGTGGAAAGACGGCAAAGACTTCCAGAACCTGCCCAACGTCAGCGACATCATGGGCAAGATGGAATACGGCAAGATGATGGCCGGCGCCGCTGCCGCCCTCACCACCCAGACCGGCAAGATCGGCTTCCTCGGCCCGCTGATCAACGACGAGACCCGCCGCCTGGCCGCCTCCGCGTACCTTGGCGCCCGTTACGCCTGGACCGAGATCCTGAAGAAAGACCCGGCTCAGCTGAAGTTCACCGTCAACTGGATCGGCTTCTGGTTCAACATCCCGGGTGTCACCTCCGACCCGACCCAGGTGGCCGACAACTTCTTCCAGCAGGGCTATGACGTGGTCATCTCCGGCATCGACACCACCGAAGCGCTCGTCGAGGCCGGCAAACTGGCCGCCAACGGCAAGAAAGTCTGGGCCATCCCGTACGACTTCGCCGGCTCGCTCGACGAAGCCCCGACGGTCGCCCTCGGCGTCCCGTACTTCAACTGGGGTCCCGCGTACGTGAAGGCCGTCACTCTCGCGGCTTCCGGCAAATGGGCCAGCTTCTGGGATTGGAACGCTCCCGACTGGACCGACATCAACAACCCCGACACCTCCGCGGTGGGCTTCAAGAAGGGTCAGGGCCTGTCGGCCGACGCTTCCGCCCAGCTCGATGAGTTCATCAAAGCTCTCGCCGGTGGCCTCAACCTCTGGAAAGGCCCGCTGAACCTCCAGGACGGCACCGTGTACCTGAAGGACGGCGAAGTCGCCACCGACCAGCAGATCTGGTACCTGCCCCAGCTCCTCCAGGGCATGGAAGGCCAGAGCGTCTCCAAGTAGAGTGCTGAAAGGCACCTACCAAGAAACACCGAAAGGGGAGACCGGTCTCCGGTCTCCCCTTTCTCGTTCCCTTCGGGGCGCGGCCCCTCGAGACAACCGCGTACGGGCCTGAGTAGAGGCCGGAGTAGGTTTGGAAGTACAAGTCAAACAGATCCGTAAGCACTTCGGCCCGGTGAAGGCCAACGACGGCATCACGCTGTCGGTACCCGCCGGCGCTATCGTCGGCATCCTCGGCGAGAACGGCGCGGGCAAGAGCACGCTCATGAAGATCCTGTCCGGGTTCCAGCCGGCGGATAGCGGAGAGATACTCCTCGACGGCAAGGCCGTCACTCTGCGCTCTCCAGCCGATGCCATCCGCCACGGGGTCGGCATGCTCCACCAGGACCCGCTCGATTTCCCGCCCATGCGTGTTGTCGACAACCTGCTGATCGGCGCCCCCGGCAGGCTCATCCCCCGCCGCGGCGATGCCGCACAGGCCGTGGCCGACCTGGCCGGACCTCTAGGGCTCACCCTCGATCTCAAGGCCGAGGTCGGCTCCCTCACCGTGGGGGAGCGCCAGCAGCTCGAACTGCTCCGCCTGCTGTGGCTCGGTGCCCGCGTGCTCATCCTCGACGAGCCGACCACCGGCATCAGCGCCACCCAGCGCGAGCAGTTGTTCGGCACGCTCCGCCGTTTGGCCGAGCAGGGCAAGACCGTCCTCTTCGTGTCGCACAAGCTCGAGGAGGTCCAGGAGCTCTGCACCCGCGTGGCCGTGCTGAGGCAGGGGCGCCTCATCGGGGAGGCTCTGCCGCCCTTCCGGGTGGATAAGCTCGTCTCCATGATGTTCGAGCGCGAGGTGACTCCCGGCGAGCGGCTCAGTTGCGCCACCGGCGACACCCTCTTCCGCCTGACGGACGTCAGCGCCGAACAGGGGCGCATCAAGCTCGATCCCTTCAGCATGGACATCCACCGGGGGGAGACCATCGGGCTCGCCGGCATGGAGGGCAGCGGCCAGGCCGTGTTCCTTCGCTCGTGCGCGGGTCTGGTGGCCACCACGGGCGGCCGCATCCAACTGGAAGACGTGGACCTGACCGGCAAGAACTACCACCATTTCAAGAAGAAGGGCGTGGCCTACGTCCCGGCGGCCCGGCTCGAGGAAGGCCTCATACCCGGCCTGTCCATCACCGAGCACGTGCTGCTGACCCAGCACAAGCCGGGCTTCTTCATCGATCGGGAGAGCGGCCGCAAGCTGGCGCAGCAACGCATCGGCGACTACAACATCAAGGGGACACCGGCCAGCCCGGTGGAATCTCTATCGGGCGGCAACCAGCAGCGCACCCTCCTCGCCCTCGTGCGCCCCGGAGCGAAGGTGATGCTCCTCGAGCAGCCCACCCGGGGCCTGGACATCGAGTCGGTCATCTACCTGTGGACCAAGCTCAAGGAGCGCTGCAACGACGGCGGGAGCATCGTCTTCACCTCGAGCGACCTCGATGAACTGCTCCGCTACAGCGACCGTATCCTGGTGTTTTTCGCCGGCAAGGTATCGGGGCCGCTGGACGCCAAGACCACCACGGTCGACCAGTTGGGCTACCTCATAGGCGGCCGGGACATCTCCGGCACCGGCATCTTCGACGAGACCGATCCCGTCCAGGAGGGAGGCCTCGATGGCTGATCTTGCCGCGCGCGTGCGGGACCACTTCACCCGAGAACGCTGGATCAACATCGGGCTGCAGATCGGCGCCCTGGTGCTCGCCCTCGTCCTCACCACCGTCATCCTGGTGGCCGCCGGCGCTCCGCCCCTCTCCGCCTACTGGCAGATCATCAAGGGAGCGGTCGGGTCGGTCACCGGCTTCTCCAACGTGCTGGTGGCCTGGGTGCCGCTCCTGCTCGCCGCCTCCGGCGTGCTCGTCACCTTCGCGGCCGGCCTGTGGAACATCGGGGTCGAGGGCCAGATCGTTTTCGGCGCGGTGCTGACCACCTGGGTCATGCGCCTGATGCAGGACACCGCCATGTCCCCGGCACTCGTCATCATCATCGCCCTCATCGCGGGCATGGTGGGCGGCGCGCTCTGGGCGGCTCTGGCCGGGGTCCTCAAGACGTTCGGCGGGGTGAACGAGATCTTCGGCGGCCTCGGCCTCAACTACGTGGCGGCCGCACTCACGCTGTGGCTCATATTCGGGCCGTGGAAGCGCCCGGGCATCGGCTCCATGAGCGGCACCGAGCCCTTCCCCGACAAGCTGGCCCTCCCCACCATCGCCGGGTTGCGGTTGAGCCCCTGGTCGCTGGGGCTGGGCATCCTGGCGGTCATCATCGTCTACATCCTGCTGGAACGGACCTACTTCGGACTCAAGCTCAAAGCCACCGGCGCGAGCAACCGCGCGGCCTTCCTGCTCGGGGTCCCCACCTGGCAGTACGGGCTCGTCGCCTTCCTCGCCTGCGGGGCTCTCGCCGGGTTGGCGGGCGCCGTTCAGGTCACCGCCGTGTATCACCGGCTCATCCCTTCGATCTCGAGCGGCTACGGGTACCTGGGGCTCATGATCGGCATGCTCATCGCCTATAGGGCGGCCTGGGTGGCTCCCATCGCATTGTTCTTCGCCGCCCTCAACATCGGGAGCATCCAGCTTCCCATCGTGCTCAAGCTCGACTCCACCCTTTCCGGGGTGTTGCAGGGAGCCCTCGTGCTCTTCGTGGTCCTGGTCGAGGGGGCTCGCCAGCGCTACTTGCGGCGAGCAGGTCTGAAACCGGGGGGTGCGTGATGGACGGGCCCACCCTCCTCGTAGGACTGGCCGGCGTGCTGGCCACCTCTGCGCCCATCGCTGTGGCCTCCATCGGAGAGTCTTTGGCAGAGCGCTCAGGCGTCATCAACCTGTCCGTCAACGGCACCATCCTGCTCTCCGCCATGGGCAGCTTCGCCGTGGCCGTCACCACGGGGAGCCTCGTACTCGGGTTCATCCTCGGGGCAATCATCGGGGCGGTGGTGGCCCTCCTTGTGGCCTTCGGCAGCATAACTCTGCGCCGCTCCCAGGTGGCGGTGGGCTTCGTGCTCACCCTTTTCTGCCGCGACCTGTCGTACTTCCTCGGCAACCCGTTCATGGGCGACAAAGGACCGCGCCTCGCCGAGCACGGCATACCGCTACTGCAGCGCATCCCCATCCTCGGGACGCTGATCTTCAAGCACGACGTCATGACCTACTTCAGCTTCGTGCTGATAATCGTCGCGTGGTGGTGGGTCTATCGCACCCGGCCGGGGCTCACCCTGCGGGCCATCGGGGAACGCCCTGAGGCCGCCTTCGCCCGAGGCGCCCGGGTGAACCTGCTGCGCTACACCTACACTGTGGTCGGCGGCGCCCTGGTGGGCCTTGCCGGACCGATGTACTCGCTCAGCGTCAAGGCCGGCTGGAAGGGGACCATCTCAGGGCTGGACGGCTTGGGCTGGATCGTCCTCGCCATCGTCATCTTCGGGGCATGGAACCCGGTGCGGGTGGCCTTCGGGGCCTACCTGTTCGGCCTCCTCCAGTGGCTCAGCGTCGTGCTTCAGCCCAGCCTGCAGGGCATCCCGTCGCAGGTGCTCCAGGTGGCCCCCTTCCCGCTCATGATCCTCACGCTGCTGTTCGTCAACGTGGGCAACGCGGAGTGGGTCGACCGCATCCTCGCCTCGCTCCCGGAAGCTTCCAGGAAGCGGGTGGCGAAGATACTGAGGTCGCTCCGAGTCGTGCAACCGAGGAGCCTGGGCGTTCCCTTCGAACCGGATTGATCCTCAGTCTCCGTGTCCGCCGCGCCTTGGCCATCGGTACAGTGTGTCGGTGACAACTTAGGCCAAAGGGATAAATGCGGACCGATGCCCCGCTGGTATGCTTCACCAGACTGGATAGGTCCGAAAGGGTATCCGGCGAAACGACAGCACCAGGGGTGGCGCTAGACAGATGAGAGACATGTCCATGTCTCGGGGACTCAACGTCCCCGTTGGAGTAGACGATGTTCCCGGCAGCCGGGCGGTGTGGGGTCTGCCGGCGGCACAGGGGCTCTACGATCCAGGCAACGAAAAAGACTCGTGTGGCGTCGGTTTCGTCTGCGATATCGGCGGCACCGCGTCGCACGCCATAGTCGAGCGGGGCATCGAGGTCCTCAACCACCTTTTGCATCGCGGCGCCGCAGGCGCCGACGCGGGCACGGGCGACGGGGCCGGCATCCTACTGCAGATCCCCCACGGCTTCTACGCTGCCGTGTGCTCCTCTCTCGGATTCAGCCTCCCAGCCGCCGGGTCGTACGGCGTCGGCATGATGTTCCTGCCGCTGGAACCGGAGGCCGGAAAGGCCTGCCGGGCGGCCGTTGACGGCGCTCTCTCCGGCGAGGGCCTCAGCGTCCTCGGCTGGCGCGAGGTGCCGGTCGACGCCGCCGCTCTTGGAGAGTCCGCGAGAGCTTCGCGGCCGGCTGTGTGGCAGGTCTTCACCGGCTCGGCCGGGTTGCCCGAGGACGCCCTCGAGCGCAAGCTCTACGTCGCCCGCAGGCAATGCGAGCGGGCCGTCGCGGCGGCCTGCGGCGCCGACACCCGCTTCTACGTGCCCAGCCTGTCGTGCCGCACCGTGGTCTACAAAGGCCTCATGATGGCCACGGAGCTCCCCGCCTTCTATCGCGACCTCAACGAGAAGGCCTTCGAGAGTGCTCTGGCCGTCGTCCACCAGCGGTACAGCACCAACACCTTCCCCTCGTGGGAGCTGGCGCAGCCGTTCCGCTACATGGCGCACAACGGCGAGATAAACACCCTGCGGGGCAACCTCAACTGGATCCGCTCGCGGCAGTCGGAACTCGAGTCCGACCTGTTCGGGGCCGACCTCAAGAAACTCCTGCCGATCATCGACGAGCGCGGCAGCGATTCCGCCTGCCTCGACAACGTGCTGGAGCTGATCACCACCGGCGGGCGCGACATCCACCACGCGATGCTCATGCTCGTCCCCCAGGCCTGGGGAGCCAAATACCCGATGGGCCCCGACCTGCGCGGTTTCTTCGAGTTCCACGCCGGCCTCATGGAGCCCTGGGACGGGCCCGCCGCGGTCGCGTTCAGCGACGGACACGTGGTCGGCGCCCTCCTCGACCGGAACGGCCTGCGGCCCGCCCGCTACACCATCACCAAGGACGGGTTCATGGTCCTCGCCTCCGAGGCAGGGGTCATCGACTTCCCGCCCGAGCAGGTACAGGAGAAGGGTGCGCTGCGTCCGGGCCAGATGATCCTGGTGGACCTCGCAGGCCGCCGCGTCTGGAAGGACGTCGAGATCAAGACCAGGCTCGCCCGGCGCCAGCCGTACCGCCGCTGGGTCGAGGAGAACAAGATCTCCATCCACGGCTTCTTTGGCGCCGTATCACCGCTCACGCCCGAGACGGGCAGCCTGCTGCGCCGCCAGAAGTACTTCGGATACACCCGCGAGGACCTGAAGCTGATCCTCGACCCCATGGCGGTCACCGCCAACGAGCCCGTCGGTTCGATGGGCGCGGACGAGCCTCTGGCCGTCCTGTCCGAACAGCCGCAGCTCCTCTACTGGTATTTCAAGCAGCTGTTCGCCCAGGTCACCAACCCACCGATCGACCCCATTCGCGAGGAACTGGTCATGTCGCTCATGACCTTCCTCGGCGTGCAGCCGGACATCCTGGCTGAGGGTCCGCATCAGGCCCGGCTGCTCAAACTCAACCACCCGATCCTGTCAAACGAGGACCTGGCCCGCATCCGCCGCCTCAACATCACCGGCTTCGAATGCTGCACCATCCCCATCGGCTTCCCGGCCGACGGCGACGGAGCCGCCCTCACGGCCGCGCTCGACGAGGTGTGCCGGCAGGCCGAGGCAGCAGTCGCAGGGGGCCGGCGCATGCTCATCCTGAGCGACCGGGACCTCCCCGAAGGCACCATGGCCATCCCGGCCCTGCTCGCCGTCTCGGCGGTGAACCGCCACCTCCTCAACGCGTCGCGGCGGACCTCCGCCAGCCTCATCCTGGAGACCGGAGAGGCCCGCGAGGTCATGCACATCGCCCTCCTGCTGGGCTACGGGGCGTCCGCCATCAACCCATACCTGGCCTTCGAGAGCGTCGCCGACCTGGCTCTGCGGCACCGCCTGAGCAAGGACGTGGGAGCGGCCAAGGCCGTGGAGAGCTACATCAAGGCGCTCTGCAAGGGCCTGCTCAAGACCATGTCCAAGATGGGCATCTCCACCCTGCGCAGCTACCGCAGCGCCCAGGTCTTCGAGGCCGTGGGGCTGGACCACGAGGTGGTCGACCGCTACTTCGGCGGAACGGCGTCGCGCATCGAGGGCATAGGCCTGGACGCGATAGCCGCCGAGGCCCGGGCCCGCTACCAGGCCGCCCACGAGGACGAGTGCACCGCCACCCCGCTCCTGCCGAGCGGCGGCCACTACAGCTTCCGTAAGGACGGCGAGCGCCACCTGTGGTCCCCTGAAGCCATCGATCACATCCAGCGCTCCTCGCGCACCAACGACTACGAGTTGTACCGCCGGTACGCCGCGCTCATCAACGACCAGGAGAAGGCCCAGAGCACGCTGCGCGGGCTGCTCCGCTTCAAGGCCACCGCTCCCGTGCCCCTCGACGAGGTCGAACCGGAGAGCGAGATCGTCAAGCGGTTCGTCTCCGGCGCCATGTCCTTCGGCTCCATCAGCCAGGAGGCTCACGAGGCTTTGGCCATCGCCATGAACCGCCTGGGCGGCATGAGCAACAGCGGCGAAGGCGGCGAGGACCCGGAACGCTACATCCCGCTGCCCAACGGCGACAGCAAGTGCAGCGCCATCAAACAGATAGCGAGCGGCCGCTTCGGCGTCACCGCCGAGTACCTGGTGAACGCCCGCGACCTGCAGATCAAGATCGCCCAGGGCGCCAAGCCCGGCGAGGGCGGCCAGCTTCCCGGCACCAAGGTGTACCCGTGGGTGGCCAAGACCCGGCACTCGACACCGTAGGTGAGCCTCATCTCGCCGCCGCCGCATCACGACTGCTACTCCATCGAGGACATCAAGCAGCTCATCTACGACCTGCGCTGCGCCAACCCCAAGGCGCGCGTTTCGGTCAAGCTGGTGTCCGAGGTGGGCGTGGGCACCGTGGCCGCCGGCGTCGTAAAGGCGCAGGCCGACGTGGTGCTCATCAGTGGCTACGACGGCGGCACCGGCGCCGCACCGCTCTCCTCGGTACGCCACGCCGGCGCCCCATGGGAGCTCGGTCTGGCCGAGACCCAGCAGACGCTGGTGTTGAACGGGCTGCGCAGCCGGGTGCGCGTGCAGGTGGACGGCCAGCTCAAGACCGGCCGTGACGTGATCATCGGAGCGATGCTCGGCGCCGAGGAGTTCGGCTTCGCCACCACGCTCCTGGTGGTGCTCGGCTGCGTCATGATGCGCGCCTGCCACAAGAACACCTGCCCGGCGGGGGTCGCCACGCAGGATCCGGAGCTCCGGGCCCTGTTCGGCGGCAAACCGGACTACGTCGTCAACTTCCTCACCATGGTGGCGCGCGAAGCGCGCGAGTACATGGCTCAGCTCGGCGCCCGCACCCTGGACGAACTCGTGGGGCGTTCGGACCTGCTCGAGGTCAACGACGCCATCACCTTCTGGAAGGCCCAGGGCCTGGATCTCTCCAAGATCCTGTATCGCCCGGACGCCGCTGCCAACGAGGTGCACAACACCGAGCAGCAGAAGCACGACCTGGACAAGGCCTACGACAACGAGATCCTCCCGCTCCTCGCCCCGGCGCTCGATGCTCTGCAGCCGGTCGCCCTGGAGTTGCCCATCCGCAACGTGCACCGCACCGTCGGGACGATGGTCTCCGGTGAGGTCGCCCGCCGGTACGGCAGCAAGGGCCTGCCCGAGGACACCATCAAGCTGCACTTCACCGGCTCGGCCGGCCAGAGCCTGGCCGCGTTCGCCTCCCCCGGCATGACCTTCGTGCTCGAGGGCGAGACCAACGACTATCTGGGCAAAGGCCTGTCCGGCGGCAAGATCGTGGTCAAGCCCCAGGCGGGCTCCGACTTCGACCCGGCCAACAACATCATCGTCGGCAACGTGGCGCTGTATGGCGCCACTTCCGGCCAGGTCTACATCTGCGGCCGGGCCGGCGAGCGCTTCGCCATCCGCAACAGCGGGGTCACGGCTGTGGTCGAGGGCCTGGGCGACCACGGGTGCGAGTACATGACCGGCGGGCGCGTGGCGGTGCTCGGTCCCACCGGCGTGAACTTCGCGGCGGGCATGAGCGGCGGCATCGCCTACGTCCTGGACGAGACCGGCCTGTTCGACGACCGCTGCAACCTAGACATGGTCGACCTCGAACTGGTCACCGATCCCAACGACCAGGCGGAGCTCAAGGCCATGATCGAGCGCCATGTCGCCTACACGGGCAGCCGGCGCGGCGCGCACATCCTCGAAGACTGGGAGTCCCATCTCCCGTACTTTGTGAAGGTCTTCCCGACGGATTACAAACGCGCCCTGGGCAGACTCAGCCAGGAAGACGCGGCCGTCGAACGGGAAATGGCGGTGAACGACTAGCCATGGCACGAGAACGCGAATTCTTCGATGTCCCCCGCAAGGACGTGAGCTACCGCCCGGTCGACGAGCGCCTCAAGGACTTCTGCGCGGTCGACATCCCGCTCACCGATGCCGAGATCCACGAGCAGGCGTCGCGCTGTATGGACTGCGGCACCCCGTTCTGCCACGGCTCGAGCACCGGCTGCCCGTTGGGCAACGTGATCCCCGAGATGAACGAGGCCGTCTACAACGGACAGTGGAAAGAGGCTCTCGACCTGCTGCTCTCCACCAACGTGTTCCCAGAGTTCACCGGTCGCATCTGCCCGGCGCTCTGCGAGGGCGCGTGCGTGCTCGGCACCATCCGCCCCGCGGTCAACATCTGCAAGATCGAGCTCGCCGTCATCGAGGAGGGGTACCGGCGCGGCTACGTCCACGCCCTACCCTGCGGGGTGCGCAAGCCCGAGAGGGTGGCGGTCGTCGGCTCCGGACCCGCGGGACTGGCCTGCGCCCAGGTGCTCAACAGGTCCGGCTATAACGTCACCGTCTTCGAGAAGGATGCCAAGCCCGGCGGGCTGCTCCGTTACGGCATCCCCGACTTCAAACTGGAGAAACGGGTCATCGACCAGCGCGTCGACCTCATGGCCCAGGAGGGCGTCGACTTCCAGTGCAACGTGAACGTCGGCGACGACATCTCGTACAAGTACCTGCACGACCGCTACGACGCCATCGTGCTGGCCGGAGGCGCCAGCGTCCCGCGCGACCTGGCCGTGCCCGGCCGCGAGCTGGGCGGCATCCATTTCGCCATGGAGTTCCTCACCCAGCAGAACCGCGAGGTCTGCGGCGAACCGGAGTGGGGCCCCGATATCGACGCGGCGGGCAAGAAGGTGGTCGTGATCGGCGGCGGCGATACCGGCTCAGACTGCATCGGTACGGCGCGGCGCCAGGGCGCCACCGAAGTGGTGCAACTCGAGATCATGCCGAAGCCGCCCGCAGAGCGCTCCGAATCGACGCCCTGGCCCCAGTGGCCCCTCATGCTCCGCGAGTCGAGCAGCCACAAGGAGGGCGCCGTCCGGCGCTGGAACGTCGACACCACCGGTTTCAGCGGTGAGGGCGGCGTGGTAAAGCAGGTGCAGTGTGTGGAAGTGGAGTGGGCCTTCGACGAGGCGGCGGGCCGGCTGTGCCCGATGCGTGTCGACGGCTCCGAGTTCACGGTCGATGCCGACCTGGTGCTCATCGCCATGGGCTTCGTGGCTCCCACCAGGAACGATCTGGTGGAAGCTCTCGGCATCGCCAAGGATCCCCGCGGCTTCATCTCCCGGGACGAACGTCACATGACGAGCGTCGAGGGGGTGTTTGTGACCGGCGACATGCGCAATGGGGCATCGCTGGTCGTGCGTGCTATCGGTGACGGCATGCAGACGGCTCGGAACGTGATGGCCCATCTGAGCGCAAAGTGTTAGTCCAAGAAAAAGGAAACAGTCTATAAGCCGGCGGGCACCGACGCCTGGAAAGGAGAATCGCGTGGCAGACAAGAAACTGACAGCCCAGGACGTGATGAAGATCGTCGAGGACAAGCAGATCAAGTTCATCCGCTTGTGGTTCACGGACGTCCTCGGGACCCTCAAGAGCTTCGCCGTCACCCCCGGCGAACTCGAGGGCGCTTTCGAAGAGGGCATGGGCTTCGACGGTTCCTCGATCGAGGGTTTCACCCGCATCCAGGAATCCGACATGATCGCCTACCCCGATCCCAGCACCTTCACACTGCTCCCCTGGCGTGCCGGCGCCGGCGGCACCGCCCGCATGTTCTGCGACATCAAACTGCCCAGCGGTGAGCCCTTCCCCGGCGATCCCCGCGCCGTGCTGCGCAAGGTCGTCGACAAAGCCGCCGCCATGGGCTACACCATGTACGTCGGTCCGGAACTCGAGTTCTTCTACTTCAAGGACAGCTGCGGCACCACTCCGCTCGATCACGGTGGTTACTTCGACCTGACCACCCTCGACGCCGCCAGCGACCTGCGCCGTGACACCGTCACCGCCCTGCAGGCCATGGGCATCCAGGTGGAGTACTCCCACCACGAGGTGGCCCCGTCCCAGCACGAGATCGACCTCCGCTACAAAGACGTGCTGACCATGGCGGACAACGTCATGACCTACCGTCTGACCGTCAAAGAGATCGCCTCCGCCCACGGCGTGTACGCGACCTTCATGCCCAAGCCGATCTTCGGCGAGAACGGCTCCGGTATGCACGTGCATCAGTCCCTGTTCAAGGGCAGCCAGAACGCGTTCTTCGATGCCAACGACGAGACCTGCCTCTCGGCCACCGGCAAAGCCTATATCGCCGGTCTCCTGGCGCACATCAAAGAGATCGCCCTGGTCACCAACCAGTGGATCAACTCCTACAAGCGCCTGGTCCCGGGCTACGAAGCCCCGGTCTACATCTGCTGGTCGCGCCGCAACCGCTCTGCCATGGTGCGTGTGCCCCTCTACAAGCCGGGCAAAGAAGCCGCCACTCGCGTCGAGCTCCGCAACCCCGACCCGGCGTGCAACCCGTACCTGGCCTTCGCCGCCATGCTGGCCGCCGGCCTCGACGGTATCGAGAAGGGCATGACGCTTCCGCCGGAAGCCAGCAACAACATCTACGAGATGACCGAAGCCGAGCGCGAAGAAGCCGGTATCGGCTCCCTCCCCGGCGACCTCTATGAGGCCACCAAGGCGTTCTCCGAGTCCAGCTTCGTACGTGAAGCTCTCGGCGACCACGTCTGCGACTACCTGGTGCGGAACAAGCAGGAGGAGTGGAACGAGTTCAAGATGCTCGTCACTCCTTACGAGCTCGAGAAGTACCTGCCCATCCTTTAGGCTGCCGAGAAGAAGCAGCCCCAGGCTGCGGAATGATCCGAGTCACGCTACCGGAAGGCGCACTGCCTTCCGGTAGGCGGGGCCTCGGGCGCCGGTAGCCTCCTGACTAGACAGCGCCACCCTGCTGTGGGCCCGGCGGCCGCAAGGTCGCCGGGCTTCTTATTAGCCCGGGCCCTACACGACGCCGGTCAGGTGAAGGGCGACGTAGATGACGGCGATGACGATGAGGACGACGGCCCCCTTGAACCCGGGGGTGCTTTCCCTGAAGCCGAGCCAGCGCCACTTCCAGATGGCGTCCCTCTGTCTCGCGCGCAGTTCCTGCCGGTGCTGGTCCACTCTGCCGTTCCTTTCGCTCGCCCGCCCTCGACCCCCGGCGCACCTGCGCGCGGGCCTGCTGTAACCGTCGTCACCCGGAGAGCAAGACTTTAGCCTGGCCACCTGGACGGGCGAAGACCGGCCGGCGGGACGGCGCGCCGAAGCCCCTCCCGCGCTACCATCGGGGGGCATCGAACCGACCGATCGGAGGCAGACCGTGGATATCAGGATGACCACCACCGCTCTGGAGATCCCGGGCTACCGGGTGGTGACCAATCTCGGGGTCGTGCGCGGCGTGACGGTGCGGGCCCGCTGGATCGGGTCGCAGATAGCCGCCGGGCTGCGGACCCTGGGCGGTGGGCAGATCCCCGAGTACATCAAGCTGTGCGAACAGACGCGCGCCGAGGCCTTCGACTGGATGTGCCAGCACGCGGACCAGATGGGCGCCAACGCCATCATCGCCGTCA
>CAIQPS010000043.1 GCA_903873715.1 uncultured Actinomycetes bacterium
CAAATAGTGCGTTTCAAGAACCCCTCCTAGTAGTACAGATGACTCTCTGGTGAAGTCCCGTTCCCACCTGGTTATGTGTGAAAGAACCGGCTCCCCCGTTTTGTTCCGGTGTGCGGTCCCGGTAGATATTTGACACTGTGGCTCCGGTAGGTGTGTTCCACTCTGGGACGCGGCTCCGGTACCTGGGCGACAGTGGCTCCGGTACCTATGTGACACTCACCAAGGACTTTTCCTTCCGGCTCCACACCAGATAGCAGGGATTTATAGCTATCTGGGGAGGGCAGACACCGTGCTTGTGGAGCTGGGACTGGTGGAACAACGGCACAAAGCCGTGCTCGAAGTGCTGGCGGGAGCCACGGTCACCGACGTTGCTCTGCGAAACGGGGTGAGCCGGCAGACCGTGCATCGCTGGCTCAGGCGCTATGCCGACCTCGGTCTGGCCGGTCTTGCCGACCACTCTTCCCGGCCAGCGAGCTGCCCGCATCAGATGTCGGCAGAGATCGAGGTCCGCATCCTCGACCTTCGGGAGGCGCATCCCGGCTGGGGCCCCCGCACCCTTCGCCACCAACTCCAGAAGGAGGAGGCGGCGCCCCTTCCCGGGCGCTCCTCCATCTATCGCCTCCTCATTCGCCATGGCCTGGTGGACCCTCAGAAACGCAAGCGCAAGCGGGAGGACTATCGAAGATGGGAGCGCACCCGCTCCATGGAGCTCTGGCAGATGGACATCATGGGTGGGGTGAAGCTCCAGAGAGGCGGGGACCTCATGATCGTCACCGGCCTGGATGACCACTCCCGCTTCTGCGTCTCCGCGCTTCTTGTGCCCCGGGCCACCGCCCACCCGGTCTGCGAGGCTCTGGCCCTGGCCATGCGCCGCTATGGGGTGCCCGACCAGATCCTCACCGACAACGGCAAGGTGTTCACCGCCCGCTTCGGGCCCGGTAAAGGCCAGGTGCTCTTCGACCGCATCTGCCAGGAGAACGGCATCAGGCACCTGCTCACCGCTCCGAACTCGCCCACCACCACCGGCAAGGTGGAGCGCTTCCACAAGACGGTGCGGTCCGAGTTCCTGGCCGGCCGGGTCTTCGCGACGCTCGAGGAGGCCCAGGAGCACTTAGACGCCTGGGTCCGTAGCTATAACGAGGAACGGCCCCACCAGGGGATCGGCATGGTCCCGCCGGCCAAGCGCTTCGCTCTAGCGGGTTCTGAGGATTTCACCCCGGTCATCCCCGACCCGGAGGAGGAGAAAGCCCCGGAGAAGCTCCCCAGAGGCCCTGAGAAGCGCGTGACCAGGCGGGTGGGCGACAACGGGCGCATCAAACTGGCCACCTTCCCTTATCACGTGGGCGCCTGGCTCGGGGGCGAGACCGTGGATGTGGTCATTGACGACCGCTTGGTCGAGGTCTTCCACCGCGGGGTGCTGGTGGCCACGCATGCCCGCCGCCACCCGCTCGAGGTGAGACCGGTCCAAGCGGGCAACAAGCCGAGACACCTGCAGGGGCGGCAGCACCCGCGGCCTCAGTCAGGGGCGGTGGGGGTGCCGGTCATCCGCAAGGTGGATCCTCACGGGGACATCAGCTTTGCCGGCGCTCGGTATGCGGTGGGATCCCGCAACGCCCGCAAGGACATGGAGGTCCGCCTCGTGGGGGACCTTGTCGAGATCTACCTGGAGGGCACTCTCATCCGCACCCACCGGGCCAAGCACGACCCGAGCAAACTGCACGGGGCCTTCGGGGTCCCCGGGGGAAGACCGCGCAAGAAGAAGGCCTCATGAGAAATCGACAGATCGATCGAGACCTGAGTGACTGTAACAAGGGTACCGGAGCCACTCTGTAACACGGGTGGTGGGACTTGACACAGAAGCGTTGTTCTAATATGGTCGGCGGTTCAAAGCCGATCTTGCGTTTCCATGAGGTGATGACGTGTCAGACAAGAGGAAGCTCGTAAGAAAGTCCCAGATGACCACGGGCGGTCCGTGCTGGGTCTATGTGGATGAGGAAGAGAACAAGATCGTGCGCATCACGCCGATCGACCTGACCGACGAGGACGCGCCCTCGTACAAGATCGAGGCGCACGGCCGGACGTTCTCACCGCCGCGCAAGTCCACGATGACGCCCATCACGGCGGCGTCCAAGTCGTACGTCCACACCGACAAGCGCCTGCTCTATCCGCTCAAGCGCATCGGCTTCGACCCGAAGGGCGAGCGCAACCAGGAACTGAGGGGCACGCCGCAGCCCGGCGGGGATCCCAATTACCCCGGTTACGAGCGCATCTCCTGGGACGAGGCGCTCGACATGGTGGCCGACGAGATCACGTACTGCAAGCGTGAGGTCGGCCCGGGCTCGGTGGTGATCGAGTGCTCCTCGCACCACACCTGGGGCCTCGTGAACTACCGCCATTCCCTGCTGCCCCGCTTCATGAACACCATCGGGGCGTCGATGGTGGACCACAACCCGGACAGCTGGGACGGTTGGCATTGGGGCGCCATTCACACATGGGGACACAGTGCCCGGCTCGGCATCGCCGAACAGACGGACGGCTACGTCGATTGCATCCAGAACTGCGAGATGATCGTCTGGTGGTCGAGCGACCCCGAGACCACCGGTGGTATCTACGGCGGCTTTGAGAGCACCGTGCGGCGCCAGTGGCTGCAGGAACTGGGCGTGAAGTTCATCTTCATCGACCCGCACTACAACCACACCAACGCGCTCTGCGGCGGCAAATGGTTCAGCCCGCAGCTCGGTACCGACGCCGCGCTGGCCGCCGCCATCGCCTACGTGTGGATCACCGAAGGCACCTACGACAAGGATTACGTGGCCACCCACACGCACGGCTTCGACGAGTGGACCAAGTACATCCTCGGCGAGACCGACGGCGTGCCAAAGACCCCCGACTGGGCGGCCGCGGAGTGCAACCTCAAGGCGCACGACATCCGCGCTCTCGCCCGCGAGTGGGCCAAGCACCGCACCATGCTCGCCGCCGGCGGCAAGGGCGGCTGGGGTGGCTGCTGCCGCAGTCCGATCGGGATGGACTGGTCGCGCATGATGGTGGCCCTCATCGCCATGCAGGGCTTGGGCAAACCGGGCGTCGGCATCTATACCACCACCGAGGGCGCCCCGGTGGACAGCGACTTCTACTTCCCCGGCTACGCGGACGGCGGCATCGGCGGCGACCCCGAGAACTCGGCCGCGGCCTTCGCCTTGGCTCCGCGCCTCTTCGCGCACGGCACCGGCAACCATCCGACCGGCACCAACATCGTGACTGCCGCGGGCGCGCATCTGGACCGTCTGCTCCTGCCCGAGTCCATCCTGGACGGCCACGCGGAGTGGAGCGGCCGCGGCTTCGTGGGCGCCAGCATCGAGCAGCAGTTCCATCGCTACCACTACCCCGCCGACGGCTACGCGAAGATGCATCTCTTCTACAAGTACGGCGGCTCGCAGATCGGGACCATGGGGTCCACCAACCGCTACGTGAAGATGTACCGCACCAAGAACCTGCCGATGGTGGTCTCGCAGTCCATCTGGTTCGAGGGCGAGACGAAGTTCGCCGACGTCATCCTCCCGGCCTGCACCAACTTCGAGCGCTGGGACGTCAGCGAATGGGCGAGCAACTCCGGTTACAACCCCGACAGCCACAACCAGGCCAACCACCGGTTCATCGTGCTCCAGGAGAAGTGCGTCGAGCCGCTCGGCGAGTCCAAGAGCGACTACCACATCTTCTGGGACGTCTGTAAGCGGCTGGGTCTGGGCGAGGTGTTCTCCGACGGCAAGGACACGCTCGACTGGTGCGAGGCGATATACAACGTCTCCGACATGCCGAGCAAGATGAGCTGGGACGAGTTCAAGGAGAAGAAGTACTACATCGTCCCCGTGGACAACAAAGCGCCCGATGCGCCGCCCTACCGCTGGTTCTACGAGGACCGGCCGCAGGACACGCGCGGCTGGATCTCGCACCAGAAGCCGAGCGAGACCATCGGCTGCAAGGGCCTCCAGACGCAGTCGGGCAAGATCGAGTTCGTGTCCAACAGCCTGAAGCGCTTCGGGCACCACGACACCGACGACAAAGAGCGGCCGCTCATGCCGATGTACCTGGAATCGTGGGAAGGCCACCACTCCGAGAGGTTCAAGGACTATCCCCTCGCCGTGGTCTCGCCGCATCCCCGCTTCTCGTTCCACACCATGGGCGACGCGAAGGACTCCTTCCTCAACGACGTCAAGGACCACCGCGTGAAGGTGGACGGGCACGACTACTGGATCTTCCGGATGAACGAGGCCGACGCCAAAGAGCGCGGCATCAAGGACGGCGACCTCATCCGCGCCTATAACGAGCGGGGCTCGGTCGTGTTCTGCTGCCGCATCACCAAGCGCGTGCCGAAGGGCACCTGCCACTGCTACGAGAGCTGCGCCGAGTACGATCCTCTGGGCACGCCGGGAGAATCGACCGACCGCGCCGGTTGCATCAACATGCTGACGCCGGCACGCACGCTGTCGAAGTACGCGACGGGCATGACCACCGAGCACTGCCTGGTGCAGGTCGAGAAGTGGAACGGAAGGTAATGGCTATGAAACAGAACTACATGATCATCGACGTGGCCAAGTGCCACGACTGCAACAACTGCTTCTTGGCCTGCCAGGACGAACACGCCGAGAACGACTGGGCCCCCTACCAGGCGCCCATGCCGCGGCACGGCCATCGCTGGATGGACATCCTCCGGCACGAGCGCGGACAGAACGACCGCATCGACGTGGCGTTCCTGCCCAAACCCTGTCTGCAGTGCGAGAACCCGCCGTGCGCCAAGGGCGGCGACTTCGTGAGTGTCCGCGAGGACGGCATCGTGGTCTTCGACCTCAAAGCCGGCAAAGGCAAGGACATCTCCGGCTCGTGCCCCTACGGCGCCATCTGGTGGAACGCGGCGGAGCAGGTCTCGCAGAAGTGCGACTTCTGCGCCCACCTTCTCGATGATGCCTCATGGGAGCCCGGCATCCCGCGCTGCGTGCACACCTGCCCGACCGGCGCCATGGCCTTCGTTTCCGAGGAGGCGGCGGCGTTCGCCAAGCGGGTGGAGGCGGAAGGCCTCGCCGCGTACAAGCCCGAGACAGTGGCGAAGCCGCACGTCTGGTACAAGAACCTGCACCGCTACACCAAGAACTTCGTCGCCGGTCAGGTGCTGAAGGGCGGCGACGTCGCCCCGGACGTGGTGGTCACGCTCAAAGGGGCGGACTCGACGGCTCAACTGGTCAGCGACATGTTCGGCGAGTTCCGCTTCGACGGGCTCTCTGACGGCGAGTACGCGCTCGCGGCCGAGGGCAAAGAACTGGCGAAGGTGAAGGTAGCCGGTACCTCCGTCGACGCGGGGGATTTCGAGATCTGAGGCCTGCGTCTCTCCGGCAGCACCATGGTTCGACACGGAAGCCCCGCGAAAGCGGGGCTTCTTCTTTGGTCCGGGCGGGCAGCCGGCCGATCATCCGAGCGCGCCCGGGCGGGTTGCGGTAGCCTGGTTGGACACAGATCGAGGGCGCCGTCCGCGAGGGCGAGCCGGCTTGGAGTCGACGTGATGCACAGGAACGTGTACGCGGTCATAGCGGGTCTCGTGATGGCGGCCATCATCATCGCGATCGACCTGCTGTTCTTCAGACATCACCCGTGGGAACGGCTGATGGTCAACGTCGGCATCGTGCTGGTGTTCGCCGCGTTCGGGCTGGTGTTCCTCAGAAGGTAGCGCGCCGGGCGACGGGTGGCAGCTACGAGGGGACCTCGAGGAGCGGCGCGAACGTCACCCTGAAGTCCACCGGCACTTGGCGGGCGTGGATCGCCGCGTTCAGGGCTTCTTGCAATCTGATACCCCTGGTGCTACTTTGGACGCAGTTTGTATCCAGATTGTATCCAATGTGGCAAGTCGGGCGGAGCAGGACTCTGGGGGGCAGGAGAACATGGAGACCGACAGGGTCTACGATCAGCTTCTCGATCTGATCACCACCCTCAAACTTGAGCCGGGCTCCACGGTGACCCAGGCTGAACTCGTCGAGCTTCTCGACTGCGGGCGCACACCTCTGCGCGAGGCGACCCAGAGGTTGATGGTGGAAGGTCTCGTCGTCCACCACCCCAATCGCGGCATCTCCATCGCGCCCCTGGACATCCGGCTGTTCGGCCAGGCGAACGAAGCCTACCGCTGCGTGCACTCGCAGGCCATCCGCCGAGCGGCGCTGCGCAGGACGGACGCGCAACTGGCCGAACTCCAGGATCTCCTGGAGGAGGCGGGACCGTCTATTGCCGGAACGGAGTCCTCTGCCGCCGCCGGATTGGACATCAAGTTCCACAGTTTGCTTGCGGAGGCCTCGCAGAACCAATACCTGGCTGAGGATGCGGCGCGGCTCGAGAAGCTGCTCTCCCGCTACATAGCCCTTGGCCACTCAGAGGCCGGGCCGCACAAAGAGGTCTGGGCCTACCACCAGAAGATCCTCGACGCGGTGCGTGACCAGGATCCCGACGAGGCGGAACGCCTCTTCTTCGAACACATCGACTTGGGTGTGCAGCACGTCCTCGACTCGTGGGGGATGTCGGACGTGTCTCTCAGGCCATGGCGCGAAGGGGGTGGTTGACAGATCAGGGCTGAGGGCTTGGGCGCCCCGCGCTGGGCCGCCCGTTCCGATCGTCTTGGCTTTGCGTTCAGTGCACGTACAGGCTTTTGGGGGAGGTTGGTATGTCACCGTTCGAAGACGACAAGAAACAGGCCGATGGGCTCGGCGAGCCCGAACCGCGCACGGTCAGCCGGCGCGAATTCCTGAAACTGGCGGGTATTTCCGGGGCCGTGATAACCCTTGGGGGCAGCCTCGGCGCCCTTCTGGCTTCCTGCGGCGGAGAGACCACCACGACGACGGCATCAGCCGGCACCACGACGTCCGCCGCCGTGACCACCACGTCGGGGGCCGCGACGACCGGCACCACCGCGGCCGGGACGACCACCAGCGCCGCGGCGGCCATGGGCGAGAAGGTGGTGTTCGCAGTCGAGGACTTCGGCCGCGACATCCCGTTCTCGTGGTTGAACGGCCCGCGCGACGCGCGGCCCTGGTGGCAGATCTGGGACCCGCTGATCGAGGTCAGCAACGCCGAGCCGAGCAACTTCAAGCCCGGGCTGTTCACGGAATGGAGTCATTCGGACGACTACAAGACCTGGACGTTCAAGCTGCGCCAGGGAGTCATGTTCCACGGGGACAACGGGGAACTGACCGCCGACGACGTGAAATGGTGCTTCGAGCAGTACCTGCGCAAGGACGCCCAGGGCTTCGCCAACATGGTCATGCAGGTGAACCTCGACACCATCACGGCTCCGGATAAGTACACGGTCGTGACCACGTGGAAGAGGCCGTTCTGGGAGGCCCTCGACAAGCTGTGCAACCTCGACATGGCCCCGACCATCACCTCGAAGGCTTACATGGAGAAGGTCGGCGAGAAGGATGCCATGGCCAAACCCGTGGGGACCGGCCCCTACAAGCTGGTCTCGGGCACCCAGGGCAGCAGCTACCTGTTCGAGGCCGTTCCCAACCACTGGCGCTTGACCCCGGGCTTCAAGCAGATCGAGTACCAGGCCGTCCCCGACGAGGCGACCAGGATCGCGGGTCTGCAGTCCGGTCAGTTCGACGTGGTCATGGCCACGGGCGACTCCTTGAAGCAGGTCCAATCGGCCGGCTTCAACGTGGTCGACTTCCCGGGCATCTCCACCTACTTCGTCAACATGCCCGGTCTGACGACTCCGAAGTTCCCGAGCTACAACCCGAAGTTCCCGTGGGTCGGCGAAGCCGATGCGGCGAGCCAGGAGAAGGCGCTCAAGGTCCGCAAGGCTCTCAACCTGGCCGTCAACAAGCAGGCCATCATCGACGCCTTCTGGCAGGGCCACGGCGCCACGACACCCTTCAGCTACTTCTACTATCCGGGCACACCGGGATACAGCGACCAGTGGGTGGTCCCGCCCTACGATCCCGAGCAGGCCAAAGCCCTCCTCGCCGAAGCCGGCTACGCGGACGGGTTCGAGATCCCGGTGCTGGCCGTCAACCAGGCGGTGGACGGGCCGCAGATCATCGAGGCCGTCGCCCAGGATTGGGAGAAGATCGGTCTCAAGGTCTCCCGCGCCAACGCGGGCATGATGGACCTGGTCCCGCAGATACAGCAAGGGACGTGGAAGCAGGCCTGGGTCTTCGCGTATCCGCAGGTCATCAGCAACGCAGCCCTGGGCATCTACGACAACGTGGGCGTCGGCGGACCGGGCGCCCTCTTCATCCGCAACGACGCGCTCGAAGCGGAGATGACCGCGGCCCACGACGAGCTGGATCCGGCGAAGCGCGCCGACCTCACCCACGCTCTCGGCCAGAAGATGTACGACGCGAGCTACGGTGTCCTGATCGGCATCAAGTCCATGACGTACGCGACGAGCGCGAAGATCGCCGGTTGGGACCCGCCGGCGCCCACCATGTACGCTCCGTTCCCCGAGTACCTGAAGTGGTCCGGTAAGTAACCACCGCATCTCTGGCCCCTCGGGTGCGGAAGCTCCCGCCGGGCCGGGCACGGACGCCGTCCGGGGAGGGCACCTACCTCCGCCCTCCCCGGAGGCGGCCGTCGACATCGACGAAAGGGGGTGACAGGCGATGGGTCGTCAACTGGCAGCCGCGTTCGGACGGGTGGTCGTGACCCTGTTCGTGGCTTCTTTGGTCGTCTTCCTTCTTCTTCATGCGTCGGGCGACCCCGCTCGTCTGCTGGTCCCCTGGACCGCCACTCCCGAGAGGGTGGCTGAGATACGGTCCAGCCTGGGCCTCGATCGGCCGCTCTACGTCCAGTACGGGAAGTTCGTCTCCCATGCCATCCGCGGGGACTTCGGGGAGTCCCTGGTCTTTCGCAGGCCGGCCATGGAGATGGTTTTGAGCCGGTTCCCCGCGACCTTCGAAGTCATCGGCGTCGCGTTGGGGCTGGCCTTGTTGTTCGGGATACCGCTGGGCGTCTATTCCGCCCATCGACGAGGTTCCTGGTTCGACAAGTCGGCGCGCGCCTTCGCCGCTGTCGGGCAGGGGATCCCGTCGTTCGTCATGGGCATCATCCTCATATTCATCTTCGCCCTGGGACTGAGGGTCCTGCCGACCTCGGGGAGGGGCGGCATCACCCACCTGATCCTTCCGGCGCTGACGCTCGCCATCTACGTCATGGTGGCCCTGCTGCGGCTCACCCGCTCGTCGATGATCGACGTGCTGGGGACCGAGTACATCAAACTCGCGCGCCTCAAAGGGCTTCGCGAGTCGCGCATCCTCTGGCGGCACGGCTTCCGGAACGGAGCCATGCCCGTCGTGACGTTCGCAGGCATCATGATCGTGGGCATGATCGGCGCCGGTGTCGTGGTGGAGGCGGTCTTCGCCTGGCCCGGAGTGGGCGGGCTGATCGTCAGTTCCGTCCAGGCCCGCGACTTCCCGGTAGCCATGGCCGGAGTGCTGGTGATCACCGCGCTCTACTCCGTGTCCGCGTTCGTCATCGACCTGCTGTATGGCTGGCTCGACCCGCGGATCAGGAGGACCCAGTGAGCGCCCGGCGGGTCGCGCAGGTGCCTCCGCTCCGCTGGGTGCTGGGGCTGCGGTCTTTCTGGAAGCAGCACCGTCTGCCGCCGGCCCTACCGCTCTTGATCGTGATCGTCTTCCTCGTCTGCGCGGTGTTCGCCGGCCTCATCGCCCCGCACCCGCAGAACCAGGGAGAGCTGTCCAAGCGGCTCCTGCCTCCCACGGGCATGGCCAAAGCCGACTCGAGCTATCTCCTGGGCACCGATGGCCAGGGACGCGACATCCTCAGCCGGCTCATCTACGGGGCCCGCATGGCGCTCCTGATCTCCATCGTGTCCATCGCGCTGACGGCCGCCCTGGGCACCTTCATCGGCCTGCTCGCCGGGTTGTTCGGCGGCAAGCTCGACATGGTGGTGATGCGCCTAGTCGATGTGTCCATGTCCATACCCGCGATCCTCATCGCCGTGCTGCTGGCGGCGGTCTTCGGCGCGTCGGTGCAGAACGTCATCATCATCGTGATCATCCTCATCTGGCCGGCCTACGCCCGCCTCGTCCGCGGCGAGACCCTCTCGGTCAAGCAGGCCGATTACGTGGCGCTCGCCCGGGTGGCCGGCTGCTCGCGGCTCACCATCATGCGGCGGCACATCCTGCCGAACGTCCTGCCGACGGTACTGGTGCTGATGTCCCTGCACGTGGCCCTCGTGATCGTCATGGAGGCCGGGCTGAGCTTCCTCGGGTTCGGCATCCCGCCCAAGTACGCCACCTGGGGGTCGATGATCCAGCAGGGCTACCAGCAACTCCAGACCTCGTGGTGGGTGGCCGTCTTCCCGTGCATCGTCATCGTGCTGACGGTCATATCCTTCAATATCCTCGGTGACTGGGTGCGCGACCGCCTCGACCCGAAGTTGAGGCAGGTATGAGCGGCGCGCTCGACCAGGCGGCGGCCGGCCGCTCGGGTACTCCCGCGGCGCCCGGTGCCGGTGCTCCCCTGCTCGAGGTCAAGGACCTGCGGATGCACATCTTCGTGCGCCGGGGCGAGGTCAAGGCTGTCGACGGGGTGAACTTCTCCGTCAGGCGCGGCGAATCGCTCGGCATCGTGGGCGAATCCGGGTCGGGCAAGTCCATGACGCTGCTCTCGGTCATGCAGGTGCTCCCGCAGCCCGGAGGCAGGATCGTCGGCGGCCAGATCCTGTTCGAGGGGGAGGACCTCCTTCGGAAGACCGCCCGGCAGATGCGCGACATCCGAGGCAACCGCATCGCGATGATCACCCAGGACACGCTCGCCTCCCTCAACCCGGCCCTCACGATAGGCGTGCAACTCAGGGAGCCGCTCGAGGTGCATCTCGGGATGCGCGGCAAGGCGGCGAACGAGCGCGCTCTCGAACTGCTGCGCCACGTCCAGTTGAGCGACCCCGCGCGGCAGATCCGCTCCTACCCGCACGAGATGAGCGGGGGCATGCGCCAGCGCGTGGTCGGCGCCATCGCCATAGGCTGCAAGCCCAGCCTGTTGCTGGCCGACGAGCCGACCACCGCCCTCGACGTGACCGTCCAGGCCCAGTACCTGCGGCTGCTCCGCGAGATCCAGAAGGAGACCGACCTGGGCATGATCTTCGTCACCCACGACTTCGGCATCGTGGCGAAGGTCTGCGACCACGTGGCGGTGATGTATGCCGGGCGGATCGTCGAGACGGCCGCAACGCGCGAGTTGTTCGACCGCCCGCTGCATCCATACTCGAGCGCGCTCATGGATTGCCTGCCGCAGCGCAACCTGGACGCGCGCCTGCGCACCATCCCGGGACATCCCCCCGATCTGGCCCAGTTGCCCCCCGGATGCGGGTTCGCCGACCGCTGCTCGCGCGTCCACGAGCGCTGTCGCACTGAAGCGCCCTCGCTGGCCGAAGTGGCGCCGGGGCACAAGGTGGCGTGCTGGGACGTGGAGGGCGCGGCATGAGCGACCAGGCGATGGCAGGCATGGCGGGTGCGACCGACGCCCTGCCGCTGATCGAGGCCCACGGGCTTCGCAAGCACTTCCCGATCCTGCGGGGACTGTTCCGCCGGCAGACCGGCACCGTCAAGGCGGTCGACGGCGTGGACTTCGTCATCCACCCCGGAGAGACCCTCGGGTTGGTGGGGGAGAGCGGCTGCGGCAAGACGACTGTGGCCAAGATGGTCCTGCGGCTGGAGGTTCCCAGCGAGGGCGCGGTGACCTTCCGAGGCGGCGACATCGCGAAGCTCCGCGGGGACGACTTGCGCCGCTACCGGCGGGGCGTGCAGGCCGTGCTGCAGGATCCCTACACAGCTCTCAACCCGCGCCTGACCGTCGGCCGCACGGTGAGCGAGCCGCTCACCGAGACGCAGAAGGGGATCGCCAAGAGCGAGGTCAACGAGCGGGTGGCCGAGGCCCTCACCTCGGTGGGGCTGTTGCCCCGCATCGCCAAGGACTACCCGCACGAACTCTCCGGCGGCCAGCGGCAGAGGGTCGAGGTCGCCCGGGCCATCATCACGCGGCCGGAGTGCATCGTGCTGGACGAGCCGGTGTCGGCGGCCGACGTCTCCATCAGGGCGGAGATCATCAACCTTCTCCAGGACGTCCAGGCGACTCTGGGCGTGAGCTACCTGCTCATCAGCCACGATCTGGCCGTGGTCCAGCGGATGTGCCACCGCATCGCGGTCATGTATCTGGGCAAGTTCGTGGAGGTGGGCCCGGCCCGGGAGGTCGCCACCGGGGCGTTGCACCCCTACACGCAGGTGCTGCTCAGCAACGCGCTTCCCAGTCACCCCGACGACGCGGGGGAGGAGATCATCCTGACCGGCGAGGTCCCGAGCCCGCGCAACGTGCCGCCCGGCTGCCCCTTCCATCCCCGTTGCCCCATCGCGGCTCCCATCTGCAGGGAAGTGGTGCCGGTGCTGAGCGCCGAGGGAGTGGGGCACGAGGTGGCCTGCCATCTGGTCGAGCGGGGCGGGCGGAACGCTGCCGCGGCCGGCGGGGCGCCGCGGGCCGGCGCGGCTTCGGAGGCAGGTCGTTGACAAATACGACAGCGGTGCGGACGGACCGCGCCGGAAGGGAGCATCGGGGATGGTAGACCCGCGGATCGGCCGTTTGGCACGGACGCTCGTCGAGCACAGCACGAGCACCCATGAGGGCGATGCCGTCATGGTCTGGGGCTACAGCGAACTCGCGAAGCCGTTGATGCTCGAGGTGGCCCGCGAAGCCATCGAGCGAGGAGCCGGACCGGTCGTGACCAGGATCGACTTCCCGGAGATCCAGGACTGCCTCTTGCGGGCCGCCTCGGACGAACTCCTGCCCCGCGTCAACGATCCGTGGGTCCACATGGTTGACGACCTGGACGTGTCCATCAGGATCCTCGCTCCCACCGGTTGGGCGGGCGGCACCGAGTTCGACCCGCACCGGGTGGCCAAGCTCGACATCGCGCACGGGGCCCTGCGCAACGCACTTCATCGCAACACCCGGATGGTGGTGACCATGTTCCCCACAGCGGCGGGTGCCGCCGACGCGGGGATGACCCTCACCGAGTACGAGGACTACGTCTTCGGCGCCGTCGACCAGGACTGGGCGAAGGTGGCAGCCGACCAACAGAAGATCATCGATGCGGTGTTCAAAGACGCCAAGACCATCCGGATCACGGCTGAGGGCACCGATGTGACCATGTCTGTGGAGGGCCGGAGCTTCATCAACTGCGGCGGCAGGATCAACCTGCCGGACGCGGAGATCATGACCTGCCCGGTGGAGTCCTCTGTGCAGGGCCACGCGACCTTCACCTACCCTGCCATATTCCCGCCCACCGGTGGCCGCCGGGTGGAGGGCGTCCGCCTGTGGTTCGAGGACGGAAGGGTGGTGAAGGCGACGGCCACCGACGGCCAGGACCATCTGAACACCATGCTCGATCTGGACGCCGGCTCCCGCTACGTCGGCGAGCTGGGCATAGGGAACAACTCCCGGCTCGATCGCTGGATCGGCAACATCCTCTTCGACGAGAAGATCGGGGGCACCGTGCACCTGGCGCTGGGCATGGCGTTCCCGGAGGCGGGTGGGGTGAACAAGTCGGCTCTCCACTGGGATCTGATAACCGACCTCAAGCGGGGCGGCGAGATGTGGGTGGACGGCGCGTTGGTGCAAAAAGACGGACGCTGGGTCTTCTGAGCAGCCCGGGACAAAGGAGAGCGAGATGAGATTCGCACTGGTGGGCGGCAACGTGTTCGACGGGACGGGAAGCCCGCTGCGGCCGGGGACCAGCGTCGTCGTGGAAGACAGCAAGATCGTGGGGGTCAGCTCCGATCGCGACTTCGGCTCGGACACCGCCCTGGTGGACGTCACCGGCAGGACGGTGATGCCCGGCCTCATCGACTGCCATCAGCATTTCGGACCCTGGTTCCAGATGCTCATCACCGAGCAGAGCCGGTCGCTCATGTACCACGCCTGCCGGTCCATCGACTCGCTGCGGAGCATCCTCGAGTCCGGCACCACCAGCGCCCGCGACCTGGGCGGGCTGGAAGCGGGCTTCCGCGACGCCATCAACGACGGGCTGATCGCCGGTCCGCGGCTCAAGGTGGCCCTCACAGTCCTGCAGGCAACCAACTCGTTCGAGATGCTGCCCGGCCTCGGCGGTCTCATCTCTCCCCAGGAGATGTACACGAAGCTGCCTGCGGTTCCGGCCAACTGGTGCGACGGCGTGGACGGCTGCCGCGCGAAGGTGCGGGAGTGCCTGCGCTGGGGCGCGGACTTCATCAAGATCCTGAACGACCAGTTCCCGAGCAAGCGGCTCAAGCTCGATCGGTCCCCCTGGACCCAGGAAGAGGTGGACGCCATGTGCGACGAGGCGCACCGCTCCGGGGTCATGGTGAGCGCCCACGCCTACCGCCACGAGGCGGTCATGACCGTGCTGCGGGCGGGGGTGGACAGCATCGAGGAGGGCTGCTTCCTCGACGAGGAGTGCATCCAGGAGATGGCCAAGCGTCAGGTCTGGTACGTGCCCTGTATCTCCTGCACCGTGTGGCACGCCGAGTCCAACCCCGATCCCGAGGGCGCGAAGTATGGCATCCAGTTGCGGGACGGGAACATCCGGGCGCTGCAGCTGGCCATGGAGGCCGGGGTTCCCATCGCCTGCGGTACCGACTCGCCCATGTGGAGCGGCGCCGTGGCCCGCGAGCTCGAGACCATGGTCAAAGTGGGCATGTCTCCGGGCGATGCTCTTGCCTCGGCTACCGGCCGGGCCGCGGACTTCATCCGTACCGCGGACGAGGTCGGCCGCATCAAGGCCGGCCTGGAAGCGGACCTGCTGGTCATCAACGGCGATCCGCTCGCCGAGATCACGGTGCTGCACGACATCGACCGTCTGGAACTGGTCATGCAGGGCGGCAAGCCGGTCTCCGGCTCCCTGATCCCCAGTCTTCCCAAGTTCCCCAACCGCCTGCCGCGCGTGCTGATAGGCGGGCACTAGCAGGCCGCCGGGACCGTACGGGGGAAGGGAGCAGCAGATGACCGTCACTCGCCAGCTCGCGGAGTTCATCGCCGGCACGCCGGGGGACGCCATACCCGCGGAGACCGTCGACACGGCAAAAGGCCTGCTGCTCAAGACCGTGGCCGGTATGGTGGCCGGGGCGCGGGAGCCGATAGGCGCGACCGTGACCGAGTACATCCGCCGCGCCGGCGGCGCGCCCGATTGCGCGATCGTGGGCGCGGGCTTCCGGACGAGCGTCGAGAACGCGGCGTGGGCGCACGGAGTGTTCGCTCACGCGTCTGAACTCGAGGACGACGAGTTCCCCAGCACCGTCGGCGACTACTGGGTGTTTCCGGCGCTCTTCTCCCTGGCTGAGATGGTGGGGTCCACCGGCCGCGAACTCATCGACGCCGCCGTCATCGGTTGGGAGGTGGGTACCCGGCTCATCGACGCGGACCGGGGTCTCTTCTACCGGGGCACAATGATCGAGCCGGTGCTGTGGTTCGCGCCCATCGCGACTGCGGCGGCCGCGGCGCGCCTGCTGAGGCTCCCGGCCGAGCAGGCCCAGCACGCCCTCAGCATCTCGATGGTGCATCAATCCGGGTGGTGGGGGCAGTTCGGGTCGAGCGCGCATTTCATCGAGACCGGCGGGGTGCAGCGGGCGGGGGTGCTGTCGGCGCTCCTTGCCAAGGAAGGGTGCACCGGGCAGCCCGATATCCTCGACACCGCGGCGGGGCACTTCGCCGCCGTGTGGGATGGTCGAGGAGCCGATCTACCGGCGGTGCTGGGCAGGGCCCCGTGGGCCGTGCATCAGGTCTGGGTGAAGAAATTCCCGTGCTGCCTGGCATTCCACACGCACATCGACGCCTTGATGATGCTGCTCACCGGCCACCGGCTGGCGAATGAAGACATCGAGTCCGTAGAGGTGGAGATCGACCTTCCCGACGCCGGCATCGTGGGGGGAGCACCGGACAACCTGGACGCCGCTCGCTTCAGCCTTCCCTACGCCCTGTCGGAGGTGCTGCTCAGAGGCACCGTCGACATGCAGAGCTTTGCCTCCCCCGACCGGCTGACGTCGTTGGAGACGGTCGCCGCCATGGCGAAAGTCAAGCTCATCGCACGCGAGGACTGGCCCACCTGCCTCGGCCACGGCGGCCAGGTGACGGTCGTGACCAGAGATGGACGGCGGTTCACTCAGTACCTCGAAACGGCTCTGGGAGGCACCGCCTACCCGCTCACGCTGGAACAGGTCGCGGACGTCGGCCGGCCGTATCTGCAGGCGCACCTTTCGCAGGAGGCTGCCGGCCGGGTGGAAGCACTGCTCATCCATCTCGAAGCGCAGCCGGACGTGCGAGAGCTCATGTCGTTGTTGAGTGGGGAGCCCGGGGCGTGAGGAGGCTCATGCCCGCCTGTCCGCTCTCCGGGCGACCCAGCCTCAAGGCCCTCACCCATCAGTAGAGTGCGGGCCGAGCCTGCGGCCCGCTTCGCCTCGCTCTACCCACACACTGAATCAGGAGCTGGTGTGAGATGAACGGCGCCCACTGTCTTTCGGCGCGCATGCGGGAAGAGACCTCCCGCTCCTCGTGGATCCGGCGTATGTCCGAGGAAGCGGCTCGGCTCCGGGCCCTTCACGGGCCGGATGCCGTCCAGGATTTCAGCCTCGGCAATCCGAGCACCGAGCCTCCGGAGGAGTTCCGGGCGGTCCTCGAAGACCTGCTGAGTGACCCGTCCCATCGGCTGCACGGCTACATGCCCAATGGCGGCTTCCCGGACACGCGACGTGCGGTGGCGGATTACCTGTCGTTGGAGCAGGGCGTGGAGATCCCGGCCGGCAACGTGGTGATGACCTGCGGCGCCGCGGGCGGCCTCAACGTCATCTTCCGGACCATACTCGACCCGGGCGACGAGGTCATCGTCAGCAGCCCGTACTTCGTGGAGTACGGCTTCTATGCGGCCAACCACGGCGGAGTGTTGCGGCCGGTGCCGGCCGCCCCGGATTTCGGTCCGGACCTCGGCGCCATCGAGGCGGCCATCACGCCCAGGACGCGCGCCGTGCTCATCAATTCCCCCAACAACCCGACGGGCCGCGTCTACCCTGCGAGCGCCCTGGCGGGACTGGCCGGGCTTCTGCGCCGCGCGTCCCGTGAGGCCGGTCGCCTCGTCTATCTGGTCTCGGACGAGCCCTACCGGAAGATCGTCTACGACGGCGTCGAGGTGCCCTCGGTGTTCGCAGCGTACGAGAACACGATCATCACCTCCAGCTATTCCAAGGAACTCTCCCTCGCGGGCGAGCGCATCGGCTACCTGGCGGCGCAGCCCGCCATACCCGAGGTGGCGTCGCTGATGGAAGGCCTGGTCATGGCCAATCGCATTCTCGGGTTCGTGAACGCTCCCGCCCTCATGCAACGGGCCGTCGCCCGGCTGCAAGGCGCCTGCGTCGATCTGGCCCTCTACCGCAGGAACCGGGGGTGCTGCTCGAGGCGCTCCGCGGCGCCGGCTACGTGGTGCCCGAACCCCAAGGCGCTTTCTACCTCTTCCCTCGCTCGCCCATCTCCGACGACATCGCCTTCTGCAGGGCCCTCGCCGAAGAGCGGGTGATCGTGGTCCCGGGCAGCGGGTTCGGCTGCCCCGGTCATTTCAGGCTCTCCTACTGCGTCAGCCCCGAGACCGTCGACCGGGCGTTGCCCACTCTCTGCTCGTTCGCGAACGCTGATATCCAGGAGGCTCGCTCATGAAGATCGCAGTCGTGGGGGCAGGTCACGGGGGACTCACTGCCGCCGCCGAGCAGACGCTCGCGGGCCACGAGGTCCGCCTGCTCGAATCTCCGGACTTCGCGGAAGCCTTCGCCCCTGTGCGCGAAAGCCGGGAGATCACTCTTGTCGGTGCCGGGAGGGTGGGAACGGCTCACCTGGCGATGGCCACCCACGACCCCGCGGAAGCTGTCCCCGGCGCCGAGGTGGTCCTGGTCATCGCGCCGTCGGTGGCTCAGGAACCGTTCGCCCGCCTCATCGGCCCCTATCTGGAGGACGGTCAGTACGTGTTCCTCCTGCCCGGAGGCTTCGGTTCTTTGGTCTTTTCTCGCATTCTCAAACAGTTGGGTATCAAGAAGGACCTGGTCTTCGGCGAGAGCGCCACGCTCCCGTACGGCGCCCGGCGCAGCGGTCCCAGCGAGGTGGCGGTGTACATCCACACCATCTGCAACCCGTTCGCAGCCCTCCCGGCCTCGGCCACATCGCGGGCCGCCGCCCTCCTGCGCCAGCTCTACCCGGAGATCAGCGAGGTCGGCAACGTGCTCGACGTCGCATTGGACAACACCAACCCCTGCGTGCACCCGGTGCCCACCCTGCTCAGCGCCAGCCGCATCGAGCATTCCGGCGGGAACTTCTGGCTCTACCGGGAAGCGATGACCCCGTCCACCTGGAAGGTGATGCGCGCCGTGGATGCAGAAAGGGTGACCATCCGCACGGCGTTCGGGTTGCGGCCCCCTCACTATGAGCTCCCGGAGGAGGTGGGGAAGGTCTTCGGCGGCCAGTTCGGCCCCCGCGGGCTGGAGGCGGGCCTCCAGATGAAGGGCCCGAAGGCCCTGAACGAGCGCTATCTCACCGAGGACGTGCCCATGGGGCTGGTACTCTACTCCTCGCTCGGCCGCGTGGCCGGCGTGCCTACACCGAAGATCGACGCGGTGGTCGAACTCGTGTCCTCGCTCCTAGGCGTCGACATGTGGGCGACCGGGCGGACGCTCGCGAGCCTGGGGCTCGAGGGGGTATCGGCGGAGCAACTACTACAGATGCTGGGGTGAACGGGATGTTCAAGACTGTCATCGAGCCGTTCCGCATAAAGGTGGTGGAGCAGATCAGGATGACCACCCCGGAACAGCGGACCGCACTGCTTGCCCAAGCCGGCTACAACACCTTCAGCCTGCGTTCGGAAGACGTGATGATCGACCTGCTAACCGACTCGGGCACCGGGGCGATGAGCGCCGAGCAATGGGCCGGCATCATGCGCGGCGACGAGAGCTACGCGGGCAGCCCGTCGTTCTACCGCTTCCAGGACTCGATCCGGCAGGTCATGGGCTTCGAGCACGTCATCCCCACCCACCAGGGCCGTGCGGCCGAACGGATCCTCTTCGGGGTGACGTGTGCCGAGTGCGACGTGGTGCCCAACAACAGCCACTTCGATACCACCAGAGCCAACATCGAATACCGGGGAGCGACTGCGCTCGACCTGCCATGTGCGGAACTGGCCGACATGTCCAGCGACTACCCGTTCAAGGGGAACATGGACGTCGAGGCGCTCCGCACGGCCTTCGCGACCTATGGCGCCGACCGCATCCCTCTGGTGATGCTGACCGTCACCAACAACTCGGGAGGAGGTCAGCCGGTCTCAATGGCGAACGCCCGGGAGGTAGCCGCGGTGTGCCGGGAGTTCGGCAAGCCCCTCTACCTGGACGCCTGCCGCATCGCCGAGAACGCCTACCTCATCAAGCAGCGAGAGCCCGGCTACGCCGAGAAATCGGTGCGCGAGATCGTGCGGGAGATGTGCGACCTCGCCGAGGGCTGCACAATGAGCGCCAAGAAGGATGCCATCGTCAACATGGGTGGCTTCCTTGCCACCCGCGACAGCGAGCTGGCTCGGCAGGAGCGCGTGCTCCTGATCCTCACCGAAGGCTTCCCCACGTACGGCGGTCTCTCCGGCCGCGACCTGGAGGCTCTGGCCATCGGCATGCAGGAGGGGGTGGACGAGGACTATCTCAACTATCGCATCACGTCCACGCACTATGTCGGCAGGCACCTCCGCGAGAACGGGGTACCCCTGCTCTGGCCCACGGGTGGTCACGCCATCTACCTGGACGCCAAGCGCTTCGCCGCACACATCCCCCCGCAGCGGCTGCCGGGTGTCAGCATCGCCAACGCTCTCTACCATGCGGGCGGCGTGCGGGCCTGCGAGATCGGCACACTCATGTTCGGGCACCCCGACCCCGCCACCGGCGAGGAGACCGTTGCTGCCCGCGAACTGGTGCGGCTGGCCATCCCGCGACGGACCTACACCCAGTCCCACATGGACTACGTCATCGAGGTGGTGCTCAAAGTCTGGGAAGAGCGTGCATCGTTGCCGGGCTACCGTATCGTGGAGCAGGCGCACTACTTGCGGCATTTTTCGGCCCGGCTCGAGCCGATCGGTCAGTCACCCACCGCGTAGCAGTCGTCCGAGCCGGCCTCCGAGAAGGCGTGATTGACCGCCAGCCACCCGTCGGGGTCCACCAGGATCGACTCCACCGTCTGCATGATGAGCGGGATGTCCGGCTGATAGTGGGCCGAGTCGTCCTTGCCGATGACCCAGTCCGGCGGGGTGAAGCCCAGCGCGATCATCTGGTCGGTCTTGATGTTGCTCCGCACCCGGATGAGGTCGGGCAGGGCGTCGAGCGGGATGTTGGTCTTCACGTTCTTCTTGATGGCTGCAGCGATCTTCGGGAAGCGCAGGGTGAGCGACGCAGCGCTCTTCTGATAGAGCAGTCCCATCAGCACGCAGCGCTGGCGGCCCATGCGCACGTAGTCGTTGCTGTCGCGGCGGTCGCGGGCGTAGGCAAGGGCCTCGAGACCGTTGAGGTGGTTGATGCCGACGTTGAAGACGTACGAAGTCTTACCCTCACCCTCAGCTAGAGGGAAGTAGGTGATGTGGAGGGCCTTCGTCAGATTGACGTCCACGCCGCCGAAGGCGTCCACCAGATCGACCAGGCCGAGCATGTTGACCACCACGTAGTAGTCGATGGGCAGCCCGAGGATGGCCTCCGCCGTCTCCTGGATGGCCTCGGCGCCCGGGTCACCTCCGTCAGGCGCTATCTCGGGATGGGCCAGCGCCGCCCCGTACAGGCCGTTGACGATCTCCGGGAACTCGGTCATGCCGAGCGCTTCGGAGGTCTTGGGGCCCAGCGGCGTCCGCTTGAGGTTGCGGGGGATGCCGAACATCGCCACTCTGCCGGTCTCCATGTCCAGCGTGGCCACGTTGATGGAGTCGGCGCGAGCGCCTTCGCGGCCGTAGCCCTCGTCGAGGCCGATGAGCAACACGGTGATGCGGTCGTCACCCTTGAAGTCCAGCGGGACGGTGGTGCTGGTGTCGCCACCGG
>CAIQPS010000044.1 GCA_903873715.1 uncultured Actinomycetes bacterium
CCCAAGGGTTGGGCTGTTCGCCCATTAAAGCGGTACGCGAGCTGGGTTCAGAACGTCGTGAGACAGTTCGGTCCCTATCTGTCGTGGGCGCAGGAGATTTGCGAGGACTCGTCCCTAGTACGAGAGGACCGGGATGAACAGACCTCTGGTGTATCAGTTGTCGTGCCAACGGCACCGCTGGATAGCTACGTCTGGATCTGATAAGTGCTGAAAGCATCTAAGCACGAAGCAGACCTCAAGATGAGATCTCCCACTGGATAACCAGGTAAGACCCCAAGTAGACCACTTGGTTGATAGGCTGGATGTGTAAGGGCAGTAATGTCTTCAGCAGACCAGTACTAATCGGTCGAGGTCTTGACTTAATACACTTCTTCCGTCGCTATGCAGATTTGAGGGTGCGCGTATGAGCGCTCCGGAACATGTTTTCAAAGTTTCCGGTGACCATAGCGAGAGGGCCACACCTCTTCCCATTCCGAACAGAGAAGTTAAGCCTCTCAACGCCGATGGTACTGCGGGGGAAACTCCGTGGGAGAGTAGGAAGTCGCCGGGATTTATTTAGAGCCCGCCAGTGATGGCGGGCTCGTTTTTTTTGTGCCATCACAGCACCGGCCCCCGATCCCCACGCCGCCGCCGTCAGCGTGTCGGGCCGGTGCGCAGACGGCCGGTTGCCAGCGCAACGGCACGCACAAACGATTGAGGGGGCTCTATAATGCATGACGTCCTGAACTCGGTCGAGCGTGGCGACGTGCCGAGTCCGGGCTTGTAGACGGCGCAACGACTGGAGGGCGACCTTGACGGCAAAGCTGGAGTGGAGTCTGCGAGGCGTGATCGTTCCATTGATCACCCCGTTCAACGACGATCTCAGCATCGACTTCCCCGGCCTGGCCACTTTGGTCGACTACTACATCGAAGAGGTCGGCTGCGACGGCATCGTGCCCTGCGGCACCACCGGTGAATCCGCGACACTGTCGCACAAGGAACACGCAGAGGTCATCGAGGCCACGGTCAAACAGACCCGGAAGCGCGTGCCGGTGATAGCTTCGGCCGGTTCGAACTCCACCCACGAAGCGGTGGAACTCACCCGGCTGGCCGCCGACTTGGGCGCGGACGCCACTCTCCAGGTGGGCCCCTACTACAACAAGCCCACCCAGAACGGTCTCTTCAATCATTTCAAGGCCATCGGCGAAGCGGCCGACCTTCCGCTCATCATCTACAACATCCCCGGCAGGACGAGCCGGAACATCGAGCCGAAGACCATCGTGCGCTGCTGGGAGGAGATCCCCAACGTAGTGGGGCTCAAGGACTGCTCGTGCGACATGCACCAGACCATGGAGATCTACCGAGGTACCGACCCGGATACCTTCAAGATCTACTCCGGAGAAGACATCATGACCTTGAGCCTCCTGGCTCACGGCGGGGCAGGAGCTATCGCCGCGGTGGCTCATGTCGTGGGGCTGGAGGTCAAGCAGATGTGCGAGGCTGTGTGGGCCGGCCGTCTCCCTGAAGCGCAGGACATCCACTACAGGATCATGGACGTGGTGGACGCACTCTTCATAGAGCCCAACCCGACGCCGGTCAAGCAGGCGGTAGAATGGCTCGGCCTGCCGGCCGGACCGCTCCGCCCGCCGCTCGAGCGCATGACCCCGGCAGGCCAGCAGGTGCTGAGAGCAGCACTCGTGGCCGGGGGTTGGCTGCCCTCCTAGGACCAAAGTCTGACTGATTCCTTCCTCTGCCCGCGCTAGCGTGGGCGTCGACTCTCCCCGCCGGATTCAAGGTCGAGCGGGTCAAGCCGATATATCCGGTAGAGAGGATAGAGAGGAAGGGTTCGAATCGTGCTTTATTACCTTGCATTCTGGTCGTTCGCCATGGGGTTGGTCGTCGGTAGCTTCCTCAACGTGGTCATCTACCGCATGCCCCGCCGCGAATCCCTCGTCAGCCCCGGATCGCACTGCCCTCGATGCGGCGCCTCGATCCACTGGTATGACAACGTGCCGGTTGTGAGCTGGCTGCTCCTTCGTGGGCATTGCCGCTCCTGCCACGCTCCCATCGCGCTGCGCTATCCGATGGTGGAACTGCTCACAGGCTTCGGCTTCCTTGCCGCTTTCGTGCGCATCGGCTATTCGCCGGCTGTGCTCCTGGCCTGGGCCGCCATCGCGGTGCTCGTTGCGCTCGCCTTCATCTATCACGATCTGGGCATCGTTCTTGACCGTCTGATCCTGCCGGCGACCATCATTGGTCTCACGGCTTCTATCGCCCTCGACCCTCAGGAGTGGTGGTACTACATCGCCGCTTCTGTGGGAGCCGGTCTGGTGGCTCTGGGTCTCTCTCTGCTGGGTCCTTCCGGGGTCCGTTTTGGAGAGGCCAAGGTCGCCATGTTCCTGGGCGCCGTGCTCGGTCCTTGGGTGCTGGCCGCGGTCCCGTTGGCCCTCGTTCTGCGAACCGTCGCAGGAATCGCTCTAGTTTTTTGGAAAAGAGGCCGATACGAAGCACGGACGGTGTTCGCACCGTACGGGCTGAATGGACGAATGAGGCAACACGTGGAACAGACCGACAAACATGACGCCAAGGACGCCGAGGTGATGACGTGGCTCTAGGGCTTCTTCAGGGTGGGCCCCTGGCCCTCGATATCGGCGCGTCTTCGGTCACCGCCATCCAGATGTCCGGGGGCGGCAACAAGCTGAAGCTCCGCCGTTACCACGAGGCCCCGCTTCCGGAGGGCCTGGTCGTCGATGGCGAGATCGTGGACGCGGACCTGTTCGGGCGCGAACTCAAGACGTTCGTGGGGAAGAACGGTCTTCGCGGCAAGACGGTGCAAGTCGGCGTCAGCAACCAGAAGGTCATCATCCGCAACATAGAGATGCCTGAGATGACCGAGGCCGAGATGCTGGGGGCCATCGAATTCCAGGCCCAGGACTACATCCCGATCCCCGTCGAGGATGCGGTGCTCGACTTCCAGATCCGCGGCAAGCGCATCGATACCGACGGTCAACCCAAGCAGGATGTGCTGCTGGTAGCCGCTCAGAGGGGCATGATCGACACTCTTCTGGCGTCTCTCAAGCACGCCGGCCTCAAAGTGGCAGGCGTGGACGTGTGCAGCCTGGCTCTGCTCCGCGCCCTGGTGTCCGACACCTACCTGGCGGACCCCAGCCGCACGGGCATCTGCCGCGGCATCCTGGACATCTCGTCCTCGGTCTGCACCTTGGTCATAGCAGTGGACGACTCGCTCAAGTTCACGCGCGTGGTCAACTTCTCGAGCGACCGGTTCGCCAAGGTCATCTCCGAGCACCGGGGCGTGACCTTCGAGGACGCGGCCCGCCTGTCCCAGTCGGTCGGCCTACCAGGGCCACTCGCCCCCGAGGGAGATGTGTATTCGGCGGAAGTGATCGCGGAGACGCAACGTCAGACCGGGGTGGCCGCTGCTGAGCTCGTCGACGAGATACTCCGCTCGCTCGACTACTACCACAGCCAGGACGGCAGCATGCCGGTGAGGGAACTCATCCTGAGCGGCCGCGGTACCCTCGTGCGCAACCTGGATGCACACCTCGCCGAGGCTCTCGAGCTTCCGGTCGTGATCGGCAACCCTCTGAGCCGGGTGTCCGACAACACCTCGAGCCTGCCGGACGACACCCTTGCTCTCATCGGCCCCTCGCTGGCCGTGGCCATCGGACTGGCCATGCCGGAGGAAGACTGACATGGCCCGGCGCATCAACCTCATCCCACGGACCGAACGTCCGCGCACCAAGACAGATTGGGGCTTCCTGTCGATCGTGGGGCTCTTCATCATAGTGATCTTCGGCCTGGGCTTCGGCTACTACATGCTCAGCAACGTGCTGGACCAGCGGAAGCAGGAACTGGCGGACCTGGAAGTGCAAACCTCCCAGCTGCAGCAGCAGGTGGACGCGCTTCGTCCGTACGAGCTCCTGGCCAGTCAGCGTGAGGACGTGCAGGCAGTGGTGCAGGACATCTACAGCTCCCGTACGCTGCTGTCGGACGTCCTGGATGCCGTCAGCCTGGTGGTGCCGGAGAACGCGTGGTTCCAAAGCCTCGAACTCACGGCCGACGATCCCGTTAACTCGGCTCCGGACCCCACCGGCAAATCGGCTGTGGTCGGGTCGGGCACCCTCACGATAGAAGGCAAGACGTACAGCTTCGAAGACGTCTCTCGCCTGGTAGTCCGTCTACAGTTGATCCCCGGGCTCCGCAACGTGACGCTCTCGCAAGCCACCGGCATGGATGCCGGCGCTGCCGACTCGGTGTCCCTGAAATCGTTCGCCATCGGCGCAGCGGTCGTCAACAGTGAGCCCGGTGGAGCGCTTCCTTTGAGTGATGTGGAGGTCACGGAGCAATGAGCCGCAAGACGCGTTTGCTTCTGGCCGGTGTAGCGCTCGTCGCGGTAGTGGCCGTGGCGTGGTTCTTCCTGATCTCGCCGCTCCGCGCCGACATCGCCGACACCAACGCCTCGATCAGCGAGCAGCAGGACAAGTTGTCGCAGTTGCAGGCGAAGCTGGCCCAGTCCCAGGCAACGAGAGCGGAAGGCCAGAAGAACCAGGCCCGTCTCATGGAGTTGGCCAAGATGGTCCCGCAGGCCAACCAGGTGCCGAGCCTCCTTGTCCAGATCCAGGACTTGGCCGACCAGGCTGGGATCGACTTCTTGTCAGTCGTCCCGGGTGAGGCCACGGAGTCCGACGGCTTCAAGATCGTGCCGCTGCAGCTCCAGTTCACCGGTACGTACTTCGACCTGAGCGATTTCGCCTACCGCGTGGAGCAACTCGTTGCGACGCCCGGTCGGCTCATGACCGTCAAGTCGGTGCAGTTGAAGTTTCAGGGCTCGGAAACCGCGTCCGGGTCGGAAGACGGGTCGGGCGACAACTCCGGCGACGAGACCCCGGTCATAGCGGAGAGCGACAGCCCGACGCTGGGCGTGACAATGATCCTCTATGCGTTCTGCATGGATCAGTCGGGTGCGGGCGGATCAACCCCTGCCGCGCCGGCCGGCGGAAGCTCGTCCGCGAGCGCCTCCAACAACTCGACCACTTCGAATAACTAAGGGACGGCGGACATGAGAACCCGCAGCTATCGCAACCTTCTCGCCGGGACCGTCCTCGTGGCGGGGTGCGCCCTTCTGCTGTCCGGATGCCTCGGGTTCGGTGGCGGCTCCGACAAGTCCACCTCCAGCACGGTGAGCCGCGGCCAAGTCGGCACCACCGTCGCTTCGGTCGCCGACGCCAGTAACGAGCCGATCGTGGTCTCTCCGGCCGACCGGTATTCCAGCTTCCAGAGCAAGGACCCGTTCGTGCAGCAGCAAGAGTCGACGACGACCGAGGCGGGATCCTCGTCTTCGACGACCACGCCTTCCGGCACGACGACCACGACGAGCGGCAGTAGCACGACGACCTCCAGTACGTCGAGCACCACCACCAGCACCACCAGCGGCTCCACATCGACTACCAGCACCACCGTTCCCGCGACTTCCACGACGTCTTTCTACAAGCACATGATCCAAGTGCTGTCCATCGTGCGCCATACGGACGGCTCAGGTGCGGTAACCTTCCAAGTTGACAATGATGTCTGTGTGGACAAGGTCGAGAACGACAGGGTGTCGACCAGTTGGGGCGAGATCAGGGTCGTGCAGATCTACGTTGACTCTCAGCCCTACACGGTCACTCTGGTACGCGATGACGGTACTACTCTGACTCTGTCGGAGCATCAGATCGTCTTCGAGTAACCACCGGGCGGCCCCTCGGGGCCGCAGCGGGTGCCTCTCGACCGCAGACCATCTCAGGCCTATGGGCGACCGGGGGGACCTCGTATGACCTCGCTTCGTATGACCACTGCTGGGGAATCGCACGGGCCCGCGGAGGTATGCGTTCTGAGCGGCTTGCCCGCCGGGCTCGCCCTGACCCCGGAAGCCATCGACCGCGAACTCGTTCGCCGGCAAGGCGGCTACGGTCGTGGCGGCCGGCAGATCATCGAGACTGACCGCTGCAGCCTTCTCACCGGCGTACGGCACGGCCTCACCCTGGGCACGCCCGTGACCATCCTGGTGGAGAACAGAGACCACGCCAACTGGGGCGACCGCATGTCGCCCTATCCGCTTCCGGACGGTGCAGAACGGCCCGCGCCACTGACCATCCCGCGGCCGGGGCACGCGGACCTCACGGGAATGTCCAAGTACGGCCATCAGGACATGCGCAACGTCCTGGAGAGAGCGAGTGCCCGCGAGACCGTCGGCCGCGTGGCCGGAGGAGCCGTCTGCAAGCGTCTCCTCGAGGAGCTCGGTGTGACCATCAAAGGCCGGGTCACTGCGATCGGCGGCGTCACAGTGGAGGGGCGGCCCGATCTCTCGAACCCCGCATCCATCGACTGGGACGAGGTGGAGCGTTCGCCGGTGGGCTGCGACGATCCGCTCACAAGCGCGGCGATGTGTTCGGCCGTGGACGAGGCGCGCACGGCAGGTGAGTCCCTGGGAGGCGTCTTCGAGGTGTGGTGCTGGGGACAATGCCCCGGCCTGGGAGGCTACGCTTCGCCCGAGGAGCGCCTCGACGGCCGACTGTTGGGCGCTCTAGGCTCGATACCCGCCATCAAGGCCGCCGAGATCGGGTACGCGTTCGCCAATGCCGCACTGCCGGGCTCGCAGGTACACGACCCGTTCGAGGTGGAGGGCGAAGCAGGCTCATCCCGGATCGTGAGGACCGGCAACAACGCCGCGGGCGTCGAGGGAGGCATCACCACAGGCATGCCCTTGGTCGTGCGGGCGGCGATGAAGCCCATCCCCACCATGACCACACCTCTCCCGTCGGTGGATCTCGGTACGATGACGCCGGTCGCTGCCCACTACGAGCGCAGCGACGTCAGTGCCGTTCCGGCCGCAAGGGTCGTGGCCGAGGCAATGGTGGCCTATGTCGTGGCCGGCGCCTATCTGGAGAAGTTCGGGGGAGACAGTCTGGCCGATCTCAAAGCCGCCGTCTCAGCGTACGAGCTGCAGCTGGAGAAGAGGGGGCTATGGCGCCGTTCGTAGCTCTGGCCGGCTTCATGGGCAGTGGCAAGAGCTCTGTGGGCGCCGCGGTAGGGCATCTTCTCGGCGTGCCGTTCGTCGACCTCGACGAGGAGGTCGTGCGGCGCGTCGGCATGCCTATCGCCGACTACTTCGCCCGCCACGGGGAAGCGGAGTTCCGGGCAAGAGAACTTGAGGCCCTCAAGGCCGTGATCGGTGAAAAGCGTCCGGACGGGTCCGATGCGGCTGCCGGGCCCGGGTTGGTCCTGTCCCTTGGCGGAGGCACCCTGGAGACGGGAGAGGCCGCCACGCTGCTGGAGTCCCTCGGCGGGGTCGTGCTCCTGGACATCGATGCCGAGTCCGCATGGGAGCGCGCCCGGGGTGAAGCCCGGCCTCTGGCGCAGGATCCTGCTGCGTTCAAGGCATTGTTGGCTTCTCGCAGGCCGACGTATGAACGCGTGGCCGAGTGGGTGGTCCCGGTCGCAGGCCGTGGGGTCGAGGAGTTGGCCGCCGAGATCGCGTCGGCGGTAGAGGCCTCCGGGGGTTCGTGGCCACGAAGCTGGGGCATGCGGTTGACGGGGACAGAACGTCCCTCCACCATCGCCGGAGGACCCGGCTCCCTGGATGTGCTGCGCCCGAGGGCGCGCGCCGTCGCCGCACGGGGCGGCAGGATCTTCACGATCACGGACACGAACGTGTCTGTTGCCTGGGGCGAAAGGGTCCGGGAACTGATCGGTGCGGCTGGCTCGAGCGGCCACCTGGTCCTTCCTGCGGGCGAGGAGACCAAGAACGCGAGCATGCTGGCACGGTGCTGGGAGTGGCTCGCGGCTGAAGGCGCCCGCCGCGATGACGTGGTCCTGGCGCTCGGAGGCGGAGTCGTGGGCGATCTTGCCGGCTTCGCTGCCGCCACCTATCAGCGGGGGATCGGACTCTGGCAGGTCCCGACGAGCCTGCTCGCCCAAGTGGACTCCAGCGTGGGCGGCAAGACGGCCATCGACCTGAGCGCGGGCAAGAACCTGGCGGGGGCGTTCTACCAGCCTGGGCTGGTGGTCATCGACCCGGACACGCTCGGTACCCTACCGGAGAGAGAATATGTGAACGGCCTCGGAGAGGTCGTGAAGTACGGTTTATTGAGCGGGGAAGCCCTGTTCGGCTGTCTGGAGAACGGCCGCGGGCGGATCGGCGAGCGCGACCCCGCCGAATTGAGCCGCCTCATCAGGAGATGCGTCCGCTACAAAGCCCTGGTGGTCGCCGAGGACGAGCGCGACACCGGTCGCAGGGCGGTGCTCAACCTCGGTCACACGGCGGCGCACGCACTCGAGGTGACCCTCGGCTTCGGCCGTCTGGGCCACGGCGAGGCGGTGGCCCTGGGACTGTTGGTCGCTCTGGTGGTGAGCGAGAGGGCCCTAGGGCTCGACCCGGGCGTGCGGCGGCGGACAGAGAGCCTGCTTGAGGCTCTCGACCTCCCCACGAAGGTGGGACTGCCCCCCATAGAGACACTCGAGGCGGCTGCCGCCAAGGATAAGAAGGTGGTGGCCGGATCGGAGGGGTTCGTGGGATTGCGCGCCGTGGGCGATCCCGTCTGGAAGATGGCGTTGCCCGATGGGCTGTTCGCCGAGGCGTTGGAGGTGATCCGGGAATGACCACCCTTGTCGTGCTCCACGGGGCGAACCTCGACATGCTGGGGGAGAGACCTGCCGTGCACTACGGCACGGTGACACTTGGTGAACTTGAGACGGCCATCACCACGGAAGCCGCCGCTGTCGGCTGGGAGTGCATCTGCCTGCAGACCAACCACGAGGGTACGTTCATAGAGTGGCTGCACGAGCACCGCAAGGCGGACGCGATGATCGTCAACCCAGGCGCGTGGACCCATTACAGCTATGCCATCCGGGATGCCCTCGAGCTCGTGAGCTGTCCCGTGGCCGAGGTGCATCTTTCCGACATCGCGGCGCGCGAGGAATGGCGGCGCCATTCGGTCGTGTCACCGGTGGTGTCTTTCACGGTCGCGGGCAAGGGGCCGCAGGGATACCTTGAAGCCGTGCACCGCTTACACGATATGGCCGCCGGGTAGTGTACAATTCAGGGTCGCGTCTGACGGGTGAGGCCCGCCGAAGGCGCCACAGGCAGTGGAAGTAGACGTAACAGATAGTCGGAGGCCGGTAGAGTGATCTCGACCAGTGACTTCAAGGTAGGTATGACAATCCGGTTCGAGGGCGATATCTACCGCATCTTCGAATACCAGCACGTGAAGCCGGGCAAAGGCGGCGCCTTCGTCCGCACCAAGCTCAAGAACGCCTCCACCGGCTACGTCATCGAGCGCACGTTCCGCCCCGAGGAGAAGTTCGAAAACCTGCGGACCGAAGTGCACCCCATGCAGTATCTGTATGAGGATGGCGACCAGCTCGTGTTCATGGACAACCAATCCTATGAGCAGTTGTCGCTTCCCAAGTCCGTGCTCGAGGGTCGTCTCGACCTAATGACGCTCAACATGGAAGTGAACGTCATCTACATCGACGATCAGCCCTTCGACGTCGAACTTCCCACCTTCGTCGACCTCAAGGTCGTCGAGACCGCGGGTGCGGTCAAGGGCAACACGGTCTCCGGCGGATCGAAATCGGCCGTTCTCGAGACCGGTGCCGTCATCAACGTCCCGCTGTTCATAGAGCAGGGCGAAGTCATCCGCATCGACACCCGCACCCGGGAGTATGCGACCAGGGCGTAAGGAGGCAGCATGACGCAGTACCTCATCGCCACCAGTGTGCTGGAGAACATAGTGCGCGGCTCTCTCGAGGGCGACGCGCGCCTGCGCATCCACAGTCCGCTGCCGCTGGTCCGTACGCGTCCCATCGAGATTGCCGTCAACGGCGAGCAATGCTTCGTGTCCATACAACTGGACGCGCGCATGGGTGAGAACCTGCCATCCCTGGCCGGGTCCGTGCGCCGCACCATCGCCGACGCGCTGGCTTCCATGACCGGCTTGAAGGTCGCCGCGGTCGACGTGGCGTTCAACGGCGTCTTCCCCGTAGGCGTTTAGCCGGCCTCCGTCATGTCCAGCGGGCGCAGATCTGCGCGGCGTCAGGCCGTGTTCGTCCTTTACCAGCAGGACCTGCTGAACCTCAGCGCCGATGAGGCTTTGGCCCGAGGCGACGACCCCAAGCCCGACCAATATGCCGCAGCTCTCGTGCGTGGGGTGGGGTCCCACCGGGCCGAGATCGATGAGGTCCTCGGCAAGCACGTGGAAGGGTGGAGCCTTCAGCGGCTGGGAGTCCTCGAGCGCGCCATTCTCCGCCTTGCGGCGTATGAGCTCACGTGGGAACCGGATGTACCCTCGGCCGTGGTCATAGATGAGGCGGTGGAATCCGCGAAACGTTTCTGCTCGGACGAAGCCGGGGCACTGGTCAACGGAGTGCTCGGCTCCGTGGCCGGCACCGTGCGTGCCCAGGAGGCTGGGGGATGAGTGAAAAGCCGGCGCGTCTGCTCGATAGACTGAAGCTGCCGGACGACCTGCGAACGCTCGACTCCGAAAGCCTGAAGCAGGTGGCGGAGGAGGTCCGCGAGGAGATCATAGGTACCATCTCCGAGAACGGCGGCCACCTCGGCGCCAGTCTTGGGGTGGTGGAACTCACCATCGCCCTCCATGCGGAGCTCGACACTCCGAAGGACGCGATCGTCTGGGACGTGGGCCACCAGTCCTACGCGCACAAGATCCTCACCGGGCGCCTCGACTGTTTCGACTCGATCCGCACGTACGGCGGTCTCTCGGGGTTCCCCAACCGCAATGAGAGCGTGTACGACGTCTACGGGACCGGGCACAGCAGCAGCTCGGTGAGCGCCGCGGTCGGCATGGTCGCCGGCGGCCACCCCGGCAAGGTCGTTGCGGTCATCGGCGACGGCGCGCTGACCGGGGGCATAGCGTACGAGGCCCTCAACCATGCCGGGCATATCGGCATCCCGGTGTTGGTCATCCTCAACGACAACACCATGTCCATCGAGAAGAACGTCGGCGCCATGAGCGCCTACCTTTCGAGGCTGCGCACCGAGCCGACCTTGTACCGCTGGCGACGCGATGTGGAGCGCAAGTTGCAAAGCCTGCCCGGCGTCGGCGACATGGTTGCGGCAGTGGGAGAACAGCTCAAGGACAGCATCAAGGCCGCCCTCGTCCCGGGGATGCTCTTCGAAGAGCTGGGCTTCACGTACGTGGGCGTCATCGACGGTCACGATATCGACGATCTACGGGCGAGCATCCGCCGGTCGCTGGCGATGGGCAAACCCGTGCTGATGCACTGCCGGACGGTCAAGGGCAAGGGCTATGCCCCGGCAGAGAAGCAGCCGGGCCGGTATCACGGGACGCCGCGCTTCTCGGTGGAGACCGGCAAGAACCTCGACCCGGAGGGGCCCACCACGTTCACGCGGGCTTTTGGGGAGGCCGTGGTGGAACTGGCCCGCAACGACGAGCGGGTGGTGGGCATCACCGCTGCGATGGCGACGGGCACCGGCCTCAACCTGCTGCGCGAGGCTCTTCCCGACAGGTTCTTCGACGTGGGCATCGCGGAAGCGCACGCGGTGGCGTTCGCGGCAGGGCTGGCGGCAAGCGGCAAGCGGCCGATCGTGGCGATCTACTCCACCTTCCTCCAGCGAGCCTACGACCAGATCGTGCACGACGTGTGCCTGCAGGGTCTCCCGGTGATCTTCGCGGTAGACAGGGCCGGACTCGTCGGCGAGGATGGACCCACCCATCACGGCGCCTTCGATCTGTCTTTCCTGCGCATCATCCCCGGCCTCACGGTGTTCGTACCCAAGCACGAGGCCGAACTCCAGCAGATGCTGGCCACCGCCTTGACGCTCGACGGACCTTCGGTGATCCGCTATCCCCGGTCCGCCGGCGTGGGGGCCAAGCTGGAGAGGCCTATCAAGCCGCTCGCGCCGCCCTGGGTGGATGTGGAGCGCTCCGGCTCCGACGTCCTGCTGCTCACCGCCGGGCCGGCGACCATCTGGGCCGCCGCTGGCGCCGACCTCCTCGCGGCCCAAGGTGTCCGCGCTACCGTGGCCGGAGTCCGGAGGGTTCACCCGTTCGACGATCGGGCGGTAGAGGAGCTCATCGCGGCGCATCCCGCCGTGGTCACCGTCGAGGACAACGCACTCGCAGGCGGGTTCGGTTCGGCGGTCCTGGAATTCATGTCCGTCAAGGGGCTCTGCCGCCCCATCGAGCGGATAGGGCTCCCTGACGCCTTCGTCTGCCATGGGTCTCTGGACCTCCTGCGCCGGGACGTGGGTCTCACCGCCGAGGCCATCTCGGCCGCAGCTCTCCGCGTTCTCGGTCGAGCGGCGTTGCACCCCGGTACTCCGGCGTCGTAGGTCGCACATGCCCCGCGCGGTCCGCATGCGCTTGGACGAACTCGTCCTCTCCCGCGGTCTAGCCGCCAGCCGCAGCGCGGCTCGAGGGCTCATCATGGCCGGTTCGGTGCTCGTGGACGGCGTCGTGAGCGACAAAGCCGGGACTCAAGTGAGCGAGCTTGCGGAGATCAGCCTCAAGGAGCGCCCTCGGTTCGTGTCCCGTGCAGGCGATAAGTTGGATGCCGCTTTGAACACCTTCGGGATCGACGTGTTCGGAGCGTCCGGCATCGACGTGGGCGCCTCCACCGGCGGTTTCGTCGATTGCGTTCTGCAGCGGGGGGCCGTCCGGGTTATCGCTCTCGACGTCGGCAGAGGCCAACTCGACAGCCGGTTGCGCGGAGACCCGCGGGTGCACGTCATAGAGGGGGTCAACGCCCGCTATCTGGAGCCCGGCACCCTTCCGTGGGTGCCCGACCTCCTTACGATGGACGTATCCTTCATCTCCGTCACGAAAGTGCTCCCGGCGGTGGTGGCCTGCATGGCCCCCCGCTTCATCGGGTGCATCCTCATCAAGCCGCAGTTCGAGGCCGGCCCCAAGGACGTGGGCAAAGGCGGGATCGTCCGCGACCCGGCGGTCCATCGGCGGGTGTTACGCGGGGCAGCGGAGTTCGCCCTCGGCGAGCTGAAAGTCGACCTCCTGAGCGTCTGCCGGTCGGCCGTGCCCGGTACCGGCGGGAACGTGGAGTACTTCCTGCACATCGAGCGCGGTGGAGCAAAGGGGCTCGCGCTTGATACGCTTGAGGCTGCAGTGGAGCTGACGGTGATGGGCGGATCGCCCGACGACGGAAAGGACGAGGGTGAAGCGTAAGATCCGGCGAGTGGTCGTCATGACCCACGGCGATCCCGGGGTGTCCGCTCCCGCTCTCGAGCGTTCTGTGGCGTTCTTCGCCGAGCGAGGCATCTCCCTTGCTGCTCCGGCAGCAGAGTGGGAGAAACACCGGGACTTCCTGACCCACCGATCCGACGTCGCCATCCTCGGGGACGACCTGGACTCCGTGGATCTCTGCCTGGTACTGGGTGGGGACGGCACCATGCTGAGAGGGTTCCACCTGACGCGAGACAGGGGCATTCCCGTGGCCGGCGTCAACCTCGGCCGAGTCGGCTTCCTCACCACCATCGTTCCCGAGGGACTCGACGCGGGACTCGAGGCGCTGCTAAACGGCCGATACACGGAACATTCTCTCCTGGGTCTCAAGGCCCGCCTGAAGGCTGCGGAGTTCCGGGCCACCAACGACGTGGTCGTGGGGCGCGGCGACCGCTCCGATGCCTCTTCTCTGGCCCTGCGCATCAACGGCGTGACCCTGTTCGAGGTGCTCTGCGACGGAGTGGTCGTGGGCACGCCGGCAGGGTCGTCGGCCTACAGCCTCGCGGCCGGAGGGCCTCTGCTGGGCATCGCCGTCGACGCGTACGTCATCAGCCTCGTCGCCCCTCATGCGGTCGGCGTGAGGCCCGTGGTGGCGGCGCCCGGTGACATCCTCGAGATCACCAATACCTCGAGACGGGATGACTGCTTCATCGACATAGACGGCCAACGCACGGCGACCATGCGCCCGGGCGAGACGATGAGGATAGAGACCGAACCGGGCGTGGCCACTCTGGCTCTGCTCGAGGGGGACAGTCTGTATCACCACTTCCGGGACCGGCTCCTCTAGGCGGGCGGGAAGCCATGCTGGCGTCGCTCGCCATACGCAACTTCGTCCTGATCGAAGATGCCACGCTGGAGTTCAGCGAGGGGCTTACCGCGCTCACCGGTGAGACCGGCGCCGGCAAGACCCTGCTCACCAAGGCTCTCGGCCTTCTCATGGGGGAGAGGTCAGAGGATGGACTGGTCGGCAACGCCGGCGAGGAGACCCTCATCCAAGCCGTCTTCGACTTGGATGACGAGCAGTTCGCGCAGATCCAAGGGGACCTCCGTGAACTTGCCGGACTCGATGCGCCGGGCGAAGTGATCATGACCCGCCGGCTCGGCAGGAACGGCCGCAACCGCTGTTATGTCAACGACTCGTCGGTCACGGTGGCCACCATGGGGGGGCTCGCCGCCGGGCTGTTGTCCTTCGCCGGCCAGCACGAATACCGCCGCCTTCTCGATCCGGGGTACCAGTTGGACGTGTTGGACCGATGGGCCGGCCCGGAGACCCTTGGCCTGGCTGCCGCCTATCGCCAGGCGTACGGAGCGGCTCGGGAGAGCGCTCGGCGCCTCGACGAGAGTCTGAGGGCCCGTGCGGCACGTCTGAGAGACATCGACCTGCTCCGGTTCCAGACGGCCGAACTCGGTGCCGCCAAGTTGTCGCTCGAAGACGAGGCGGCGCTCCAGGCGGAGCAACGGGTGCTGTCGAGCGCCGAGGATCTGCAGAACAACCTCGGACAGGCTGCAGAGTTCCTCAAGAGCGAGGATTCCGAGGGTGACGCGGCCCAGTTGGTGGGGCAGGCGGCCGCGCTCGTGGGCAGCCTATCCGCCGTCGATCCCGAGGTCGAGGCATACGCCGCGTCCATACGGGAGGCCAACTACGCCCTCGTGGAATTGTCGCGCGAGTTGCGCCACTACGTGGAGCGCGTGAACGTCGATCCCGCCCGGTTGAGGGAGGTGGACGAGCGCCTCAGGGTCTACACGGACCTGGCGCGCAAGTATGGTGGGAGCACCGAAGCCGCCGTGGCCTTCCTGGACGATGCGCTTGCCAGGCTGGGCTCCCTGGAGCGGGGCGAAGAGGATTTGTCCCGGCTTCAGGAGGAGGCCGAGGCCCGGCGGGCCGAGGCCACCGGCCTCGCCGAACGGCTGAGCGCCGCGCGGCGCACGGCTGCCCCGGCGCTGGAACACGCCGTCGCCGGCCAATTGGCTGGGTTGGGTATGCCCGAAGCCGTCGTGACCGTCGCACTCGACTCGCACCCCGACTGGGATGCCCTCCGCGAGACCGGTGGCGACTCGGTGGAGTTCCTGTTGTCCGCGAACCCTGGGCAGCCGCCGCGGAGTCTGGCCCGAACGGCCTCCGGCGGAGAACTCTCCCGGGTGCTGCTGGGGCTCAAGTGCGCCCTGGCGGGAGCCGGTGGTGACGAGACCCTCGTGTTCGACGAGATCGATGCGGGCATAGGCGGGCGGACGGCAGTTGCGGTCGCCCAGAAACTCCGTGAGCTTGCCGGTCGCTCGCAGGTCGTCGTGGTGACGCACCTCGCCCACGTGGCCGCCCTGGCCACCAGGCACTATGCCATCGACAAATCCAGCAGCGGGGGAGGGGCTGTCACCCGCCTCTTGCGCCTCGAAGGGGAGGCTGTCGTCGAGGAGTTGTGCCGCATGATGGGCGGGAGTCCAGACGACGATGAGGCCATGGCGCACGCCAGGGACTTGCGGGAGAGGGCCCTCGCCGGCTGACAACCGGTTCTCAGCACACCGGTGCGCTTGATAGACTATGAAAGGCGCGGGGCAGTCACGAGGCCGTAACAGGTCTGCTCGCCATGCGCCTACCGGTTCCAACCAACGGGGTAGGGGTGAGCATGGCCAAGCATATCTTTGTCACGGGTGGAGTGGTCTCGTCGCTCGGTAAGGGCATCACAGCCGCTTCTCTCGGTCGCCTTCTCAAGAGCCGCGGGCTCAAGGTGACCATCCAGAAGTTCGATCCCTATCTCAACGTAGATCCCGGCACCATGAGCCCGTTCCAGCACGGTGAGGTCTTCGTGACGGACGACGGCGCCGAGACCGACCTGGACCTCGGCCACTACGAGCGGTTCATCGACGAGGTCCTCACTCGCGATTCGAACATCACGTCGGGCTCGGTCTACTACAACGTCATCCGCAAGGAACGCAAAGGCGACTATCTGGGCGGCACCGTTCAGGTGATCCCGCACGTCACCAACGAGATCAAGGAACGCATCACTCGAGTCGGCCGGAACCCCGACATCGACGTGGTCATCACCGAGATCGGCGGCACGGTCGGCGACATCGAGAGCCTCCCGTTCCTCGAAGCCATCCGCCAGTACCGCAACGACGTGGGGCGCAGGAACTGCATCTACATCCACGTCACACTCATCCCGTTCATCACCGCGGCGGGCGAGCTCAAGACCAAGCCCACCCAGCACAGCGTCAACGAGCTGCGCAGCATCGGTATCCAGCCCGACATCATCGTCGTGCGGTCCGACCGGCCCATAAGCAACGACCTCAAGGAGAAGATCGCCCTCTTCACCGACGTCGAGGCTCGTGCCGTCATCAGCTGCGTGGATGCGCCGCACATCTACTACGTGCCCCTCAACCTGCAGGAGGAGGGGCTGGACGGCCTCGTCGTAGACAAGCTTGGCCTCGAGACCGGCCGCGCCCAGTTGGGCGAATGGCTCACCCTCGTGGACAAGCTCAAGACGGCGAAGGACCCTGTGCGCATCGCCATCGTCGGCAAATACGTCAAGCTGCAGGACGCCTACATGAGCGTGGTCGAAGCGCTGAAGCACGGGGCGATCCACCACGGCAAGAACCTCGAGATCATCTGGGTCGACGCCGAGACGCTCAAACAGGAAGAGATAACCTCCCGGCTGGAATCGGCCGACGGAGTGCTGGTGCCCGGAGGGTTCGGCATCCGCGGTATCGAGGGCAAGATCCTTTCCGTGCAATACGCGCGCGAACACAAGGTCCCGTATCTGGGTCTGTGCCTGGGGATGCAGGTGGCCGTGGCCGAGTTCGCCCGCAACGTGGCCGGCATGCCCGGCGCGAACTCGTCCGAGTTCGACTCCACCACGGAATTCCCGGTGATCGACCTGCTGCCGGAGCAGAAGGACGTGGCCGACATGGGTGGCACGATGCGCCTGGGTGCGTCGCCGACCAAGGTCGTGGAGGGTACCAAGGCGTTCGAGGCCTACGGCAAGGAGATCATCTACGAACGGCACCGGCACCGTTACGAGGTCAACAACGTGTACCGGGAACAGTTGCTCAAGTCCGGTCTGGTCATCAGCGGCACGACGCCGGACGAGCGGCTGGTGGAGTTGATCGAGTTGCCCGATCACCCGTGGTTCGTGGCCTGCCAGTTCCACCCGGAGTTCAAGAGCCGGCCGACCAACCCTCACCCGCTGTTCCGTGACTTCATCGGAGCCGCCGTAGCGGGGCAGAAGAAGAAATGACCGAAGCTCCCCAGCCGTCTCGCGAACGCCTGACGGAGCTGTTTCTCAAGTACACGACCATCCTGAGTCCGTTCAGGCACGAGCGGGCGATGGCGGACGCTGTCCACGCCGATCTGCGCGCGCTCGGCGTGGACGTCCAGGAGGACGACACGGGAGACCGCATCGGGGGGGATACGGGCAACGTGTGGTGCGTGGTGCAGGGCGAGGGCGATCCTCATATCGCCCTGGGCGCCCACATCGACACGGTGCAACCCACGGACCGCATCGAGCCGTACCTCGGTGAGGACGGCGTCTTCAGGAACAGGCTGCGCACCATCCTCGGCTCGGACGACAAGGCCGCCGTGGCGGCCATCGTGCATGCCACGGAATTGCTCCGGGCCTCGGGGCGGCCCTTCCCGACCTACGAGATCCTCCTGACGGTCAGCGAAGAGATCGGACTGGTGGGGTCCAAACACTTTGACGAGAAGGTGCTGAAAAGCCCGTTCGCCGCCGAATTCGATTCGGCGGGGCCGGTAGGGGGCATCACGGTGAAAGCGCCCAGCCACAACACCTTCACCGCTACCTTCCGCGGCCAGGCGGCTCACGCCGGCGTCGAGCCCGAGCGGGGCCGCAGCGCCCTGCAGGCCGCCGCCAAGGCCATCGCCGCCATGGAGTTGGGGCGCATAGACGAAGAGACCAGCGCCAACGTGGGCATCATCAAGGGCGGCGTGGGGACCAACATCATCCCCGATCTCTGCGAGATACAGGGCGAGACCCGCAGCCACGACGAAGCCAAACTGGCCAATGCCACGGCGGCCATGGTGGACGCCATGCACGCGGCGGCAGCCCAGGTGGGCGTGGACGTCGACATCGCCATGGTTCACGAGTACAGCGGCTTCGCCCTGACCGGCCGGTCCCCGGTGGTACGCCTCGCTAAGGCCGCGGTGAGCGACCTGGGGCTCGAGCCCGCTCTCCACGCCAGCGGTGGGGGCTCGGACGCCAACATCCTCAACGCACGGGGCCTGCCGACCGTCAATCTCAGCGCGGGCATGATCCAGGTGCACAGTCCCGACGAGCACTGCAGCCTCGACGACCTCGAGCGGCTGTGCGCGGTCTGCCTCAGGCTCATCCTGATGGCGCCGGACTACGGTCCGGGTGGGGCAGAGACCGTTTCCGGAGCCGGCGAGTGAGTGCCGGCCCAGGCCGAGCGCCTGAGCGCCCGGAGGTGACCGGATCGCGGGAGGTCTTCGCGGGCAAGGTGATCAATGTTCGCGTGGACGACATCGCCCTTTCGGGCGGGCGGACCGCCACCAGGGAGGTCGTGGAGTATCCGGGCGCCGTGGTGGTCATAGCGCTCAGCGGAGCGGGAGAGGTCACGCTGGTCCGCCAGTGGCGGCACGCCATAGGGCAGTTGCTGCTGGAATTCCCGGCGGGGGGCCTGGAGCCTGGTGAGGATCCGTCGGTCTCCGCTCAACGAGAACTGCGTGAGGAGGCCGGTCTCGAAGCCGCGTCGTGGACGCGGCTGGGGCATTTCTTCTCATCCCCGGGCTTCGCGAACGAGATCCTGCATGTCTTCCTGGCGGAGGATCTGACCACCGTTGAAGCCGATCCCGACGAAGACGAAGACCTGCAAGTGGTACGGTACAGATTGAGCGACCTCTACGAGCATCCCGAAAAGCTCGAGGACGCGAAGAGCCTCGCCGCCTTGCTCCTGTTGCGGGCGGCCCGGCCTGGGGTAGACACCGGACGCTAGATCGAGGCGCGCCATGCGAATCGGAGTACCCACCGAGATCCGAGAAGAAGAGTACCGGGTAGCACTCAGCCCTGCTGGGACGAAAGAACTCACCAAGCGCGGGCACGAAGTCTTGGTGCAGCGCGGGGCCGGAGAGGGCTCCTCTTTCTCTGACGACGCCTTTGTGGCCGCGGGCGCCCGCATCGTGCCCGACGCAGAGGGTGTGTTCGCTCAGGCGGAGCTGCTCATCAAGGTCAAGGAGCCTCTTCCCGAGGAGATCTCCCGCCTGGAGCCGCGGCACATCCTGTTCACCTACCTACACCTCGCTCCCGACAAGAGGTTGACCGCCGGCTTGGTGGCCAGTGGCGCCACCTGTCTGGCCTATGAGACGGTCGAGACCGCCGACGGCAGGCACCCGCTTTTGTCGCCCATGAGCGAGATAGCGGGGCGTCTGGCTCCACAGATAGGCGCGTACTTCCTCGAGAGGATGAAGGGCGGCAAGGGGAAGCTCATGGGCGGGGCCACCGGCGTGAAACCGGCCAGCGTGGTGATACTCGGTGCCGGGAACGCCGGCTCGAACGCCGCGGTGATCGCCTCAGGCATGGGAGCGCGCACCAAGGTGCTCGATATCGACCTGGATGCGCTGGGCGCGGTGCGGCGCATGCTCCCGGCCGTCGAGACGCTGCACAGCGACCAGCTGACCATAGAGGCTGAGGTCGCGGCGGCAGACGTGGTCATCGGTGCGGTACTCGTGTCCGGAGCGCGCACGCCGGTACTGGTGTCTGAGGACACCGTCCGACAGATGCAACCGGGGTCGGTGATCGTGGATCTGAGTATCGACCAGGGGGGCACGGTCGCCACGTCGGAGCCGACGTCGCACCGGGAGCCGACCTTCGTCAAGCACGGGGTCATCCACTATTGCGTGGACAACATGGCTGGGGTGGTCCCGATGACTTCCACCATTGCGTTGACCAATGCGACGCTGCCGTACATCATCGCGGTGGCGGATTCCGGGGTTGTGGCGGCCGCACGGGCCGATCAGGCGCTGGCCCGGGGCATCAACGCCATGGAGGGCAAGGTCACCATCAAGGAAGTGTCTGAGGCCACAGGATTCCCGTACTTCCCTCTGGAGTACGTGCTGCCCATCGAATACATGTAGTCTGGCACCGACGCTATGAATCCTGCGCAGTCGCCAGACCCTGCCCTCACCGCCCATCTGCGGGCCCTCAGACTGGAGGACGGTCTGTCCGAGCGGACTGTGGAGTCCTACCGGCGCGACTTGCTGCAGTTCTCCGATTACCTCCGCGAGCGAGGCCGGATCCTCCCCGAAGCGAGCACGGAGGACGTCCGGGACTATCTGGCCGGAGGGGAGTGGCGTCCGGCGACCAGGGCGCGCAAGGCGGCGGCCATCCGGTCGTTCTTCAAGAGGAGGGTGGAAAAGGGCCTGGCCGAGGTCGACCCCACTCGTGCGCTTCCCAGTCCGCGTCTGGAATCCACCTTGCCCCGCACCCTCACCGTGGATGAGGTAGGGAAGCTGCTTTCCAGACCGAAAGCCACGCCAGGCGGTCTGCGGGACAGGGCGTTGCTCGAGACCCTGTACGGCGCAGGCCTGCGGGCCTCGGAGGCCCTGGCGCTGCGCCTCCAAGACGTAGACCTGGAAGTGGGCTTCGTGCGTACCATCGGAAAGGGCGACAAGGAGCGCATCGTGCCGCTCGGTCGCATGGCGGTGGCGGCCATCCGCGCCTACAACGAGCGGGGCCGCCCGTTCCTCGGCGGCCCGGGCACGCTCAAGTCCGCCGAGCTCTTTTTGAACAACCGGGGCCGGAAGCTGTCCCGGCAGGGGCTGCACGGGATCATCAAACGGTACGCCCGCGAGGCCGGCCTGCCCGACGACATCTCCGCACACACGCTGCGCCACTCCTTCGCCACGCACCTCCTCGAAGGCGGGGCCGACCTGCGCGCCGTCCAGGAGATGCTCGGCCATGCGGACCTGTCGACCACCCAGATCTATACGCACGTCACCACGGCGCATCTGCAGCGCATCTATCGCGAAGCGCACCCGCGCGCCCACTCGGAGAAGCCATGAGCCGGTTCGTCTTCATGGTGCTGGACGGCGTCGGGGCCGGGGCCCTGCCGGATGCTGCCGACTACGGAGATGCCGGGTCGAACACGCTCGGCAACCTGAGCCGGGTCGTGGACCTGCGGCTCCCGTTCCTCGAACGGATGGGGCTCGGCACCATCATCCCGATCGCCGGCGTCCCGCCAGTACGAGAGCCGTCGGCCCTCACAGGGCGCTTGGCGACCATCTCGGCCGGCAAGGACACCACGGTGGGGCACTGGGAGCACATGGGGGTGCTCACGCTCAGACCGTTCCCGACCTACCCGCACGGCTTCCCTCGAGAGGTACTCGGCCCGTTCGAGGTGCGCATCGGGAGGGGTGTGCTCGGCAACAAGACGGCGTCCGGCACGGCGATACTCGACGAGTTGGGCGCGGAACACCTGGCAACGGGAAAGCCCATCGTGTACACGTCGGCGGACAGCGTGTTCCAGATGGCGGCGCACGTCGAGATCGTGCCGCTCGAACTACTCTATGAATGGTGCGAGATCGCCCGGGATATCCTCGCGGGAAACCATGCCGTCGCCCGCGTGATCGCACGACCGTTCACGGGATCCCCCGGAGACTTCGTGCGGACCAAAGACCGGCGGGATTATTCCCTCGCTCCCCCCGGTCCCACCTATCTCGACCGGCTGCAAGAATCGGGCGTGCCGGTGGTGGCAATAGGCAAGATCAGCGAGATCTTCACCGGGCGCGGCGTAACCGAGAAGATCAAGATCGCCTCGAACGCCGAGAACCTGCGGCTCGTGCTGGACCTGCTCCAGGGATGCTCCGACCGAGCAGTCTTCGACGAGGGCCTGTTGTTCACCAACCTCGTCGATTTCGACATGGTCTGGGGGCATCGCAACGACGTCGACGGCTTCGCGGCCGGCCTGCGGGAGGTGGATGCGGCGCTCCCGGCCATCGTGGCGGCTCTGCGCCCCGGGGACTCCCTGCTGATCACCGCCGACCACGGGGTGGACCCGACCACGGTCAGCACTGACCACAGCCGGGAGTACGTACCGGTGCTCCTGTATCCACGTCCGGCCGGCGCTCCCGCGGCGGTCTACGAGGGCACCCTTGCGGACACCGGCGCTACCGCCTTCTCTTCGCTCACGGGCCGCGAACCGGACCTGGGAGGCGACCCGCTGACCTCGCTGAGACCATCACGAGGATGGCGGCCGTACACCGCCTCCTGGGGCTGCGACGGGGATTCTCCGAACGCCCGCAGGGTCCCCGGAAAGGTATCGCCGGAGGACGCCGAGCGCGCCGCAGCCTTCCTCCGGGAGACGCTCGGCCCGCCGCCGAAGACGGCCGTCATCCTCGGCTCCGGGCTGGCCGACGCACTGGGCTTCGAGCGTGGGGCGGAGGTGCCGTACCGCGACATACCGGCCTGGCCCGAAGGCGCCGTGAGCGGCCACCCGAACAGGGTCTCGTTGGCGGCCGGTCCCGATGGGGACGTCGTGTTGCTCGAAGGCCGGCCGCACTCGTACGAGGGCTTCGATCTGAGCGAGCTACAGCTACCGGTAAGGACCTTGGCCCGCTGGGGGGTCGAGCGGCTCCTACTCACGAGTTCCTGCGGCGCCGTGGCCTTCGGCCGGCGCGCCGGCGACATGGTGGTGGCCACTGAGATGCTCGACCTCCTCACGCCGCTGCTGTGCGGAGCCGGGTCCGCCGCGCCCACAGCGCCCCGCCGGCTGCCCGCCACCGGCCCGGGACTTGCCCGCCGCATCCTCGAGGAAGCCGGGTCTCCGCCATGGCTGTGCACGGGAGTGCACGTGGCGGTGCCGGGCCCCAACTACGAGACCGAGGCCGAACTCGAGTACCTGCGCGCGCTGGGAGGCACCGCGGTGAGCATGTCCGGACCTCCCGAACTGGTCGCCGCCGTCGAGGAGGGCCTGGAGGTGGCTGCGATCAGCCTTATCGTGAACGCGGGACACACCTCGCATGGGGGCGTCCTAGCCGGCGCAGCGGATGCAGCCGCTGCCTTCAGCACGGCCGTCCGGTGCGCGCTCCGCCGCTGGGATGACTGACGAGTCATGACGCGCCACGCCGGTTGACGCCGA
>CAIQPS010000045.1 GCA_903873715.1 uncultured Actinomycetes bacterium
CCCAGAAGAACCGATGCCCTGGGGCCGCCGGTGGGCCCGGATGATCGCGTGGTATCGTCCACCGGGTGAAAGGCGGCTTGGACATGACAGGGCTACCGATGGACGGGTGCGGGCTGGTGCTCGAGGGTGGAGGCATGCGCGCCGCGTACACCGCCGGCGTCATCGACTCGTTCATGGATGAGGGTCTCGATCTCCCCTACGTCGTCGGCGTGTCGGCGGGGGCCAACGCCGGTTCCGACTACGTTGCCGGCCAACGGGAACGCAACCATAAGGTCTTCGTGGACCTGGCCGCCGACCCGCGGTATGCCGGTTTCAAGAACATGCTCCTCGAACGCAGTTGGTTCGGGATGCGCTTCCTGTTCGAGACGCTCCCCGACGATCTGGCGCCCTTCAAGTACGACGCTTTCCGAGACTCTCACCGCCGGCTGGTCGTGGGCGTCACCGATTGCGCCACCGGCGAGCCGGTCTACTTCGACCAGCGAGGCCAGGACGGCCGCTGGTTCGTCCGGACGGTGCTCCGGGCATCCAGCAGCCTGCCGGCGCTGTCGCCGCCGGTCCGTATCGGCGGGCGGCTGTTCACCGACGGGGGCGTGAGCGACCCCATCCCCATCGCCCGCTCCATGGCCGACGGCAATCCGCGCAACGTGGTGGTGCTCACCCAGAACGCCGGGTACCGCAAGGGACCGCAGAGCCTGGGGATGGCCGGGGCCCTGGCACTGGCGCGCTACCCCGCTCTCCGGCGCGCGCTTGGCGCGCGCCACTCCAAGTACAACGCCTGTCTGGACCACCTGGCAGCCCTCGAGGCGGCCGGGACGGCCTTCGTCCTACGCCCGGTGAAGCCCCTGGTGGTGAGTCGCATGGAGCGCGACGTGAGCCGGCTCGACGCTCTGTACCGGCAGGGCTATGCGGAGACGCTGGAGCGGATGGCGGACCTTCGCGCGTGGCTGGCGGCGCGGCCCGACGGACCCGGGACTGGGCCCGCCCCAGCGGTCGGCGCCGGCGCGGGCGACGCCGCCCGTCAGTAGATGTAGACCTTCGTGCCGATGAAGACCGCCGGCCAAAGGGCGTCCTGATCCCAGATCTGGGTGCGGACGCAGCCGTGGCTGGCTGGGTAGGTCGGGACGTTCGGATAGCCGTGGATGGCTATCGAGGATTCCTGGTAGTAGGTGACTCCCAGCCCCCAGTAACAGGGGCCGAGGGCGGTGTCCTTACACCAGATCGCGAAGGTTCCCGACGGGGTGACCACGCCGATGCTCGCGTTGCCGGTGGACACCGGGATCGTCCAGATCACGTAGCCGTTCTTGCAGAGCAGGAGCACCTGCTTGGTCTTGTCGACCTCGATCCAGGGAGTGGTGGTCCCCGCCCTGGTGGGCGCCGGGCGTCTTGCGTACTGCAGCCTCTTCCAGGTGGCGGCGTCGATGGCACCGGTCCGGGAGAGCCCCTCCCATTTCTGGAAGGCGACCACGGCGGAACGGGTCTGGGTGTCGTACTCGCCGTCGATGGACCCCGGCCGGTATGACAGGTCGGCCAGCCGCTGCTCGGCCCACTTGATCTCCGACGAGGTGAGGGCGCTCGAGGAGGGCAGCGTGCCCTGGAGGTCGAAGGCGTCGACGCTGAGGGCAGTTCCGGCCGGAGTGGATTCGCTCAGGCAGAACTCGACCAGATGCGTCGTGCTGGCCAGCGCGCCGGTGGACCAGACCTTCCTCTGGTAGACGGTGGCCGCTGCGGAGAGGTCGACGGTCTGGGGCGGTCCGCCGTCGACCGACACGTCCACCTTCCCCATACCCGGGCCGATAGTGGCGATCCAGTCCAACTGGGTGCCGCTGAACGTCACCACGAGCGATGCCGCCGCCGAGGTGGTGCGCTTGAAAGTGCCGGCCGAAGCCGCGCCCACGGATGTCGTGTACCAGGTGCCGGAGTAGATGAGCCGGGTGTCGGTCTGTTCGATGCGCTTCGGGGCATAGGCCTGGTCCAGCGTCCCCTCGATGTCGAAGGCATCCGCCGTGATGAAAGCCCCGGAGGGGTTCGCCTCGTCGTACCAGACCCTCACCACGTGGGCGCCGTAGGCGAGAGGCCCGGTGTCCCACACCTTTCGCTCATACCAGGCCGAGGCCGAATAGAGATCGACGCTCACCGCCGGCCCGCCGTCCAGCGAGACCCAGGCAGTGCCCATAGCCGGGCCCTTGGTGGCCACCCAGTCCAGGTAGGTGCCGTGGAACCGCACCGTGACCTCGGCCCCCCCAGCCGCCGCCTGCTTGTAGCTGCCGCCCGACGCACCGGTCCTGGAGATGGTGGACCACGCCCCGGAGAACGCCAGGCGCGTGTCCGACTGCTCGATGCGGCCGGTCCTGCCCAGGCTGCCGAGGACCTCCACCGCGTCAAGGGTGATATAGCGGGTGGACGCGTTCGAGGCGTCGCGGACGAGGGTCACCTTGTGCAGACCGCCGCCGATGGCGCCCGTGGACCACACCCTCTGCTGATGGAGGAACGTGGCGTTGTAGAGGTTCACTTTGGTCAGAAGGACGCCGTCGAGGTAGACGTCGACGAGGGCCCCGGTGGGGCCCTTCGTGGCGATGAGTTCGAAGCGCTCGCCGGTGAAGTACATGCTGGCGGAACTCGTGCCGGTGCAACTCCGCCGATAGGTCTCGCCCCAAGCGGCCCGGGTGGCGTATGCCTCCCAGGTCCCGGCGTAGGTGATGCGGCCGTCGGTGTCATCGTAGCGGTTGAGATAGGTGAAGTCGTCCGCCGCGGTGTCGGCGTTGGTGCCGCCGGCGGTGGTGATCTGCACCCGCACCTTCCCGGCGACGTGCGCCGGAGTGGCCGCGTAGATCTTCGTGGACGACTCGACGGTGAAGCTGAGCGCCTTGACCCCGTCGAAGGTGATGGCCTTGACGCCCATGAACCCCGTGCCGGTAATGGCCACGACGTTGGCCCCGGACGAAGTCCCGACAGCCGGGGAGATACCGGTGATGGTGGGCTGCGTCGCCACCTCGTAGACGAAGTCGTCGGCGGCAGTGTCGGCGCTGGCCCCGCGGGGGCCGCTCACCCGCACCTGCACCGTGCCGGCGGCGTGGGCCGGGGCCACGGCGGTGATCCTGGTGGAGGAGTCCACCGTGAAGCTCTTGGCGGCCACGCCGCCGAAGGTTACGGCGGTGGCTCCGTTGAACCCTGCCCCGGACACGACCACGGTCTGCCCGCCCTCCGTCCAACTCATGCCCGGACTGAGCCCGGCGACTTCCGGCGCCGGGTAGACCAGAGTCCCGATGACGTCTACCGCATCGATGGTGATGTAGGTGCCCGCGGCGCTGGACGCGTTCCGGACGATCTTCACCAGGTGCGTGCCGGCGGGCAGGGTGCCCGTGGACCAGACGTCCTGCTGATAAACGGCCACGGCGCTGGAGAGATCGACGGTCCTTCTGAAGACCCCGTCCAGGTACACGTCCGCCTTGCCCGTTGTGGTCCCCTTCATGGCGATCCAGTCGAGCCGCGTGCCCGAGAAGGCCACGTAGACCGCGGAGCCGTCGAGCGACGCCCGGTCGTAAGCGCCGTTCCAGGCGGTGGACTTGGCGTACGACGACCAGGTACCCGCGTAGCCGATGTGGATGTCCGTGTCGTCGTAGCGGACTGCGGTACCGGCCAAAGCGGTCCCGGCATGGAGAAGGGTGACCACGGCCAGGAGGACGGCGAACGGCAGGAACGCGGCCAGCGGCACGCGCAGAGCGCGCGTCAGCCTCTTGAGCGCCACGTGTGCCAAATGTCCTCCCTGCCGAACGGACCTGCTGGGACCATCGGCAACACAGTAAGGACTCCTGAGCGAAAGGTCAAACCGGCAGGCGCCGGTGCGGCGGGCGGTGACGATCTTCAAGCGCTCGGGAAGATCCGTCCGGCGCCGCGCGGGACCTTCGGCAGCGGGCCGCCTTCCAGCTCGCGGACGGCTTTGCGGATGTCGTCCCGGATGGGGATGGCGCAACCGGCGTCGAAGTCATAGGCGACGAGCAGGGCCTGCCCCTCGACGGCCGCCCTGCCGAGCTTCCGGCTGAACGCACTGTATTCCATGAGCAGCCGGTCGTCGCTCATGGCCGCCACCCGGGTACCCACCTCGAGCGTGTCGGGGAAGACGACCGGCGCCTTGTAGCGGCAGCACGTGGAGCCGATGACCCAGCCGAAATCGTGCCACGCCGGCCCGGGGATGGGCATCCCGATGCGGTCGAGATACGCGACCCGCGCCATCTCGAAGTACTCGAAGTAGACGACGTTGTCGACGTGCGCGAACGCGTCCATGTCGCGGAAGCGCACGTCGACGGCGATGGTCACCGGGAACGGTCCGGGCACGTCAGGCCTCGGGCGGGTTCACCAGCGGACAGGCGTCGAGGAGCTTCCTGAGTTTCGCCAGATCCTCGTCCTGGCCGGCCGAGGCCATGCGGCTGGGGAGCCTGCCCAGGATGTTGTTGATGATGGTGCTGGAGCGCCCGGCGGTGACGAACTGGTCGAGTCCCATGAGATGCGAGATGTCCTCGGCCCACCACACGGCATGCAGTTGCCAGGCCACCTGCTCTGCGTCGGTGTCCGGGGCGATGGACCCCTGCGCCTTGCCTTCCTCGACGATCGCGGCGACGGCCTGGATCATCTGGAGCTGCCGGACCCCCTGCGCCTCCCGCAGCCCCGATTCCGGCGGAGCCGCCAGGAACTCGAACAGCGGGTAGATGAAGCTGCCTCGCCCAGAGACGATGAGGTCGGAGTGCAGCCGGCCGATGCTGCGGAGCCGCTCGAGGACGTCGGATTCCGAGGTCGCCTCGAGCACCTCCTTGTGGATGATGTCGTAGAGATCGTCCAGTGCGGCCAGCAGCAGGTCTCGACGTGTGGCGAAGTGCTTGTACAGCGCCGCGGGGGAAAGACCCGCCGCTTCGGCGATGCGAGACGTCGTAGCGCCCTCCACGCCCTCCTTGGCCACCACCTCGAGGGTGGCGCGGGTGAGGCGCTGCTTGGTCTCTTTGGATGTCTGCCTGCTCATGCCGCTCCCAGTCTACAACGCGCGGCCGAGGAGACCGGACCGTGTTCGCGTGCCCAAGGGGCCGGAGCGGTCGCCGTCCGAGGCTGCTGCCGGCGCCTCGCGCGGCCCCGGTTTTCCCATTAGTGAGTGTTTGAATACTAAACTAGCGAATGACCGGTCGTCGCAGTGGTGCCGTTTTACGCTTATCTTAAGGGATAAATGGGACCAAATGGGGCAGATTGCCTATTGCATGACGGTGAAAAGTGAATATACTCTTACCATAGGGTGCAGCAAGATACACCTGAGAACAGGAGAGGAACATCATGTCAGCCGGACTCGGACTTCTGCTCATCGCCGTCGTGGGCGGCATCATAGTGACCCTGTGCTTCGTCCAGGATTCCGTGGGGTCGCTGAGGTTCTGGCGCTCCCGGTAGCTTCGGCAAAGGCGCCGCTGCAACAAGGCCCCGCCCCTCCCCCCGGAGCGGCGGGGCTTCTTCTTGTTCCGGCGTCGTCTATGCTTGTCCTGTGAGGCCTGAGCGCCGGCGCATGCCGGCCGCACCGCCATGGGAGGGGCTGCCATGAAGAGACTCCAGTTCGACAAGTACGGCTCGCCCGACGTCCTCGTCCTGCGGGAGGTCCCCCTCCCGGAGCCAGGCCCGGACGAGGCGCTGGTCAGGATCGCAGCGGCCGGCATCAACCCCAGCGACGTGAAGAACGTGGCCGGCCACTTCAACTCGCCCCTTCCCCGCGTGCCCGGCAGGGATTTCGCGGGCGTCGTCGCCGGCGGGGCCGCACCTGCCGGACTGGAGGTCTGGGGGAGCGGTCCCGGCTTCGGCGTGGTACGAGACGGCGTGCACTGCGAATACGTCACCATGCCCGCGGCCTGGTTGTCGGCCAAGCCGGCGTCACTCTCGATGGAGCAGGCCGCCTCGGTGGGCGTCCCGTACGTGACCGCCTGGTCGGCGCTGGTCCGGGCGGGCGAGGTCCAGCCCGGTGAGACCGTCCTGGTCGTCGGCGTGTCCGGGGCAGTGGGCCGTGCAGCCACCCAGATCGCGCATTGGAAGGGGGCGAAGGTCATCGGGGCGTCCACCAGCACGCACAATCCTTCCGGCGCCGACGCCGTTATCAGCACGATCGATACGGAACTCGACCAAGAGGTCCGGCTCCTCACCGAGGGCAAGGGGGTGGACCTTGTGCTCGATGCCGTCGGCGGGGCGCTGTTCGAGCCTGCTCTGAGGTCGCTCCGCCCGGGCGGCCGTCAGATAGCCATCACCAGCTTCGCGGACAGGCGGGTCTCCTTCGACCTCATCGACTTCTATCGCAACCGTTCGCGGCTCCTGGGGGTGAACACCATGGCTCTGAGCGGCCCCGACACGGCGGAGATACTCGAGGAACTGCGCCCGGGCTTCGAAGAAGGGCGGCTGCTGCCGGCGGAGGTGACCACGTGGCCTCTGGAGGACGCCATCCGGGCGTACGAGGCCACGGCGGGCCAGAAAGGCACCAGGACCAAGCACGTCCTGCTGCCCTAGCGCTGGTCTGCAGAGGGGCGGCTACCTGCCGCAGCTGTACTCGGACCAGAGCCTGCGATCCCAGGCGGCGAGCAGTTCGATGGCCCGCGCGCTCTTGCGTGCCTCCGGACGGGCGAGCAAGGAGGCGGCTCTCGCCCGGGACGTGATCCAGCCCCGGTTGGTGCCGGATTGGCATGCGGAAGCCTTGAGCATCTGCCATACCTCGGTCACTTCAGCCCTCCCATTCATGGCTGAGACCAGAGTTCGCTGGCGCGGACCAGAAACCTCCCGTGCGGACGCCCTCACGATAGCAACCGGAGAGACGGGAATGGAAGGGGGGAAATAGCGAGTCCCGAGTGGACCCGCTTCGCACCCTCTAACGGCTCCCACTTCAGCCTCGCTTCACTGTAATCCGCGGCTATTTACCTCCGCGTTTCCTCTGC
>CAIQPS010000046.1 GCA_903873715.1 uncultured Actinomycetes bacterium
CCGGCGTAGCTGTTGCGCTTTGCCATCCCTAGGCTCCCTTCACACGCCGCAGCCCTGTGGAGCACCTGGCTGGATGCAGTGCACCGTACACGCGTGGGAGGCACGGGTCAACAGAGAAGTTGTCCGATTGAACAACCGAATGCACGGGACACCTCAAGGACGCTCGAAAAGCAGGTTTTGTCCTGCTCAACGAGGTTCCCGACCAACTCTCTTCTCGACTCCTACGGAGTTTAGCGATGCGGGCATAGCCACAGTTATTGTCCAAACGGACTGCACGAGAGCCGTGCCTCGAGACACCACTGTGGCCTCGGGGCTTGTGCCGGCGGGACGAGCAAGCGGCCAAGCCCTTGCGGCCCGACCGCCGGCTCTTCGCCCTGACGGCGTCGCGGCGCCCGGCTGTGGGCACCGCGACGTGCGTCAGGCGTAGCCCCCGGTCTGCAGGCCGATGGCGACGTTGAGGATCGGCCTCTCGACGCGCTCGAACACCAGCGGCCCATGCCACAGGCCCGCAGGCACGTAGATGGCACACGTCCTGGTCAGGATGAAGGTCTCGGCGTCCTCGCCCTCCCCCATGCCCCACGAGACCTGGCCGCCGAGGTCGGTGACGTCGTGGGCGTTGGATCCGACCAGCAGGACGACCTCGGGAAACTCGTGCACGTGCAGCCCGGGCAGCTCGCGCGGAGTCGTGGGTTCCCGGATCCAGACGATGTCGAGCCACGTGCCCGCCTCCGGGCACAGGTCGTCGTCCAGATACACCGGGTCAGGGTAGGTGAATCCGCTCACGCTGCTGAAATCGTGGTGCGCGAGGTCCTCCACGAGCTTGGGGTCCTCGATGATGAGCCTGCCGAACCTGCCGCCCTGCATCTCCCCTCCTCGATCACCGCACCCACCGGGTCCCGGCTCACGCTCGCGCAGGACTGCTCAAACGGGCGGCAGGGGCCTCACGACCTGGATCGTGAGGCCCCTGCCGCCTGACGCGCCGTGAGTGGCTTACTCGCCCAGTTCTACCTGCTCGTAGGTGTAGATCGGCACCCAGGCGACGCGGTCGCCGACCTGCTGCACCTTCAGCATGTAGAAGTCACGGACAGGGATGAATGCGTCCTTGTACGGCTTGAGGGTGACCTTGCCGGTCGGGCCGTCCCACGTGAGCGTCGCGAACGCCTTCGTCAGGGCAGCTGGAGAGGTGTCCCCCGCGGTGGCCGTGACCGCCTGCAGGAAGACGTCGACCGCCTGCGCGCCACCGAAGGCCTGTTCCGGGGGATACTCGCCGGGATACAGCTTCATGTAGGCCGCGACAAAGTCCTTATTGGCCTGCGAATCGAGCTCTGCCGCGTAGAAGTCGCAGCCGACCATGTTGACACCCAACTCGCCCAGATCGGCCAACTGCGGCTCGCTGAAGTTGCCGGCCATGGGGGTGATGAGCGGGGCCGTGAGGCCGTAGTCGTTGTACTGTTTGACGAACGGGGCCGCGCCGTTGCCGAACACCCAGAAATACGTGGCGTCGGCGTCCTTGAGAGTGCTCAGATACGAGCTGAAGTCCACCGTGTCGATCGGGACGTACCTGGTATTCAGTACCGTGCCCCCGCTTTCAGCGAAGCCCTTCTCGAACCCGGCCTGCAGCTGACGGGCGGCAGTATCCTCATAGTTGATGCAGTTGACGGTCTTGTACCCGAGCTGTTCTCCCGCGTACTTGCCGAAGTAGTAGCCCTGCGAGCCATAGAGGCCGTTCGGCATGACGGCGAGCCCGTTGGCCGTCTTCAGGTTGTCGCTCGGCTGCCCGATGATGGAGCACTGCGGGATGCCTCCCGCCTTGGCCAGATAGTCGGTAACGGCGGCCGCGGACGGCGAGAAGATCGGCCCGGCCATGAACTGGATGTTGTCGCTCTCCACCAGCTGCCGGGCCTTGTCGACTGCCACGACAGGATCCGACGCGTTGTCAGCCTTCTTGTACTCGACCGGACGGCCTTCCCACTGGTTCTGGATCATCGCCAGCTTGGTCAGGATGCCCTTCTCCGCCAGGGCGACGTCCATGGCCATGAAGCCGGTGAAGCCGCCGTCGAAGCCGAAGATGAGCGGTTCGCCAGTGGCCGCCGGCTGCGGCGAACCGGCGGCGGTGGCGCTGTCGTCGCGCGCCCCCGTGTCGCCCGCGCTGCCGCACGCGGTGACCACCGACATGCTCGCCAGCAGCCCGAAAACGAGCACAGCAAGCCAGAGCCTTGGGTGTTTCATGGACGCTCTCCTCCTCGAGGGATGGGGCGTCGCCCACGAGGCGGCGCCCCCTCTGGTCACCTCAGGCGTCGCCCCCGACGCCGAGGTGCTTGGTCTTCACGGCTTCGTTCTCCATCAGTTCCTGGGGTCCGCCGCCATAGACGATCTCGCCTTTGGTCATGATGTACGCGTGGTCGGCCACGCTCATGGCCATGCCGAAATCCTGTTCCACGAGCAGGATCGACTGCCCGGCCGCCTTGAGGCGTTCGATGATGCGGTAGACCTCCTGGACCACGATGGGTGCGAGGCCCTCCGACGGCTCGTCGAGCATGATGAGGTCGGGGTTGGTCATGAGCGCCCGGGCGATGGTGAGCATCTGCTGCTCGCCGCCGCTCAGCAGGTTGCCCTTGTTCTTGCCGCGCTCCTTGAGGCGCGGGAAGGTCTCGTAGACCTTCTCCAGCGTCCAGGGGTCGTCCTTGTTCCCGAGGCGCGCCGCCATCGTGAGGTTCTCGGTGACCGAGAGCGAGGGGAAGATCATGCGGCCTTGCGGCACCAGACCGATGCCCACGCGGGAGATCTTCTCCGGCGTCATCCCGGCCAGCTCGATGCCGTTGAAGGTGATACTGCCTCGGCGTGGCGGGGTCAGACCGATGATGGAGCGGATGGTCGTGGTCTTGCCCATGCCGTTACGCCCGAGCAGCGCCACCACCGTGCCGGTCATGACGCTCATGTCGACCCCGTGGAGCACGTGGCTCTCGCCGTAGTACGTGTGGATGTCCTTGAGTTCGAGCATCGCCGATCACTGCCCCGCGGTGCTCGCCTTGTGCGAGCCCATGTAGATGTCCTTGACCGTCTGGTTGGCGCGGATCTCGTCGGGGGTGCCTTCGGCCGAGACCGCGCCGAAGTGCAGCAGGATGATGCGCTCGGCGACCCCGAACACCAGGTCCATGTCGTGGGCGATCATCAGCACGGTGATCTTCCTCCCGAGCGTGCGGATACGCTCCGTGATGTCCGCGCTCTCCGTGGGCGTGAGACCGCAGCTCGGCTCGTCGAGCATGAGCAGGTCGGGACCGCTGGCGAGGCTGAGCCCCATCTCGATCTTGCGCTGCTCGCCGTAGGCCAGCGACGCCACCGTCTCGTCGCGCTTGTCCCAGAGGTCGATGGACTCGAGCAGCTTCTGGGCCTCCTCGCGGAGGGCCTTGTCGCCCAGGAACGCGCCCCAGACGCGGTAACGGCCGGGGCGGACACCCTGCAGGGCTATGCGCACGTTGGTGAGCACCGTCTCGTTGGGGAACAGGCTGGTGATCTGGAACGACCTCGCCATGCCCAGCTGGGTGCGCGCATACACCGGCTTGTGCGTGATGTCCTTGCCCTTGAA
>CAIQPS010000047.1 GCA_903873715.1 uncultured Actinomycetes bacterium
GTCCCCGCTACCTAAGAAAAAGGCCCGGATTTCCGGGCCTTTTTCTATTGGGTCCCGAATTCGACCTGTGACATCTCCCGTGCTGGAATCAAACAGGCGCGACCACGGCCATCGAGCGTGATCCATGCGCCGTGCTCGTATCCCTTTTCTGCGTCCTTCCTGCTATCTTTGCTTCATACTGAATCAGATTCAGGAGGCCGAGATGTCCCAGCCTGTGAAGATGTCCGTCCTTAACCCCGAGGGCCGTCTGGTCCAGACGGTCGATCGTGCGTCCGGTCCGGCTCCGCTCGCTCCCCGGTTGCCATCCCTCGACGGCAAGACGGTCTACCTCGTCGACACCGGCTTCGGCGGCAGTTTCAAGTTCATGCGCGAGCTCGAGAGCTGGTTCGCCAACAACATGCCGGCTGTAAAGACCGTCCGCACCCGCAAGCCCGGCGGTCCCTTCGCCGACGACAACGCGTCGCTCTGGGAGGAGATCAAGGAACGGGGTGACGCCGCCATCCTCGGGGTGGGTGGTTGACCGGGTTGCGCCGCGGCGGTCGCCGCGAGTAGCCATCACCTGGAGAGCGAGTACGGCGTTCCCACCGCCAGTCTGTCCACCTGCGAGTACGCGGACCACGTGCGCCGCGAGATGACCGCCCTGGGCACGGCGTTGCCCTTCGTATGGACACCGCATCCTGTCGTGGCCCTGCCGCGCGAGACCCTGTACGGCTACATCGAGGGCAGCGACCCGCTCACCGGCGGGCGGGTCATCGACGAGATCCTCGACGCGCTGACCAAGACCCCCGTCGACGGCGGCGGCCAGACCGGCCCTCTGCCCCTCATGCACGAGGAGTACGTGCCCCGCGAGGAGATGTTGGCGCCGGCCACCGAGGACGAGTTGCAGCGCCTCTTCTGGGAGAGGGGCTGGACCGACGGCCTGCCGGTGATCCTTCCCACACCCGAGCGGGTGGAGCACATGCTCACCGGGACGGGCCGCCCGCGCGAGGAGTTGGTGGGCGAGATCTTCAACCACGACACCAAAGAGATGATCCGCTACACCGTCGGCGATATCGCCGTGGTGGCGGTCATGGCCGGGGCCCGGCCCGAACATCTCCCGGTGATCCTCGCGACGGCCGCGTGCCGGCAGTCGGCGCTCACGCCGTCCACAACGGCCTTCGGCAGCATGCTGCTCGTCAACGGGCCCATCGCCAAGGAGATCGGCATGAACTCGGGGCTCGCGGCCTTCAGCCCGGGCAGCCAAGCCAACGCGGTCATCGGGCGGGCATGGACCCTCATGTCCATCTGCTGGGGATACGCGCGGCCCAAGGTGACGCTGTGGAGTTCCCAGGGCAACGGCTTCCTCTACGGCAACATGTGCTGCGCGGAGAACGAGGAGCGCAGCGTCTGGACGCCGTTCCACGTCACCAAGGGCTTCGCCCCCGAGGAGAGCGTGGTGAGCGTGTTCAAGGGCTGGTACGTGCTGAACAGCCTGCAGGCGGCCGTCAGCCGCACGGCGGGGGAGGAGATAACCCTCCAGCTGAGCGTCATACCCGGCCTGCGCTCCAACGCCACGCTGCTGCTCGACCCGCTGGTGGCCAAGCAACTCAAAGAGTTGGACGGGTTCGAGACCAAGCAGGACTTCGCCCGCTGGATCTCCAAGAACGCGCTCATCCCGAACGGCCGGTTCTGGGGCACCGACACCATCGACATGCTGGTGACCCCGCTCGCCGGCGCCGGAGTGGAGCCGTACGCCACCTGGAAGAAGCTGCCGGACGACGCACTCATCCCGCACTACCACGATCCTGACGCCATCAACATCGTGGTGGTCGGCGGCGAGACGAGCCCGGTATGGAAGACCACCGACTATGCGTGCTGGGGCACGGCGCCGGTGGATCGCTGGCGGCCCTGAGGCTTCCAGCTGGTAGCTGACAGGAAAGGCCCCGGTCGCCCGGGGCCTTTTCATTCTCGGGGATCGCTCCGCTCCGCCCACCCCCGTCCCTCTGCCAGGTCGCACGCCCTTGGTTCGATCCCGCCAATACGTTACAATCTTACTAATCTATTACATTGAAACCCAGCCCTGGTGGCTCGGGGCTCGGACGCAGGAGGGGTGCGATGAGCAAGTCGCAGCGCAGCATGTCGGTGATCGTGTCTTTGGCGGTGCTGTTCGTGTCGCTGCTGTTCCTCGCGCAGGCGCCACCCGCACAAGCAGCCCTCTCCGCACCGACCACGTTCACCCTGTCGACGGTGAGCGCCAGCCAGATAAACGCCTCGTGGACCGCAGTGACCGGGGCCACCTCCTACGAGCTCTACCGGAGGCCCGCCTCGTCCGCCACGTACGTGAAGGTGGCCACCACCACCGGGCTCACCTACAGTAGCACCGGTCTTGCCGCGGGCACGCAGTACTACTTCAAAGTGCGGGCCATGCAGAGCACCACGCCCGGAGCCTACACGGTGGAGAAGTCGGCCTGGACCAAGCCGGCGGCGCCCACGGGCCTGACGGCGGCGTCGCCGAGCACCACTCAGATCAACCTTGCCTGGAGCGCGGTGACGGGGGCCACGGGCTACAAGATCTACCGTAGCGTGGGCACGTCCACCACGTACTCGTTGTTGACCTCGGTCACCACTCTGTACTACCACAACACCGGACTCACCAGCGCCACCCGCTACAACTACCGCGTCTACGCAGTGAACACCGGGGGCACGAGCGCGAGTGCTGCCGTGACCTGGTACACCCGGCCGGTGGCTCCTGCGACGGCCACGGCCACGAAGATGAGCAACACCTCCATCAAGGTCGACTGGAGCGCGGTCACCGGGGCCACGAAGTACAAGGTGTACGTGTCCAAGAATGCAGCCGCGTATGTGCTGGCGGCCACCGTGTCGGCCCCCACGGTGACCTACACCGCCACCGGCCTCACCGGCGGCTCCTACGTCTACAAGGTCTCGGCCGTGGCCGGCTCGAGCGAAGGCGCAAAGAGCGTCGCGAGCAACTCGGTCACCCTGCCCACACTCCTGCCCGCTCCCACCGGCTTCACCGCCACCACGTACAACTACCAGTCGGTCAACCTGGGCTGGACCGGTGTGGTGAACGCGGCGAGCTACCGGGTCTACTACTCGAAGACGGCCTCCTCCGACGTCGCCACCTACAGCTACTTCGATTGGGCCAGCGCCGGTACGCGGGTCATCGGCCTTGACGCCAACACCACGTACTACTTCCGAGTGGCCGCCATAAGCGGCACCGGTGTCGTGGGAACGCCCACCGGGTACCTCGCCGCGACGACCAGTCCGTCGCCCGGCACTCCGCCCGCCCCGAACTTCGACTTCCGCAGCAGCCTGTACGGCCGGTGCGACGTATCTCCCGTGAACGCTTCCAAGTACAGGGTCAACTTCGTCCGCAACTCGAGCCCGTACTACGACGCGAGCCTCGACCCGACCTTCAAGTTCTACATGGGCAGCACCCAGGGCGGCATGACCCAGCAGAGCACCGCCGACCTCTCCCAGTACTTCTTCGCCGATGTGAACCCGGGCCAGTCGTTCTGGTATGGGTTCACCGCCAACTACGGGCCGTACCAGAGCCCGATGCAGGTCGTCCACGTCGCGGCCCTCAACCAGCCGGGCACGGTCACGGCGCAGCAGAACTGGGACACCGGCTACGTATCCATGACCTGGGGTACGGTGCCGTACGCGGCGAGCTACCACGTCTACATCTCCAAGGTGCCCCTCGACATCACCGCGTCCTGGTTCGCCAACAAGGCGGTGCTGACGGCGCAGGGGTATCTGGAGTACGTGTCGATACCGGGCATGACGGGGTCCACCAGTGGCTGCACGCTCGCGGGAGCGCCGCAGGGGCTCCAGATCTATTTCATCGTGGTGCCCACGGACGCCTCCGGGGTCGAAGGCTGGTGGTGCAGGTACGCCATCACGACCGTTCTGTAGCGCTACGCTACCGATGAGAAAGGCCCGGGGATCCGGGCCTTTCTCTTTTCGCCTCCGGACGCGCATCCCCGGCGTCTGGCCCCGTCCGCCCCGCCGCTGACGTGCCTCCAGTTATCGTGCTACCGTGGCTGTGTCGATCCCTCGGAAAGGTCCGGACCGCATGGCCGGTTGCACGTTCCGCCATGAACTTCCGGACGGACGCGAACACCTCGCGCTGGGAGCACCGGCTTGGCAGAGAAGAAGCAGAAGACGTCGGGAGCCACGGGACGCGCCGCGGTCTCTCCCCAGACGGTCCTGTCCCCCGAATGGCTGATCGGCGGGGGTGAACTGGGCAGCCTCATCCGCGGCAGGGACTGGAGTGGCACACCGCTTGGCCCGCGGGGCGAGTGGCCGTCGTGGCTCCGCACGGCAGTGGGCTTGGTCGTCGAGAACATCTTCCCCATGGCGCTCCTGGTAGGGCCCGAACTGCTTCTCATATATAACGACGCATACCGGGTCATCGCGGCCGGGAAGCACCCCGACGCGCTCGGACGCTCGACGCGGGAGGCGTGGGCGGAGGTGTGGGCGATCAAAGAGCCGATCTTTTCCGCCGTGCTGGACAGGGGTGAGTCCCTCTTCTTCGAGGACATGTGCTTCCCCGTCGATCGCAGTGGACACATGGAGGACGCGTACTTCACGCTCAGCTACTCCCCGGTGCGCGACGGGAACGGGGCTATCACCGGCTGCCTGTGCACTCTCGAGGAGACTACGAGCCGCGTCATGGCTCAGCGGTCCGCGAGAGAATCCCAGGACTCGCTGGAGCGGTCCCAGAGGATCGCGGGTGTCGGCAGCTTCAAGTATGACGTCGGCAGCCAGACCACCGAATGGTCGGTCGAGCAATTCCGGATCCACGGTCTGGACCCCACCGGTCCGTCGCCTACGCTGGACCAGGTGATCGCGGTGAACGTCATCCCCCCGGAAAGAGAACTGGAGCGGGAGAGATTCCTCGGGACGGTGGGGGAGGGAGCGCATCTCGACGGAGAGCGCCTCGTCGTCAGACCTGATGGAACCGAGCTATGGGTGCTCGACCGCGCGGAGCCACTCTTTGACGAGAAGGGGGTGCTCACCGCCTACTTCGGTACGACGCTGGACGTCACCGAACGAAGGCAGGCGCGGGATTCCGCCGAAGCGGCGCAGGCACGCCTCGCGAGGTTCTTCGAACTGGTACCGGACATGGTCTGTGAGGCTTCTGCCGCAAGCGGATACTTCACGATGGTCAATCCCGCCTGGACGAAGACCCTGGGTTTCACGTCCGAGGAACTCATGTCCAGGCCCTTCGCCGAATTCATCCACCCGGAGGATAGAGCGGACGTTCGCCGAGGTCGAGCGGCAACTGGCTGGGGGCGACACCGCCTCCTTCGGGAACCGATATCTGTGCAAGGACGGTTCGTACCGCTTCCTCGAGTGGGCGGCCACCCCAGCCGTGGACGGCCAGCTCTATGCGGCCGCTCGCGACGTCACGGACCGTGTCGAGCGGGAGCGGCTGGAGCGGGAGCAGGAAGCGGAGCACCTGGAGCTGGCCAAACTCGAGTCCATCGGTACGCTGGCAGGCGGCATCGCCCACGATTTCAACAACTTCCTCGCCGGCATCCTGGGCAACATCTCACTCGCCAAGATGCACGGGGGGCTGGACGGGTCCGTCTACGGGTTGTTGGAAGAGGCGGAGAGAGCGTCGCTGAGGGCCAAGGAGTTGGCCGGGCAACTGCTGACCTTCTCGCAGGGCGGGGCTCCCGTGAAGAAATGGGTCGCGCTCGGCCCGCTCGTAGAGGGCGCAGCCACGTTCGCCGTTCGCGGGTCTGCGGTCCGGGTGGCCGTGGAGACGTCCGAGGACCTCGGGGTCGTCGAGGTCGACGAAGGGCAGATCGCTCAAGTGGTCCACAACCTGGTCAAGAACGCCGGCGAGGCTATGCCGGCGGGTGGGACGGTACACGTGAGCGTCCGCAGGACGATCGTGGAAGAGGGCGATGCGCGCAGTCTGGATCCGGGCAGCCACGTGGAGCTGGTGATCCGGGACTCGGGAGTCGGCATAGCCAAGGACCACTTGGCCCGGGTCTTCGAGCCCTACTTCACCACCAAGCAGACGGGGAGCGGGCTGGGCCTCGCGACCACTCATTCCATCGTGAAAAGGCACGGCGGGGTCATCACCGTAGAATCGGAACCTGGGGTGGGGACGACCGTCTCGGTCCTCCTTCCGGCGCCCCGGCAGGTCCCGCCGCCTGCGCAGACGGACCAGACGGTCTCGAGCGGACTCCGCGGCCACGGCAGGATCCTCGTCATGGACGACGAGGCGGCCATACGCACCCTGGTCCGGCGGGCGCTCGAGTCCTGGGGGTTCTCGGTAGTGGCGACCGCACACGGGGCTGAAGCCATCGAGCGCTACCAGGAGGCGAGAGCCTCAGAGCAGCCGTTCGCCGCCGTGATCCTCGATCTCACCATACCCGGGGGCATGGGGGGCGAGGAGACCATCGCGAGGCTTCGGGAGATCGATCCAGGGGTGAAGGCCCTTGTCTCCAGCGGGTATGCGACGGACCCCATCATGGCCGAATACCGCAGCCATGGCTTCGCCGGCGTGGTCGTCAAGCCATACGCCATGGGGGAGATGCGCCGGGCCTTGAGCGACCTCGGTCTCATGGACGAGCCCGGATCTTCGATGTGAGGCGCGTGCGCGTGGTCCCACATCATCGCGCAGGCTAGGCGGTCGAGCTCGCTCCCACAGGGTCGGCGGCGATCCGGTGGTCTCGACCTCAGTACTCGTCGATGCCGGGGATGCCGGCCACCTGCGGTTCCAGCTCCACGCGGAAGCAGACGTTGGTGAGCGCGAACCGCACGTACTGGGACACCAGGGATATGACGTCCACGAAGTCGCATCGGTCGAGGATCTTGCGAGCCCGCTCCCACAGGTCGGAAGGGAGATCCCGCTCGTTGACGAGGGCATCGGTGATCTCCAGGAAAGCCCGCTCTCGCTCGGACGGCAACGCGTCGTACACGCCTTCGCGCACGGCATCGAACTCGGCGTCGGTGACCCCGAACTCCCTGCCCACCTTAAAGTGGTGCTTCCACACGTACTCGCTGCGGTAGAGCACGCCCATCCTCAGGATCACCAACTCCTGCTCCCGCACGGACAGGCTCATCTTCGATTTGGACGTGACCCAGTAGTCCAGGAACGACCCGAGGGTCTCGGGGCTGTGCATGAGGGTACCGAGCACGTTGCGCGGCGCTCCTTCTCCTTTGAGGCCGTCCCCCGGGATACGGTCGAGTATCGCCGCCCACTCGGGACGCAGATGTTCCACATCGATCGGAGCGATGCGCGCTTGGGTATCACACCGGATCGTCACCCTCGAGTCCCCTCCTCAGTGTCGTGAGCAATACATTAGTGAACGAGTTATTTTTCCAGCATATGGGGGCGGAGGGAAGATAAGCATTTGGAGCACAAGGCGCCGGCGTCCTCCAAGCGATTGACACCCCCCCACCGCCGGCGTAGGCTGTCGGGCGGGTCGGCCTGCGCCGCCCGGTCCCGCCCCTGCGCCATCCCTCGGAGGTGTGCCTTGAAACCAACGTCGTCGGCGGGCGCCAAGTCAGCCCTGTCCCGGGGCCTTCTCGCGCTGTTCTTCCTGGCTGCGGCCGTGTCACTCCCCATGCTCGTCGCGGCCGCGCCGGCGAGCGCCGCGGCCGCGCCCACCGTGACCGGTCTCAGTCTCCAGTGGGGCCCGACCAGCGGAGGCAGGTCGGTGGTGGTCACGGGGACAGACTTCACGGGCGTCACCGGGGTCAGCTTCGGGACCACTGCGGCCACCGTCTATACCGTCGACTCGTCCACCAAGATGACGGTGACCACCCCGGCCCACGCGATGGGGCTGGTCCAGGTGCGAGTGACCACCGTGGCCGGCTCCTCTGCCGACACCGCGGCCGACGACTACAACTACACGGTACGCGTCGAGGCGCCGACCACGTCGGCCGGTGGGTTCTACTACTACCCGTCGGTGGGCCCGGCAGGGGGCACCGCCGCCTGGCAGAACTTCAACGCCGGGGGCGCGTCCGGCGGCAGCTACGAGCGCACCTCGCGGAGCGGGGCGTACGTCACCCTCAAGTTCACCGGCACCTATATCGTGTGGATCGCCACCGCGGGCGTGACCACCGGCTACGCCACCGTCTCCGTGGACGGCGGCACCGAGAGGATCGTGGACCTGGCGCGCGCGACCACCAACTACCAGCAGGGAGTCTGGAAGAGCCGCCAGCTGGCGTACGGCCCCCACACGGTCAAGATCACCTGGGCAGGGCCGTCCGGCAAGTACATCGGCATCGACGCCGTGGACGTGGCCGGGACCATACAGGGAGGACCGCAGGTCACCACCGCCACGGTCATAAGCCACGGCCCGCGCACCGCCAAGAACATCGCCCTGACCTTCGACATGGGCGGCCGCCTCGACCCGGCGGTGTCCATCGTGAACTGGCTGGTGGCCAACAAGGTCCACGCCACCATCTTCCCGACCGGTGTGGCCGGCACGCAGAACGCCATCGGCCTGCAGGTGCTGGCGGTCATCAAGGCGCATCCCGACATCCTCGACCTCGGGAACCACGGCTGGGATCACACCGATTTCACCACGATGACCAAGACCCAGATGCTCGATCAGATCACGCGGACGGAGGCCGCCCTCTCCCCGCTCGCCGGGCAGTCGAGCAGGCCCTGGTTCAGGCCGCCGTACGGGGCGTACAACGCCTCGGTCGTCTCGGTCTGCGGGTCGGCGGGGTGGAAGTACCTGGTCATGTGGGACGTCTCCACCGGAGACTGGAAGCCGGTGAGCGACGGGGGGCCGACCACCACGGCCATCGTCAACAGGATCAACACCTACGCGCAGAACGGCTCGATCGTCCTGATGCATCTCGGTGGCTACAACACCCTTGCCGCCCTCCCGGGGATCATCAACGTGCTGAAAGCCAAGGGCCTGCAACCCGTGACTCTCACCGAGATGTTCGGCCTCTGAGCGCGGGGGGCTGGCACGATGACCGACACTCCGAAGTTCGCCGGCAACTGCCGGACCACGGCCATGGGCATCATGCCCCACACCGACGTCGACAAGGCGATGGAGTTGTCTCTCGGCCTCGACATCCCGTTCTGGCCGCAACTGCCGCACGTCAGCTACTACGAGGACATGTACGCGCAGGCCTCGGAGCACTTCCCCGGGATATCCGTGGACGCGCGGAACCAGCGCATATCGTTCGACACGGGCCGGTTCATCCAGGAGATGGACGAGTACGCGGAGAAGATGGCGGACGACGCCACCTATGCGCTCACCGAGCAGTACTCGGCCGTGTATCACCGCTTCCTGGCGGAAGACCTTGCCGGCTGCCCCGCCATCAGGGGGCAGCTCATCGGCCCGGTCAGCTTCGGCTTCAAGATCGTCGACGAGAACAACGTGCCCATCATCTACAACGATTCGGTCAGGGCTCTGCTGTTCGATTTCCTCAGCCGGAAGATCAACGTGCAGTACGCGGAGCTCAGGGCGAAGAACGAGAACGCCTTCGTCTGGCTGGACGAGCCCGGTCTGGGATGGGTGTTCAGCGGCCTATCGGGTTACGGCGACGCTCAGGCCGAGACCGAATACCGGGAGTTCCTCGATACCCTGGCCGGACCCGGGTCCCTGCACCTCTGCGCCAAGGTCAACGTGCCCTACCTGCTGGGCATGGGCACCTCCATCCTGTCCTTCGATGCGTACCAGATAGAGACCCTCCCGA
>CAIQPS010000048.1 GCA_903873715.1 uncultured Actinomycetes bacterium
GGGCGTCCGACCCCGGTGGTAAACTGGCTGAAGCGAGGGACGTGGAGCCCGAGCACGAGTCCGCCGATCTTTCGGAACGGAGGCGCTGTGAAGCAACAGATCGAAGCTGCATTCGCCGAGATGCTCGACATCTCTACCGATATCGACAAAGCCGTCGTCTTCGGCCCCGAGGGCGTAGTGGCCGCCAATATGGCCGAGCCCGCGTTGTCCACTGCTGTGGAGCAGGCCAAGGAACTCGTGCGTCTGGGCCAGGAGAGCGCCGCGAAGATGGGCTCGCAGCCTCTTACCCAGTTGGTGGTGGAGACCGCCGCCGGGTTGGTGTTCCTCGTGCGCGAGACATCGGCGGATGGGATGACCGCGGTGGCCACAGGCAAGAAGGGCAGCAGGGTCGGCCTGGCCTTGTATGACCTCAAGACCTGCCTGCGCGACGCCCGAGAAGCCGCCGGCAAGGCCGCGACCACGGGAGGGGAGGCCTAGATGAAACGTTTCCTCAAGATCTTCGGCATCTTCGCTCTTCTCGGCAGCATGGCTGCCGGTGCTTACTACTTCTTCTTCGTGCGGTCGCGCAACCCGCAAGTGGAACTGTACTTCGACGACGGCTCCATGCTGGCCTTCCCGGGCAACACCGGCGAAGCGGCGCCGTTCATCGCCGCCGCCTCCGAGATACTCGCTCAGAGCCCTATCGCTCACTGATCCACGACGCTCATGACGAACGTCGCATTCACGGGGCCTGACTCCGGGCTCCTCGACGCGGTCGTGCGTGCCGCCGCCCGCGGTGGTGGCGACTACGCCGAGGTGTTCGTCGAGGACCGCGCGTCACTCTCCCTGCGCCTCGAGGACGGCAAGATCGAGGATGCCGTCTCCGGTATCGACCGGGGCGGTTCCGTGCGCGTCATCCGGGGTCTCAGCACCGAGTTCGGGTATGTGGATGCGGTGGATGACGCCTCACTTCTGGGTCTCGCTCACGAATTGTCCCGCTCGGGTGGAAGCGACGTGCCCGAAGGTGTGCGCCGCTCGGCGAGCGCGGAGTCTACCGGGCCGGCCCCCAGTGTCTCCGCGGAGGAGCGCGAGGCCGTGCGGCGGCGCACCGTTTCCAACGCGGCACTGCTGCGTGTGGCCGACGAGGCTGCCCGGGCGCTCTCGGGCGAGGTACGCCAGGTCACCGCCGTATATGGAGAGACATCGCAGCGCGTGTGGGTCGCCGGCTCCGACGGCACCCGCAACTCGGACGTGCGGACGCGGAAGGTGCTCGCGGTAAACGTCATGGCGCAGCGGGGCACCCTGTTGCAGATGGGCAGGGAGACGCTTGCCATCCAGGGAGTGTCGGGCGGCTTCTCCGAGGCGGATGTCGTCGCGCTGGCGACGTTGGCCGGGCAGAAGGCCGTCATCATGCTCGATTCCATCCCGGCGCCCGCGGGGCGCATGCCGGTCATCCTGTCCAACGGCTTCGGGGGGACCATCCTGCATGAGGCCGTGGGCCATGGGTTGGAGGCGGACTACATCCTCAAGAAGACCAGCGTCTGGGAGGGCAGACTCGGACAGAGGATCGCGGGGGAGCACGTCTTCGCCTACGACGACGGTGTGGGGCAGGGGCTCTGGGGTAGCGCCAAGTGCGACGACGAAGGGACGCCCTGCCAGAGGACCACGGTCATCGAGGCCGGCATCCTGACCGGGTACCTCACGGACCGTCTCCGCGGGGGCAAGCTGGGCCTGCCGCTCAGCGGCAACGGCCGCCGCCAGGACTACCGGTATCTGCCGTATCCCCGCATGACCAACACCTACTTCGGGCCGGGCTCTTGGACTGTGGATGCGATCATCGCGGACACCCCGCGGGCTCTCTACGCGAAGTCGCTCTCGGGCGGCCAGGTGAACCCGGCCACCGGGGAGTTCGTCTTCAGCATTTCCGAGGGGTATCTCATCGAGAACGGCAAGGTCACCACGCCTGTGCGCGGCGCCACCCTCGTCGGCAGCGGCACCGAGGTGCTGCTGAACGTGGATGCCATCGCCGACGATCTGGACGTGAAGTCGGGCACCTGCGGCAAGGAAGGGCAGGGGGTGCCAGTGGGCGCGGGCCAGCCGACCATCCGCATCCGGGAACTCACCGTCGGGGGGACCAGCATAGGATGAGCGCGTTGGACTCACATGAGGCGCGCCGGTCGCCGCTGGCGGTGGCGAAGCGGGCTCTGGACCGCGCCGCCCACCTGCCTGCCGAACTCGAGATCTTCTGCGAATCGGGCAAGACGACGTCCATCAAGGTCTACGACGGCGCGGTGGAGTCGCTCGCGATGGCCGAGCCGTCCGGCCTTGGAGTGCGGGCCGTGCGGGATGGCAGGGTCGGCTACGCTTTCACTGCTGACCTCTCAGACGCGGGGCTCGACGCAGTCCTCGCGGCCGCCGTGGCCAACGTGGAAGTCACCGACGTGGATCCATATGCGGTCCTGCCGTCTGCCGCGTCCGCCTATCCGTCGGTGCCCGGAATCTGGCTGCCCGGAGTGGCCCGGACGAGCCTCGAGGACAAGGTCGGGCTCGCTCTGGCTGTGGAAAAGAGGGCGCTCGCCTGTGCCGAGGTGGACACGGTCGAGCAGAGCGTGTATGCCGACGAGGAGAGCCACGTGGCGATCTGCTCCAGTGCCGGCGTGGAAGCGGAGTCGGAGCGCTCGTTCTGCTACGTGTGGGCGCACGCGCACGCGGGGCAGGGTGACGATCGCCAGTCCGGCCTCGGTTTCGACGCGGGGCGCGACCCTCAGGCGCTCGACGCTGAGGCGGCGGGCCGGGAA
>CAIQPS010000049.1 GCA_903873715.1 uncultured Actinomycetes bacterium
CGGCGATGGCGATCGTGACGGCGGCGATGGGCATGAAGTACGGCGAGTCGATGATGAACGGGACGGAACCGCAGAAGGCTCCGCAGAGGAGCAGCGGGATGCCGATGCGGGGGCCGAGGAAGGCGGTCGTCAACGCACCGATGACGGCGAGGCCGGCGCCGACCAGCGTCCACGTCTGGGACATGGCGTCCTTCTTCACGCGCTCGACCTCCTTCTGGAGTTCCGCGATCCGTGCGTCCTTCAGCTGCGAGACGCGGAGGGCTTCGGCCTGCTGGGCTTCCAGTTTCTCCCAGGCCTTGTTGACGGCGGTAACGAGTTTGCGTCCGAACTCCATCTGCTTGGCGTAGTCGACGGGGTCGGCCTTGGCGGCACGGGCGACGGCGAAAGCGACGTCGGCCTCGGGCGGCTGGGGGAGATAGGACTGGGCGAGGCGGGACTCGGCGACCACGACCTTTGGCTTGTCGGCGTTGCGCTCGATGGCCACGAGGGCCGAGGCGACGCGGTGGTCGGTCTTGTCGAGGTCTTTGCCGAGGGTCGTGACGACGTCGGGCTTGGTCGGAGCGTCCGGCTGCTTGGGCAGGGGCTCGTCCACGGGCTTGGACTTGCACCCGGTCAGGGCCGCGAGGGCGACGATGACCAGGAGAGTCCGCACGGCTTACTTGCCCTTGAGGGCGTCGAGGATGGACTTGCCCTTGGCTTCGATGTCGGCGGCCTTGGCGGCGTGCTTGCGGAAGACGAGGGCTCCGGCGACGAAGCCGACGAGGAGGGCGAGGAGGTGGGTGATCATGGGTTATTCAGAAAGGAGTTCGACGCGGACGAGAGGGCCGAGGTCGGCGGGGGTCTGAGGGGTGTCGAAAGTAAAAGTCCCGACAGACCCTTCGACGTAAGACGCACAATGCACGGCAGAGCCGAATACGGACGGATAGACGACCGACCAGTCCGGGATGAACAGGCAGGTGACCTTGTATTTATGCATGATAGTAGTGGCCTCCGAAGGTTCCGAAATACATCTTCACGGCGGTCGATGCCGTCTGGTCAATTTCTTCCTGCCAGACGGAGCTTGCCGTGCTATTACCCGTAGGGCCAGCCGACGTGGTAGCGACCTGCGTGTTGTTGATGAACATGGTCACGTTGCCTGCTCCGTCGGAGTAGATGAACCAGTCGAAAGGCGTTCCGCCTGTGATGCCAAGCGACGATAGGGACGTCGAGGTGTTCACGCTGGTCAGCGAAGTCCCGTTGTGGGCGAGCAGGAAGAAGTTCGCCGAAGATCCTCCGGCCTTCTGCCAGCCGATGCCCTTCTGAGCCAATGCTCCGGCGCCCGTCCCAGCCTTGCCTACCGTGATGCGTGACGTGACGTTGGCGTCTCCTATGAAAGAATTGTCATAGTTGCTGCGTCCGCTCATCCAGAATGGCTTTGAGAAATTGATGACGGCGCTCGCGCTGCCTTTCCCATAGAACTGTCCGACGCCACCGTTGGTCTGCGGGCGATAATAGACCGAGCCAGCGACGCCCGTGTTAGGCCCGAGGCAGACGCGGGTAAGGGATGTGGTGAAGACGCCTGCACCTGTTCCTGACGTAGCCGTCGTGACGTTCCCGTTGTTCTGCGCAATCTGCACATAACCAGGACACATGATAACGTCCAGAAGGCGCAAGGGGGAGATTGCCAGCGTCGAAGAAGAAGGCTCGACCGCTTCAGCCAGAGTAGCCAATTCGACCTTACCAGCCGCGGTCGTCGAGGCGGCAGGGACTTCCTGCTGCACGAACGCAGTCGTCGCGATCTGGGTCGTGTTAGTGCCAGCGGTGGCCGTCGGGGCCGTCGGCGTGCCCGTCAGGGCAGGGCTCGCCAGCGGAGCCGCGCCGGAGACATCGGCGACAGCCAGCGTGACGGCGCCGGTCTTGCCAGCGACGGACGTGACAGGGGCAGAGGTCAGGTATCCCTGAGCCTTGACGAAGGCGGTCGTCGCGATGGAAGTGTCGTTGTCGGACGTGGCCGGGGTCGGGGCGGTCGGATTGCCCGTCAACGCGGGGGACGCGAGCGGGGCGTACGTCGTCGCCGCTGATGCGCTCGTAAGATAAGCGGACATAGCCGCCTGAGTCTGGTAGGTGCTGGCCGCGGTCGAGGTCGTCAGATAGGCCGACAGGTCAATGGACAGGTCGCCAGCCGTGACCGAGAGAGGGGACGATACGCTGGTGATGTAGTCAGCAGGGACGGACAGCGCGCTCCACGATCCGTTCAGTCGGACATACTGGTTGCCGTCCGTAGGGGCGTCGGTGAGGAAGCCATAAGACGTGACCCAAGATTCGGTTGCGAAGTTGGACGGATTACCCGAGAGCGGGTAGAAATTAGACGTGACCCAAGACTCGGTCGCATAGCCAGACAGGGACGCTAAGGTAAGATAGCCCTGCGCCGTGACCCAGAACTCGGAGGCGATGGCCTGCGTGAGTGCAGCAGATCGGAAG
>CAIQPS010000050.1 GCA_903873715.1 uncultured Actinomycetes bacterium
CGGAGCCCGAAAAAAGTTCGGCCCGGTCGACCAGGCTTGGCAGCAGTCGACCGGGCCGGTGCCCGTTGGGTAAGCTTAGTAGCCACCAGCGGGCAGGTCCGCGATAGAGAGGCTACACGACATTCAGGGCCTTGCACATTGGACTTTGGGCCAAGTGAGACTTTGGTCCAAACCTGGCGACTACGGAGCAGGAGTCCCGCTCTGCGGCTCGTAGCACCGTCCGCGCGCCTGAGCGCAGCGCCGCCGCCACGACAAACAAGATGGGCCGGGAGTCATCTCCCCCCCTTCCATCGTAACGAGAACAGGCTCTAGACCGTCGCGTGAGCGAACGTACCGGCGCCCGTCACCAGATGTAGTTTGAGCCGACTATGAATGAATGGGTATGGGTTCGGTCCCATATGACGACGAGCAACGTGTTACCCACCAGCTTCGACCATAGGTCGCTGTCCTTCACCACGCAACTGACGTACGCCGATCCGCTCCGGAGTTGGCTGGAAGTGAACTTGCCCGAAGCCACCACTCGCCATGGGTCGACACCGTTATTGATGGCGAACTCCCACGTCGCCGGCTTCTCGTTGTTCAGATAGCCGCTGATCGTGGCCGAGAAAGTGGTCTGGGGGGCGGTGTAGACCATCGGGACGAAGGTGCTGCCCACTGTTGCGTACAGTGTGGCTGTCTTGCTGTGGTCGTAGGCGAGCGCCGACCCGGTGATGCTGAACACCAGAAGCACGGCAATCACGAGTACACCCACGATTGACTTCTTCATGGACACTCCTCCCTCTCTGGGCCGCAAAGTGACCTCATCATAGGGGTGGCTATACAAATGTCAAGAAGGGGCCCGGCGGGAAGTCCGCTGTCTCATCGCGGGCTGCTGGCTGCACTTCGGGCGGCGTGTGCGCAAGATCTGCAACACGATCGACTGCGCCCGCAAAGGCGGAAGATTGCACCTGGGAGTGCAACTGGAGCGCTACTGGCTCCCGGCGACACCCACCGGGGCCCGGACCTGCCTGTTTGCGACAGGTTTTCGAACAGTGCATGGGCCCAGCAGGACTCGAACCTGCGACCAGCCGATTATGAGTCGGCGGCTCTAACCAACTGAGCTATGGGCCCGGAGTGCTCACCATTCTAGCGTACCCGTCCGGGCACCTGCCCGGCAGACCGTCACTCGTCGACGGTGGGCTCGGGAGCGGGCCTGGTGCCCGCGGCCGGCGCCGGGAGTTTCTCCAGCAAGAACACGCCGTAGTTGGCGAACAGGTTGGGCCAGAAGTGGAGTGGACGGTTCTTGCCCACGTAGAACTGCCTCACGATGCTTATGCCCTGCTCCCTCGTGAACTTGCGGAAATCCTTGATGGTCAACGAGTGGATGTTCGGGGTGTTGTACCACTGATAGGGCAGCGAGCGGGTCACAGGGGCCCTGCCCAGCAGAAGCAGTTGGAGTCTCGACTTCCAATGACCGAAGTTCGGGAAGCTCGCCACTACATAGCGGCCGACGCGCAGGGCCTCGTGCAGCACGGCCACCGTCTCCCGGGCCTCCTGCAGAGTCTGGCTGAGGATGACGTAGTCGAAACTGTTGTCGGGGTAGTACGACAGCCCCTCGTCGAAGTCGCCGTGGTAGACGGTCACGCCCTTCGCCACTGCTTCGTATACCTTGTCCTCGGCCAGCTCGATACCGGTCCCCCGGACTCGCTTGGCGTCGATGAGCATCCTGAGGAGGATGCCCTTGCCGCACCCCAGGTCCAGGACGCGCGCCCCCTCGGGCACCACGTCCACGATGAACAAGTGGTCCCAGCGGACACCCTGTGCGTTCCTCGCCACTCCGCTAGGCATGGTGCGCCTCCCGGCGCCGTCCCGTGGTCTCCAGGAAGTGCCAGACGACCCTGGTCAGGTCCTTGTTCTCGAGCAGGAAGGCGTCGTGACCGTGAGAGGAACTCATCTCCAGATACGTGCAATCGAGCCCGTTGCCCTTGAGAGCGTGCACGATCTCCTTGGATTGATACGGCGGATACAGCCAGTCGCTGCTGAACGCGATGATCAGGAAGCGCATGTCAGGAGGCAGCTCTCTGAACACCTCCACCAGGACACCCCGGCCCGCGGACAGGTCGTAGTAGTCGAGCGCCTTGGTGATGTACAGGTAGGTGTTCGCGTCGAAGCGGCGCGTGAAGACCTCGCCCTGGTACCGCAGGTAGCTCTCCACCTCGAACGATTCCTGGCCGCCCTGGTCCGTGGGCTTGTGCTCCCGCATGCGCCGGCCGAACTTCTCCTGCATGGCCTCGTCCGACAGATAGGTGATGTGCCCTATCATGCGCGCGACCGCCAGACCCGCGTCAGGGGCGTCACCCTGGTAGTAGTCGCCCCCGTTCCAGTTGGGGTCCCCCATGATGGCCTCGCGGCCGACTTCGTTGAAGGCTATCTGCATCGGGGAATGGCGGGGCGCCGACGCTATCGACACCACCGACGCCACCATCTCCGGATATTCCACTGCCCATTCCATGGCCTGCATGCCGCCCATCGATCCGCCGGCGACCGCGAGCAGCTTGGGGATGCCGAGGTGGTCGACGAGCATCTTCTGGGCCCGCACCATGTCTCCGACCGTGATGAACGGGAAACCGACCCCGTACTCCTTGCCGGTGGCGGGGTTGATGCTGCTGGGGCCGCTGCTGCCCTTGCATCCTCCGATGACGTTCGAGCAGATGACGCAGTACCGGTCGGTGTCGAACCCCTTCCCGGGGCCGATCATGGTCTCCCACCAGCCTGGCTTGGTCTCCCCCGTGTAGTAACCGGCCGCGTGCGAATCGCCGGACAGGGCGTGGAGGATGAGGATGGCGTTGGTGCGATCTGCGTCGAGCTCCCCGTACATCTCGTAGGCGATGGTCACGGGCTCCAGGACCCGGCCGGACTCGAGCGTCAGCGAATCGAACGTGACGCTTTGCAGCTCCACCTGTCCGACCGAGATGCCGAGAGCCTGCCTGTCATGGATGTAGTCGCTCATCGGCCTGGATTATACGGCCTCGAGCGGCACCCGCACGGTCGCGCGCCACGCCCCCGGTCCCTCGCCGGCCCAGGCCCGCGCGGCGCTCTTCTATCCGCGATAACGGTTGGTGATGGGCAGGCGCCGGTCTTTGCCGAAGGCCTTCGGGGTGATCCGGACACCTGGAGCCGCCTGGCGGCGCTTGTACTCATTGCCGTCGATCATGCCTACGACCCGCTGCACCTCGCCCCGGTCGACCCCGGACGCTACGATCTCGTCGACACTGGCATCGTCCACCACGTAGTCCTCGATGATGCGGTCCAAGAGGTCGTACGGGGGCAGCGTGTCCTGGTCGGTCTGGTCCGCGGCCAGTTCTGCGGACGGCGCCCTGTCGATCGTCGCCTGCGGGATGGGGCCTTCGGCCGGTCCCAGGGAGTTCCTATACGCGGCCAGCCTGTAGACCAGCGTCTTCGGGACGTCCTTGAGCACCGCGAAGCCCCCAGCCATGTCGCCGTACAGCGTGGCGTAGCCCACCGCCATCTCGCTCTTGTTGCCGGTGGTGAGGACCAGGTACCCGAACTTGTTGGACAGCGCCATGAGGATGTTCCCGCGGATGCGCGCCTGGATGTTCTGCTCGGTGACTCCGGGTTGAGCCTGGCCGAAGTGCGGCGCGAGCGTGTCGAGATACGCGCCGTAGATGGTCTCGATGGGGATCTCCTTGAAATTCACCCCGAGCCGCTCGGCCGTGTCGCGCGCGTCTGTCTTGGTGCCGGTACTCGAGTAGCGCGAAGGCATGGAGACCGCGTTGACCATGTCCTTGCCTATGGCGTCGGCGGCTATGCAGGCCGTCAGGGCGGAGTCTATGCCGCCGCTGATACCCATGACCACCTGTTGGAAGCGGTTCTTCCGAACGTAGTCCCGCGTCCCCAGACAGAGTGCGCCATATACCTCCGCCTCCACGCTCAGGCAGGCCGCGACCGCGCACTCATCCGGGGGTACGGTGTCGCCGCTCCCCGCCGGCCCGCCCACGGGCAACGGGGTGACACTAGTCCGCGCCGGCTGGTCCACCGTGATGATCTCCAACCGGCAGCCCGCCGCATCGCATCGGCCTACGTCCTGCGCGCTTGAGGATCCGCCGGCAGAAGGTGCCGTGGCTCGGATGGCGTCAAACTCCGCGGCATCGGGCATCGCGCGGTCGAGGTCGAGGTCCACGAGCAGCAGCTGCTCCTCGAACTGTCTCGCGCGGGCCACCAAGGACCCGTCCGGAGCGAAGACCAGGCTCTGCCCGTCGAAGACCAGCTCGTCCTGGCCGCCGACACCGTTGACGTAGACCACGTAGCAGCCCGCATCCCGAGCCCGTTCTGCGAGCATGACCTCGCGCTCCCTGCCCTTGCCTACGTGGTACGGCGACATGGACAGATTGACGACCACCCTGGCATCCCCATCGCGGGCCGCCACCACCGTAGGACCGCCGGGCTCCCAGATGTCCTCGCAGATGTTCAGCCCGATGTGCGTTCCGCCAAGATCGAGGATCCCGGTGCGATCCCCCGGTGTGAAATACCTCTTCTCGTCGAACACCGCGTAGTTGGGCAGACAGATCTTGCGGTACGTTCCCTGGAGTCTGCCTCCGCACAGCACCGCGACCGCGTTGTAGACGGCGCTCCCGTGAGCCATGGGCACGCCCACCAGCGCGCAGACCCTCTGGTTGGCTTCGGCCACCCGGAGCAGCGAAGCCCAAGCTTTCGTCAGGAAATGGTCCTTGAGGAGTAGGTCCTCGGGCGGGTAGCCGGAGATCACCAGTTCCGGGAACGCGACGACGTCCGCCCCCGCGGCTTCGGCTGCACGCATCTGCTCGATCACGAGATCTGTGTTGGCCTCCAGGGCCCCTACGGTCGAGTTGACCTGCGCGAGAGCTATCCTCACCGGGCCGACTCCAAGAGAGCGGTGACTTCCTCAGTCTTGGCCTTCAACAGCGCCTCGTCCGCCCGCGCCTCCACGTTCAGCCGGACGACCGGCTCGGTGTTCGAGGAGCGCACGTTCATGCGCCAACCTTCATACTCGATGCTGAGACCGTCCACATCGTTCACGTCCAGCGCCCCCGGCGCATACTTGTCCCGGACGGCCCGCAAGGCGGCGGCCGGATCCTTGAGAGTGAGGTTGATCTCTCCGCTCACGGGATACCGCGCGATCCGTTCCGCCAGCATCTCGGAGAACGGCCTTCCCGCCTCGCTGATAGCCTCCACCACCTGCAGCCACGGGATCATCCCCGAGTCGCAGTACGAGAACTCCCGGAAATAGTGATGGGCCGACATCTCGCCACCGTAGGCGGCGTCCACTTGGCGCATCTTCTCCTTGATGAAGGCATGTCCGCTCTTGCACACCACCGGGGTCCCACCCGCCTCCTGGACCAACTCTATGGTGTTCCACACCAAGCGTGGATCGTGGATGATGTTGGCCCCCGGGTGGCGCTTGAGCGCTCTCTGGGCGAGCAGGCCCACCAGGTAGTAGCCATCCACGAACTCGCCCTTCTCGTCGAAGAAGAAGCACCTGTCGAAATCCCCGTCCCAGGCGATCCCCAGGTCTGCACCGGACTCGAGCACCGCCTTGGATGTGGCAGCTCGGTTCTCGGGCAGCAGCGGGTTGGGGACTCCCATGGGGAACGTGCCATCGGGATGGTCGTGGATCTTGACGAACCGAAGCGGCAGATGAGGCTCCAACATGTCGATCACCGGGCCAGCGCCCCCGTTGCCCGGGTTGACGACCACCTTGAGCGGGCGGATCGAAGCGGGGTCGATGTAGGTCAGCAGATGATCGACGAAGGCGGGCCGGACGTCCTTGCGCTCGATCGTACCGGGCTGCGCGGCGTCCGCGGGTGCGGCGCCGCCCTCAAGCACGCCCCGGACCGTGGCTTCGATGTCGAAAAGGCCGGTATCGGAACTTATGGGCCGTGCCTGCTCGCGCGTGAACTTCATGCCGTTGTATTCCCGCGGGTTGTGGCTGGCGGTGACCATGATGCCGCCGTCCAGTGCGAGCGAGAAGGTGGCGTGGTACACCTCCTCGGTGCCCACCAGCCCGATGTCTACGACGTCTACGCCGGAAGCGACGAGCCCTCGGGCCAGCGCGGCGCTCAGGACCGGGCTCGTCAAGCGGATGTCGTGCCCCACGACGACCGTGGAGGGGCGGACGAGTTCCGCGTAGGCCTTCCCGATCAGAACGGCGATCTCCTCGTTGAGCTGCTCGGGCACCTTACCGCGGACGTCATACGCCTTGAAGCTCTCCAGACGTGCCGTGTCTTCCATCAGGGACAGCCTCCGAGCAGGTTAGAGATTGCACAGGACTTCTCTGTTGCTATACTACGCGAGGCTTACGCTCCTCGGTAGCTCAATGGTAGAGCACCTGACTGTTAATCAGGGTGTTGCAGGTTCGAGCCCTGCCCGAGGAGCCATTTTTTTGCCGCCGCGCGGCGGACCCCAAAAAGCCCTGCAAGAATGCGGAAAACAGGGCTTCACGACCAGCCTGACGAGGGTGCTGTCAGGCGGCCGGATGCAGTAGGCGGCGGTCCTCGACGAGGTCCGGCGCACTTTCCTCCCAGATCTCGCAGCCACACTCGGGGCACGCAGCGATCGGTCCCGCCAAGGACTCACCGGTGCCCGCCAGGCCCATTCGCAGATTTCTGCCAAGCGACACCGATGTGGCACCACAGCAGACGCATCTGTCACCGGGACGCAGCCTGGCCAGATATGCGGCCAACGATTCCGGTGCTCCGAGGTTCGCGCTCATCGTGCCTCACAGCCTCCTCATGACTGCGACGACCTTGCCGGCAATAAGAGGGTCCCGGGCGTAGATGGGTTCCATGAGATCGTTCTCGGGCTGCAGCCGGACCTGATCGCGCTCGCGGAAGAACCGCTTGAGCGTGGCCTCGTCCGTGAGGACGGCCACCACGATATCCCCGTCTTCTGCGGTCTCCTGCCGCTTCACCACGACTATGTCGCCATCGAAGATCCCGGCCTTGATCATGGAGGTGCCGGTGACCCGCAGTGCGAAACAATCTTCGTCCCCTCCGAGGAAGCCCGGGACATCCAGTGAATCCTCGATGTTCTCCTCGGCAAGGATGGGTGTGCCCGCCGCGACCCGACCGACAAGAGGGACCGGCCGCAGGGTGCGCGCCGCCGCTCCTTGGCCCCACGAATGGCCCGCTCGTGCCGGCCGCGTGACCTCCAGGGCCCTACGCTTGGAGGCGCCCCGCCGGATGTAGCCCTGGGCCTCAAGGGCGGCCAGATTGCTCTGCACCGACGCCGGAGACGTGAGCCCCACCGCCGCACCGATCTCGCGCACGGTCGGCGGGTAGCCCTGCTCGCGCACCGCGTCCTCGATGACCTGCAGTATGAGCCTCTGCCGCTCCGGTAGCCCGTCCATGTGGGACACCTCCACTGAACATTCGTTCGCCGCTCACACTATAGAACAAATGTTCGCCTGGTTCAAGTGGTCGCAACCTGCGCTTCGGGTGGGCGCCTCGCGCGCGCGTGATAAAGGAGAGGCCGCCGTTTTCCGATGAATAGGTATGTGAACTGTGGAAACCGAGGAATCCTCGCTCCCCTGCCGGGGAGCGATGCCGGAGGGTATGCATGACCCGGGTCGTTCTGCCGTCCATCCTGAAGCGTCTATCAGTCCTGTGCGCCGTCTCCGTTCTGGCGGTGGCGCTGACCCTGGCGGTGCTTCCCGGCTCAGCCAGAGCCGCATCCGTCACCTACAGCTCGGACGAACTTACTCTCGTCTCGTTGATCAATCAGTACCGCGCCAGCATGGGACTTCCCAAGCTCCTGCTCTCCGACACTCTCTCCTCTGCATCCAAGCGCCACAGCACGGACATGGCCCGTTTCATGTTCTACAACCACATCTCGTTCCGGTCCAGTTGGTTCCTCGCCGGTTCGGATCCGGCCAGCCGGCTGGCGCAGGCAGGCTACGGATACAAGACGGCCACCGAGGAGAACATCGGCAACGGCTGGATCTCGGCTTCCGAGGTGTTCGGGGGCTGGAAGAACATGACCAACGACCGCACCAACATGCTCAACTCGAGCTACAAGGTCATCGGGGTGGGCTTGGTGAAGGGCGGCATCTATCGCTACTACTGGACCGTGGACTTCGGCGGATACGTGGATGCCTCGGCACACACACCGGCGTTGGCGGCCGCCGCGTCCGCGGACGCGTCATCGACTCTGAGCGCCGCGCTTGCAGACACTTCACCCACGTCGAACGCAGCTCCGGCGAATACGCCGTCGACGGCGACCGCCGCTCCGGCCTCGGCGGCGGACACGGAATGGGGACGTCTCCCCCTGTCCTTCATCCCCAACCGTGGTCAACTCGATGACGCTGTGGACTTCTACGTCCAGGGCGCCGACAAGAGTGTCTACTTCACCGCCACGGGCACCACGTTCGCTCTCACCAACGCCAAGTCTCCCGCTTCCGCGGATCAGACGGGCAAGGACGCCGCCCGGTGGGCCGTGAAGCTCGACTACCTGGGAGCCGCTCCCGTGAACCCTGAGGGTGCGTCGGCAGGTGGCACCACGGTGTCGTACTTCACCGGAACCACAACCGAGTCGCTGACCGGGCTTCCCACCTTCTCCTCGATCGCCTACAAAGACCTGTGGCCCGGCATCGACCTGACCTGCTCGGGCACCGCCGGCGAGTTGAAGCAGGAGTATCTGGTCCAGCCCGGGGCCGACCCCGCCGCGATCCTGCTCGCCTATCACGGAGCCGACGTCTCTCTCAATGCTGAGGGCGGGCTCGATGTGAGCACTCCCATCGGAGGGTTCACGGACTCCGCCCCGGTCGCCTATCAGCAGGTCGACGGGCTTCGCGTGCCGGTGGAAGTGAGTTTCTCGCTGGACAGCTCCCGGGCGGCTTCAGACGAGTACCGGTACGGCTTCCGCGTGGGCGCTTACGACCACGACCTTCCCCTGGTCATCGACCCGGCGGTGGTGATCTATTGCGGTTTCATAGGTGGCACCGGTTATGACTTCGGCACGGGGATCACCGTGGATGCGTCCGGGTGCGCGTACATCACCGGCGAGACGTCGACCAAAGCCACCTTCCCGGTCGTCGCGGGTCCCGACCTCATCTTCAACGGCGCCCTGGACGCTTTCGTCGCCAAGGTCAGGGCCAACGGTAGCGGCCTCGTATACATCGGCTACCTCGGAGGGAACGCGGACGACTCAGCGTCCGCCATCGCCGTGGACACGCTCGGGTACGCGTACATAACCGGGCGTACCAGCTCCACCGAAGCGACCTTCCCCGAGACAGTGGGGCCCGACCTCTACTACAACAACTGCTACGACGCTTTCGTCGCAAAGATCAAGCCTGACGGCACGGGTCTGGTCTACTGCGGATATCTGGGCGGCAGCCGCGAGGACAAGGGCACGGGCATCGCCGTGGACGCGGCTGGTTACGCATACGTCACCGGCTACACCTACGGCAACTACGACTACGTCACCAAGACCATGTGGCCCGTCGTCAAAGGGCCGGATCTGACCCAGAACGGCGATTGCGACGCGTTCGTGGTCAAGGTCAAGCCCGATGGGACCGGCTACGTTTACGCAGGGTTCCTCGGTGGCGCCGGGTTCGATCTCGGTGCCGCGATCGCCGTGGACTCCGCCGGTTGCGCCTACGTGGTCGGGCAGTCGGCCTCGCTGACCGGGTTCCCCTTGGCGGGAGGCCCCAGCGCCGTCAACGCCGGCGGGTGCGACGCCTTCGTCACGAAGATCAAGGCCGACGGCAGCGGCATCGTCTACTCCGGATTCGTGGGCGGCACCGGGGCCGACTACGCCACCGGGATCGCCCTCGACGCGGCGGGCTGTGCCTATGTCTCGGGTTTCACCACCAGCGGGTCTTCGTTCCCGGTCGTGGTGGGCCCGGACACCACCTACAACGGCAACGGCGACGCGTTCGTCGCCAAGGTCAAGGCCGACGGCACAGGCCTGCTGTATTCAGGCTTCCTGGGAGGCTCGGACTTCGACTTCGCCGCAGGTATCGCGGTCGACTCCTCCGGATACGCGTACCTCACGGGGACGACCCGCTCCACCCAGGCGACATTCCCCGCCTTCAACGGCCCCGACAGCACCTACAACGGCCAAGACGACGCCTTCGTGGCCAAGGTGGCCGTCGACGGGAGCAAGCTGCTCTTCCGCGGTTACCTGGGCGGGGCAAGCAACGGCACCTACACCGGCGAGACGGGCAACGACTACGCCCTCGCCATCGCTCTCGACAACTCGGGATCGCTCTACGTCACCGGGGAGACCGGGTCGAGCGCGGCCACCTTCGCCCCGGTGGGCGGGATGGAACTCACCTACCACGGCCGGCGGGTCGACGAGGTCTTCGTGGCCAAGGTCGCGGGCAACCCCGTGGTCTCCTCCTTGAGCGCCACCTCGGGCCTCACCACCGGGGGCAACGTGGTGACCCTGACCGGCAAGAACTTCACCGGAACGACGGCGGTCTACTTCGGTACGACGCCCGCCAAGAGCTTCACGATCGTCAACACCACCACGATAACGGCTCCCGCACCGGCCCACACCGCCGGCCTGGTGGACGTGACCGTGATGAGCGACATCGGCGTCAGCAGCCCCAAGGGAGTCGGCAACAACTACATCTACTACCTGCGCACGGAGGAGTCGTCCAGCCTGCTCGCCTACAGCAAGCCTTGGGCGACGTCTCTCTTCTCTAACACCTACTCGGGTGGCTACGTGCGCACCCTTTCCTCTTCGGCCCCCCTGTCGTTCACCTTCACCGGCAACAACTTCCGCATAGTGGCGGCCAAGGGCCCGGGGTTCGGCAAGCTTAAGGTCACTCTGGACGGCGTCCTGCAGACGGTGTCGCCGGACCTCTATGCCGCCACCGCCTGTTTCCAGCAGGTCGTCTACGTGAGCAACAACATGCGCACCGGTACCCACACGGTGGTGATCGACTACTCCGGACAGAGGAACACGCTCTCGTCCGGCACCGCGGTCAACCTCGACGCGGTGGACGTCATCGGCACCGTGGTGGCGCGATAGCATGCGGGGCGGTTGACGCCCCCTCCCCCGCGGCCTATACTGACTCGGCTTCAGCCCACTTGTCCGAGTGGCGGAATCGGCAGACGCGCTAG
>CAIQPS010000051.1 GCA_903873715.1 uncultured Actinomycetes bacterium
CCATCGAGGCCGCGCTGCTCGTGAAGGCTTTGAACGAAGCCCCGAGCACGGCGTAGTCGCGGGCCGGCCCGTCGGGCAGTTCTTCCAGCAGGGCCTCGACCTGCGCCACAGCCGCCGTACCCTCGAAGTAGTAGGTGTCGTACGACTGCATGTAGATCTTGGCCAGCTCCACGGACACGCCCCAGGCCTCCGCTTTCTGCGGGATAACAGCGCTGTCGAGCATGGCCAGATTGGCCTCGGCCGCACGGCGATAGGCCTCGGAGAGCTGCTTGATGCGCTCGGGGGAGCTCACCGCCGGGCCCTGAGCGACTTCAGCCAGCTTGAGGTCGTCCTCGGCGGCCGAACGGGAGACGTCCGCGTATACGTACATGTTGATGGCTTCACCCATGTACTGGCCCAGTTCGTCCGAGGTGAGGGTGTCGTAGTTGTTGGCGATCTCGTCGAGGGCGTTGGTCCCGTCCGTGACGGCGGTGCGGGCTGAGACCAGGTTGGCCCACGCGTCCATGACGCAGCTCGCCTCGCCGATGGTCTTGGGTGAAGTGGCGACGAGCTTGGTGGCCAGATCGCTGAGGTCTTTCTCAGGCGACATGCCCTTGAGCTCCAGAGCGAGTTTCTGCCAATCCGCGATGCCGTACGCGATGCCGCGGACGTACGCCTGGGTGGCATACGCCACAGCCATCAGCGACTGACCGTAGGCCGCGCCCATGCTGCCCTGGCGGACCAGGTTGTCCGCTTTCGTCAGGGTGTCCTGGGCGGCCTGGGCATAGGCGGCGTTGGAGTCCTGGGCGTCCTGCGACAGGGCCTGGAACTCGGAGAGCGCCTGGAGAGCCGAGTTGGCGTTCTCGGTGGTGAGGTCTTTGAGCTTCTGTTCTGCCGCCGGGCTGACCGCCGGGGTGCCGCTGGAGCCGGAGCCGGCCTTCGGGAGCTCCTTGCCGGTGAACACCGGGTACGCCTCGTAGAGGTCGGCCACTTCCTTGACCGTCAGGCCCAGCTCGGTGCCGCGCTGCACCAGGTCGACCATCTTGTCGCTCTTGATGTCGTAGTCGTAGCGTTCGCCCAGAGGCACGAGGACCGTCTTCTTGCCGGCCTTCGCGGCGCCTTCGAGCTTCTGCGGGATGCCGCCCACCGGGCCGATGGTGTAGTCCGGGTTGATTGTGCCCGTCATGGTGACTTCGGGGTTCAGCGTGTCGCCGGTCAGAGCGGCGATGGTGGCGATGGTCATGAGTGCCCCAGCGCTGGGACCGTCGATGCGGCCGCTGACCTCGTAGTCGATCGTGTAGTCGGCGAGGTCCAGGTTCAGAAGGTCGGTGGCCACGAGCGGGGCCGTCCAGGCAGCCGCACGCCACATGTCGCCGGTCCCGGACACTTCACCCTCGCGGACGCCCACGGCCACCTTCTTGGTGGCCTGCTTGTCCACCTCGACCGTGAAGTCGATGGTGCTGCCGCTCACTTCGCCGCTGGAGCTGGTGGAATACGCCAGGCCCTGAGCGGAGACCTTCGCGGGGTATTTGTTCGTAGTGGTCGTGGACTGGGCCAGCGACGACTGAGTCGTCGACGACCCGCCGGCCGTGGTGCTCTGCGTGCTGCTGCCGGTGCCCGCCGTGGTGGTCGTCTGGCCGGAGCCACCGCAGCCCGCCACGAGCAGAGCCACGGCGAGAAGCCCCGCCACGACCAAGAAGACGGCGAGGCGCTCGCGCCTTCCCCTACCGATGCCCCTCATTTCGTCCCCTCCAGTAATGGATATTAAAACACTAACCTTATTGATACTTGAGTTTAATAGCACGCCCGGCCGCCGGTGTAAAGCGGCCCAGCAGCCACGATCGAAGCCGCTAGATAGTGGTATTGGCGAAAATACCATCCAATTCCTGCACCTTCTGCAGAAGGAGGTGTTTAAAGCGGTCGAACGTCACCGGATAGGCCTGTATCGGGATGCCCATCCAATCGAAGTATTCGAGGAACTTCTCGGGCTGCTCCGCGGCGAACTGGTCGAGATAACCGACCGCATCCAGGACTATCGCCCCGCCGGTGTGCCGGGGGAAGTTCTCGTTGGCCCGCGCCTTGTCCCAGCCCTTGAACACCTCGCGGAGGAACTTGATCCATCCGGGGGTCATGAACCAGACCTTCTCGCCGCCGGCCATCTCCTGGGTGATGGCCTCCCGCTCCTCCTCGCTCGCGAGCATGTCCATGCACTGGGTGGCGTCGATCCTGGCGACCCCGGGGCCCTGTTCGGCGATGACCTTCTTCATGGTGCGCGCCGGGTCGTCGACGTTGACGTAGCAGAACTTGCCCCCGAACACGACCAGGACCTTGTCCGCCCGCTCCTTCGCCTTGGCTATGCGGGACACCAGCTGCCGTTCGAGCTCGCGCGGGTCCTGGTGGAGCCCCGGGGTGGTGAAGAGCAGGGCCGGAGTGTCCAGGAACCCGGAATCCCTGAGGGCGCGCAGTTCCAGGCTCATGGTGCCGCAGGCGACCACGGCGATGTCGGCGAACGAGTTCCCGTTCACGGCTCCTACTCCTGTCTGGTGCTGAGGCGGACTACCTGGGTATGTGTGATGCGGCGCGACGCGCCGCGGGGGATCATCCTCAGCCGAAGGTGTTGCAGGCCTGCGGGCCCGGGTGGCCCTGCGACAACTCGTGCACCTCGGCGGCGCGGATGCTCATGACCTCGACGTCGAAGTGCAGCCGCTCGCCCGCAAGGGGGTGGTTGGCGTCGAAGACGATGTTCTCGTCGGTCACTTCGGACACCAGGAGGTCCACCGGGCCCCGGGGAGTGCCGGCCGTGATCCTCATGCCGGGTTCCAGCTTGTCGCCGTCCGGGACGGATGCGAGAGGGGCCGTGATGAGACGCTCCGGGTCGTGTTCGCCGTAGCCGTCTGCGGCCTCGAGGACCACGGCCTTCTTCTCGCCGGCCTCGCTGCCTTCCAGCGCGCGCTCCAGCCCGGGCATGATGTTGTAGTAGCCGTGCAGGTACTCGACGTCCTCCTCTTCGCCGAGGACTTCCCCGTCGTCGAGGGAGAGCGTGTAATTGAGTGTGACGACCGATCCGTACGTGGCTTTCATTACCTCTCCTGCCCGGTTGTTTCCAACATTATACCCCATGGGGTATTATTGCACCGTATCGGATAGAACCCGTGGAGGAACCAGGACCATGATCGTCACAAATCCCGCAGCCTGCCCGCAGAACCACGCGTGCCCCGCGGTGCGGCATTGCCCGGTCGGCGCCATCATCCAGGACACCATCTACTCCGCCCCGCGGATCGACCAGGAGGCCTGCATCGACTGCGGCGCCTGCCATGACGTCTGCCGCCGGGTGTTCACCCTGGTCGCCGACGAGGCCGTCGTGCACGCATGATCAAGCTGGATCTCGTATGCAACGCGTGCAAGCACGCGTTCGAGCTCGAAGCGGAGACCTCGCTCAAGGACGACGAGAAGCGCTGCCCGGAGTGCGGGTCCGACTCCACCCGCCAGACCTTCCAGAGCTATCTGCGCAACGGGCCGCTGCTGGACCCCAAGTGGGGCACCGCGTTGGAGAGAACGGGGTGCGGCTGAGGGTGGTGATGCGGCGCGGTGCGCCGCTTCGACCGATCCACTGCGTTCTTGCTCCCGCGGCCCGCACCAAGGCCGCACATTCTAGTATCGTAAGCCCGTTCTTCAATACTCCGTGGCCGCCGGACCGGCTGTGCCCGTGCGCACTCCGGTCCTGCCCGAACGTCCGATAGGAGAACCATGGCTTCGACATCTTCGCGCCGCTGGGTGCGGCCTCTCGTGGGACTGGTGCTGACCCTGGTCTGGATCGCCGTCGCAGGGATCGGCGGGCCGTACTTCGGCCGGATAAGCGAGGTCTCCACCAACGACCAATCCTCGTATCTTCCCAGTAGTGCCGAGTCGACGGTGGTGCAGAGCCGCCTCACCGACTTCTACGGCAACACGACCATCCCGGCCGTCGTGGTCGCCCACCGGGATGGCGCTCTCACTGTGGACGACCTCGCCTGGCTGGCCGCCCGGCAGGCGGACCTGCCCAAGCGGGTGCCCTCCATCGTCGGCGGCGTGTCCCCGGCCATCCCGTCGCAGGACGGCCAGGCCGCACAGATGTTCGTCCCGCTGGCCGCCAACGTCGAGGCCAGGGTCTCCGTGCCCGAACTGCGCGCGGCCCTCGCAGACGCGCCTGCCGGGCTCGCGGTGTACGTCACGGGCGCCGCCGGGCTCAGCTCCGACCTGGGCGGGGCGTTCGCGGGCGTGGATACGCTCCTCCTGATCGTCGCCGTGGCCGCGGTGTTCATCATCCTGGTGGTGGTGTACCGCTCTCCGCTCCTGCCCATCATGGTGCTGCTCGCCTCGATGGCCGCCCTCTGCGCCGCCGTGGTGGCCAACTTCTACCTGGCCAAGGCGGGCGTGTTCAAGATCAACAACCAGGTGCAGGGCATCCTCTTCATCCTGGTGATAGGCGCGGCCACCGACTATTCGCTGCTCTACGTCTCCCGGTTCCGCGAGGCGCTGCGCGACAGCAGGTCGGTGTGGTCGGCGGTGAAGACCGCGTGGCGGTCGGCGGTGGCGCCCATCATCGCGTCGGGCGGGACCGTCATAGCCGGCCTTCTGTGCCTGCTCTTCTCCGACCTGGCCTCCAACAAGGCCCTGGCCCCGGTGGCCACGGTGGGCCTGGTCTTCGCGGTCCTCGCCGCGCTTTCGTTCCTGCCGGCCATGCTGCTGCTCGCCGGACGGGCCGCCTTCTGGCCCCGGCACATCCGGCCTGCGGCAGCCACCGCAGGGGCGGAGTCCGGGCCGGCCGCGGCGCCCACCCCGGCGGCGCCCGCCGAGACGGGCGAGAAGGGCCTGTGGCCGCGCATCGCACGGACCATAGGGCGCCGGGACCGGCGGGTGTGGGTCATCGTAGGGGTGCTTCTCGTGCTGGGCGGGCTCGGCATCATCGGTCTGCACGCCAGCGGGGTACCGGCCAGCGACCTTCTGCTGGGACCGTCCTCGGCGCGCGACGGGCAGAACGTGCTGGCGGACCACTTCCCCGGCGGGTCCGGGCAGCCCGTCCAGGTCATCCTCCCCGAGAAGGAACTGGACGGCGCCGCCGCCATCGCGCTGAAGGCCCCGGGCGTCAGCAGCGTCTCGGTGGTCTCGGCCGACTCCCCCAGCGGGTTCATCCCGTTGCCCGTGCCGTCCCAGGGCCCGTTCGCCTCGGCCAAGCCCACGGTCTCCAAGGGCGACGTGCTCATGCAGGTCACGCTCGAGGCCAAGGCGGACTCCCGCGAGGCGGAGCTGGCCGTCAAGGGGCTGCGGGCGGACCTCCACGCCCTGGACCCGGGCATCGTGCTCGGCGGCACCACCGCCACCACCCTCGACACCAACACCACCAGCACCCGGGACCGCAACCTCATCATCCCGCTGGTGCTCGTCGTGATCACGATAATCCTCATGCTGCTGCTGCGGAGTATCGTCGCCCCGCTGCTGCTCATGGTCACCACGGTGCTGAGCTTCGGAACCGCGCTCGGCATCTCCAGCCTCATCTTCAACCACGTGCTGCACTTCCCCGGTTCGGACCCGTCCGTCCCGCTCTACGGCTTCGTGTTCCTGGTGGCTCTGGGCATCGACTACAACATCTTCCTGATGACCCGCGTGCGCGAGGAGGCCCTGCTGCAGGGGACCAAGGCGGGCGTGCTCCGCGGATTGGTGGTCACCGGCGGCGTCATCACGTCGGCGGGAGTGGTCCTGGCCGCGACGTTCGCCGCCCTGGCCGTCATCCCGGTGCTGTTCCTTGCGCAACTTGCCGTCATCGTGGCCTTCGGCGTGCTCCTCGACACCCTCGTCGTGCGGGCCCTGTTCGTGCCCGCGCTGGTGCACGACGTGGGCGACCGGGTGTGGTGGCCCTCCCGCCTGGGGCGGGGTTTGAAGTAGACAGTCCGGGAGGAGTAACGTAGGTCGCGTCTGCGACCAGCGACGTCCTCCGCTGCGAGGCCATGGCCGACGCCGAGAAACACATCGCCAGGGACTCCCTGACCATCTCCCCCGATCTGGCGGAGGTGGCCACCGCCAGGCGGTTCATCGCCACGATCGCGTCCGGCGCCGGCTTTTCCGAAGAGCGCGTGTTCGACATCGCCGTGGCCTGCTCCGAGGCGGTGGCGAACGCAGTGGAGCACTCGCCCACCAAAGGCGAGGTCCAGGTCCGGGTGGCCCTCTATGCCGACCGGCTCGAGGTGGAGATCGAAGGCCCGGGCGAATTCCAGGCGCCCGACCGGATGAAGGAGCGGCGTCACCGCGGGCTGGGACTGCCCTTGATGGCCAAGCTGTCGGACCACCTGGCCCTCTTCTCCGGGCCGGCAGGCGGCACGTTCGTCGCACTCACCTTCTACCGGCAGGGAACGGGCGCGGAGAAGAGGGGTCCGGCCCCCCGGTCCATGCGCGACGTGCTCGAGGGGAACGTGTATGCCGCCGAGGCGCGCCTGGCCGAAGAACGTCTGGCCGAAGAACGTCTGGCCCGGGAGCGCGACCTGCTGCAATCGGTCCTCAACAGCGCCGGCAAGGCCCACCTGGTCTATCTGGACCGGGATTTCGACTTCGTCCGCGTCAACGACACCTACGCCGCCACCTGCGGTTACCGGCCCGAGGAGATGATCGGCAAGAACCATTTCGACCTCTATCCGAGCCCGGATGTGGAGACCATCTTCCGCCACGTCCGCGACACGGGTGAGCCGTTCGAGATCGCCGACAGGCCGTTCCTGTTCCCGGACCAGCCGGGACGAGGCGTCACCTACTGGGACTGGACGCTGATCCCGGTGAAGGACGACGACGGGCAAGTGACGGGGCTGATCTTCTCCCTCTTCGAGACCACGGCGCGCAAGCAAGCGGAGGAGGCGCTGCGCGAGAGCGAGGAGCGCTACAAGGCACTGGCCGAGGAGAACGAGCGTCTCTACCGGCAGCAACTCGACATCGCGGAGCGGCTACAACTGGCCCTGCTCAACATCCCTTCGGAGATGGGTCCCGTGCGGCTCGGGCATCTCTACCGCTCGGCCACCCACGCTGCACAGGTGGGCGGCGACTTCTACGACGCCTTCGAGGTGAGGGGCGGCAAGATCGCCATGCTGGTGGGTGATGTCGCCGGCCACGGCATCGAGGCGGCCCGCACCGCGACCCTGGTCAAGGACGTCACCCACGCGTTCGTGCATCAGTCCCGGCGGCCGCATCAGGTGCTCGGGCAGACCAACGCCCTCCTCGTGGAGAAGAACCTGCCCGGCTTCGTGAGCCTCTTCCTCGCCATCCTCGATTCGGAGACGGGCGCGCTCAGCTACTCCTCGGGCGGGCACCCGGAGACCCTGCTCAGACGAGCCTCGGGTGACATTCTGGCGCTCGGCACCGGCGCCCCACCGCTCGGCGTCTTCCCGGAGGCCGCTTGGAACACGAGCGAGGTGGTGCTCGAGGCGAACGACCTCCTGCTGCTCTACACCGATGGGGTGACCGAGACCCGGCGCGCGGGCGAGTTGTTCGGGCAACAGCGGCTGGAGCGGTTGCTGAGACGCAAGCGCATCACCGTCGAGCGGCTCCCGCATCTCATCCTCGACCAGATGCTCGCCTTCTCGGGAGGGACGCTGCGCGACGACGTGGCGATCCTGGCGCTGCTGTTCCAGGGGGACGGAGCCCGCCGGAACTGAAAGGCCCCGGCGCGGACCGCCATGGGCCAGGCCCGCGGCCGCCATGAGGGCGGCGCAGGCTACCGGCCATCCATCCTGCGCGCTACGGCGTCGTGTAAGGGACGGCACCCGCGAAATCGGTGGCTATCGTGGACGTGATGCCTTCGACCACCCCGGAGTCCCTCGTGATGATGCCGACGTTCCGGTTCTTGTCGGTCATCAGACTGGTCAGGTTGGTGCTGCCGACGAAGATCGTCTCGCCGTTCACCGACACGACCTTGGCATGGATGTAGAGCGGGAAGTACCCCTCGAGGATCCGGACGTCCACCCCGCCGGCCGCCAGCGTGTCGAGACCGTCTTTGAAAGCTGGGTCGTAGGTCATGAGGAAATCCACCGTGACCCCGCGGTCCACGGCCGCGATGAGCGCCTGCTCGAGCGGGTCGCTGGCGAGTTGCTCGTCCTCGATGTAGATGGTGGTGCCGGGGCGGGCGGAATCGATCAGGCGGAGCAGCGCCGGTTCCGCGCCGGGCGACCAGACGAGCTCCGAACCGGCGGGCGCCACACCCGCGACGGGCGCGCGGTCCGTGTTGTTCCAGTCGATGTTGAAGGTGGCCTGTATGCCCTGCGCGGTGGTCCGGTTGGTGGCGAAGACCACGTAGTCCCGGACGACGGCGTAGTACGGCGAGTACAGGTTGCAGGTCATGATGGCAGCCGCCGTGCCATCGCGCACGATGGTCTTCTGGTGCCACAGCGTGCCGCTCCAGGCCCACCTCACTGCGACGCCGTTGGCGGTGAGGTCGTCGTAGGCGGTCTGGCTCATGGTCTTGCCGGCCGCCCCGCCCTCGGTGCTCGAGTTGAGGAGCACGCGCACCTTGACCCCACGCTTGGCGGCGGCTTTGAGGGCCTCCTGGGCCTTGGTGTCGGAGAGCGCGTAAACGGTGATCTCGATGCTCTTCTTGGCGCCCGCGATGAAGTCGTAGATGGACTGGTAGCCGGCGCCCGGCAGGGTGATCACGCTGTACGACACCGCCTGTGGGGCGGCCTGGGCCACGCCGGTCCACAGAACGACGGTGAGGAGCAGCGCGGCGGCGGTGCAGAGAGCCACACGGGCACGCCGGCGGTGCGGCATTCCCGATGCCTTGGCCGTCACGCGGGTATGGGCATCAGTCATCGTCGTCACTCTCCTGGATCTGCAGCTCGGAGGGGAGGGTCATCGTGCTTGTCCGGAGGGCGGGCATGGTCACGGCTGCCCCCTTGGCGTCGGTCCAGAGCACCTGGTTGAGCAGGTTGTAGGGGGCGGCGTCGGCCTCGCGCCAGTCCAGCTGGCTGGACACGGCGGCCAGCTGCCGCAGCGGGTCGGAGGCGGAGTACGAGGCCACCGGCGGGTTCACCCCGCCGATGATGTCCTTGGCCGGCAGGATCGCCGAGTAGGCCGCGTTGTTGCGGGGGGCCGAGTCCCACCCGCCCACGATGGGAAGAGCGAACTTGTCGTACTGGCTCATGGGCGAGAGCCCGAGCAGGAGCTCCATGCTCTTGAGCGCGCTGTTGGTGTCGTAGAAGCGGTGGTCCACGGTGGACTTCTTGATCCAGGGGCTGATCACCTGGCAGATGGAGCGGTGAGAATCGACGTGATCGTTACTGAACTGGGCATCGTCCTCGACGATGAAGATCACGGTGCTCTCCCAGATGGGGCTGTTGCTCACCGCTTCCACCAGTTCGCCGACCGCGTAGTCGTTGTCCGCCATCATCGCGGCGGGCGCGGCGTAGCCCGGGTTGAGGCCCATCGTGTGGTCGCGGCCGAGCCGGATGGTCATGAAGTTCGGGACGGTGGCTCCTGTCGGGTCCTGCGCGAGCATCTCGTCGAACTCCCGTTCCCACTCCGAGATGCGGCTGGGCTGCGCCGTCACGGGCGAGTTCGGAGACTTGTAGTAGCCGACGGGATCGCCGGTCTTGATCCCCACCGACTTCGCGTCGAAGCCCCACTTGAGCCAGGCGTCGCTGTCCGGGTAGCTGAAGTCGAACATGCGGAAGTCGTAGTCGGTCACCCCGGGGACCTGGCCCTCAGGAGTGGGGATGTGCCCAGCGGGAGAGAGGCCTGTGACGGTGGGATAGTTGTCGGGTACCGCGTACGGTGGTTTCGACGGTGCGCCGGACGAGAGGAAGAACCCGTAGTTGCGGTAGGTGAGCCCGGCCTTGTTCACCCCGTCCCAGATGTACCCACCAGGGGCCGCCGCCACGCTGGGGACGCTCGGAGCGCCGGTGCCTGTGGACGAGAGGAAGTTCCCGTCCTGGTCCTTCTGGGGGTATCCACCGGTGATGTAGCCGTTCACCTGCCCTGAGGTGGATGCGTTCAGCTGGTAGGCCGTCAGCGACAGCTGGTAGACGTACGGCGTGAACTTGACGGTGAAGGCTGTCGCGATGCTCTGCGTGCACCACTGCCAGCCCTCGCCTGTGACCGGCGCGTTGTTGTAGAAGTTGTCGAGGAGGATGAAGCGTTCCGCCAGGGCGTGCTGGTTGGGAGTGACCGTCCTCCCGTACAACGTCAACGACGGGTCCCCGTTGCCCTTCGGCAGGTCGCCGAGCACCTGGTCGTAGCCGCGGTTCTCCTTGATCACGTAGATGACGTGCTGGATCTTGCCCGACTTGACGCCCAGTGTGGACAGGGTGTTGTTCGCGTAGTTCCCCATCGCCACGGTGTTCTGGTTGTTGCGTATCACCTGGGCGCTCGAGGCGCTGAGGCCCGGGAGCGCGCGGGTCAGGTCTATCCGGGAGACGTTCCCGGGGATGGCACTGAGGACGTAGCCGTCACCCGGCCTGTTGGCCCACGCCGGGAGCACGCCCGAGCGGTCGATCCCCAACATGTCCGGCTCGAGGTAGTTGAAGCCCGGGTTGGGGTTCTTCGCCTTGGTGCCCCAGCCGTTGACCACCAGCAGGGCCCGGCCGTCGGGGGTGGTGCTGAGTGCGGTGGGATACCAGCCTGCGGGGATGTAGCCGCGCAGCTGCGCCGTCTGCGTGTCGACGACCCCGATCGCGTTGAAGTCGCCCAGCGACGCGTAGAGGGTCTTCTCGTCCGGTGAGAGCGAGAGGCCCGAGGGAGTGACGCCGGCCAGGTTGGTCACGTTGGAGGGGCGGAGCAGCACGGTCGCCGTCACCGTGGCGTCATCGCCCGACACGTCCACCACCGATATGGTGTCGCTCTCGGCGTTCGCCACGAAGAGCACCGTCTGAGCCTTGTTCAGCAGCAGGGCGGACGGCTGGCTCAGGCCGGTCACCTCGGACACCAGCGAGATGTGGGCCGGGTCGGACGTGTCCAGCACGTAGACTGCGCCGTCCCGCTGGCTGGCCACGTAGGCTCTGGCCCCGTCGGACCGGGCGACCACGGCATAGGGGAAGTTCGGCGTGTTGGTGCCGGCGGCGTCCATGAACGTGTAGCTCCCCAGCCGGGTGCCGTCGCCGGCCCGGTACAGGGAGAGCGTAGAGGCCGGCTGATACGCGGACTTCAGATCGACGCCGACGTAGTTGGCCATGAAGATGACGCCGTTGGCATAGGCGATGCCGGCCGGCTGGTCCACGGGCATGTACGGGATGGGCGCCTGCGGGATGGTGCCTTTCTTGGCGAGCTTCCCGTCGCTCCCCAGCGTCACGGTGGCCACGCAGCCGTAGGCCCCTTGGGCGGCGTAGAACGTGTACGCGCCGTCTGCGGGAGTGGGGTCGAACGCCAAGCCGTAGAACAGCCCGCCGTTCTGGACCTTCGTGCCCTGGCTGAAGCTGCTGGGGAACGACAGCGTGTCGACGACCTTGCCGTCGCTCACCCTCACCGAGCACAGCCGCGGGTCCACCCCGCACGCGCTGGTGACGGCATACTTGCCGTCAGGGCTGATAACGACGTTGAGCGGCATGTTGCCCACGGACCCGCTGGTGGTGCCCGCGGGGGTTATCCTCCGGCCGTTCACGAGAAGCCCGGGCTCCCAGTTAGACGAAGGAGCGAAGCGCCAACCGCCACTCAGGATGACCACACCCAGCGCGACCAGCGCGCAGACGGCGGCAGCGATGATGATCGTTCTAGCGCGGTGCATGCCGCCCTCCTACCTGTACTTGAAGAAGTTGCTGATCCGCTCTGCCGCGTTCGCCCTCAGGTCGAAGTAGTAGAAGACGTAGTCGAAGCTGTGATAGATGCCGGCCTCGACCATCGCGTTGCCGGGCGCGAGCGTGTCGGGATCGGCCGTGCTGCACACCAGCACGCCCTTCGAGTTGTCGAGCTGGGCATCGGCGTAGCCCAGCACTTTCTCGGGCTGCCCTTGCGCGTCGACCACCGGGTAGCCGTTAGCCTGGAGGGCGATGCCACCGAGGTTCTGAGCGGCCGTGGCGAGGGTCTCGTCCCTGGTCCAGGTGATGGGGTTGATGCCCAGGGCTCCGGGCAGCACCACCGGATCGGGGATCTTGGTGACCGGGGCCACCGTGTTGTAGGAGACGATCACCCGGGTGTCACCGGACCCGGTGGCGAACTTGAGATGCGGGTTCTGCGCCAGATACGACGGCGTGATGGAATACCCGATCACGTACGCGGCGATCATCCGCTGATAGACGCCCGGATGCGCCTTCATGTAGGTGCTGAGCAGGTTCACCAGGATGTTCGATCCCTGGGAGTGCCCGGCCAGGATGAACGGCCGGCCGTGGTTGAGATGCGTGATGTAGTAGTCGAAAGCGGCCACGACGTCCTTGGTCGGGTCGCCGCCCACGATCTGCTGCTGCTCGTCGAAGGGCAGGTCCAGCACCTGCAGGGCCGCCTGCCGGTAGAACGGGGCGTAGATGTTGGCCAGAGGCGCAAAGGCGGTGACGGTCCTGGCGAACGCCGACCGGGCGCCGGCGCGCATCTCCTCGTTGTCGACCGAGCAGACCATGGGATCCCCGGGGGCCATCTGCCCGTAGGCCGTCGGATAGACGAAGAAGACGTCCACCTTCTTCATGTGCGGGGTCCGCGCGGGCAGCGACAGCCAGTTGCCGGCGGCGGTGTAGTCGGTGGTGCTCAGGTACTTGCCCCGCGAGATCGGGCCGTTGCCCGCCGTGGGCAGAGCGGCCTGGGCGGTGCTCACCCAGATGAAGAGGGCAAGGAACGGGACAACGGCGGCGGTGACGCGCTTGATGCGGACCATGCGGACTCCTATGCGGACGATTCACGGTGGCCACGACGGCGCTCCCGGCTCCTGGCCCGATAGACGCACGTCGGCAATATGTCAGGGTAGAGCGTGCTTTAAGGAGCCACAAGGCGACTTTGGAGTACAAGAGTGGGCACTCACTACTGAGCGCCCGAACCTGGGCCTGCACTCCTTTTCGAAGGCTGCCGAAGAGCGGAGCCTGCTAGGTCAGGAACAGCATGATGGCGGACACCCCGGTCATCACCATCACGAAGATGCGGTACGCCTTCTCCGGGATCTTGCCCGCCGCCCGGACGCCCACGAACGCCCCCAGGGCGATGGCCGGCACCATCAGCGCGTCGAAGGTGAGGCTCGCCCCGCTGATGTTCCTCTAGAAGAAGACCTGGAGGGGCACTTTCAGCAGGTTCACGATGAGGAAGAACCAGGCCGCAGTCCCAATGAACGACTTCTTCGGCAGGTGCATCGAGAGCAGGTAGATACCCATGATGGCTCCGGCCGCGTTGCCCACCATGGTGGTGAACCCGGCCATGAGCCCGGCCAGCGCGGAGAACCACCACGCGCTGGGATAGGAGACCACCTTCTTCTGCGCATCCTGCCAGATCATCAGCGCCAGCAGGACCACGATGACCCCGCCCAGCAGCCAGCGGAACGAGTCGTTGGAGAGCCTGCCCCCCACCACCACGCCGACCCCGAGCCCCACCAGGGTGCTCGGCAGCAGCTTGAGCAGGTACTGGATCTCGGCGTGCCGGCGGTACCAGGCCACCGCGAAGATGTCGCCGACGCACAGCATCGGCAGAAGGATGCCGGTGGAAGCCTTGCCTCCAAAGGAAAGGGCCATCAACGGGATGAACAGCAGCGTCAACCCGTTCAGGCCGGCCTTGGACATGCCGATGACCATCCCGGCGACGACGGCCAATATCCACTGATACGAAGCGACATGAGCTATGGAGGTCATGCCGGACAGGATAGCCTGCCGGGGCCGCGATGGGCGGCGCCCGGCGCCGGCTTGGCCACGCCGACAGTGAGAGCGGCACCCGGTTTGCGGGTACACTGCCCGTGACACGAGCCGCTATTGAAGGAGAAGACCGTGGGACTCTTGGAAGGTGCTTGTCGCGAGGTCTTGAATGTCACAGAGGTGGTCGCGATGGTCACCCAGGGGCCGGACGGCCCGCACATCACAGCCACCTGGGGCGACTACGTGCGCACCATGGGCATCGAGGGCGACACCCTCGTCATCCCGGCCGGCTACTACCACCACATGCAGGAGAACATCGAGCGCGACCCCTCTATCCAGCTCCTGGTGGCCTCCCGCCAGGTCCAGGGGAGCATGGGACCGGGCCAGGGCTTCACCCTCAAGGGCACGGCGCACCTGGAGACCTCGGGCGCGGCCATGGACCGGGCTAAGCAGCACTTCCCTTGGGCCCGCGCAGCTCTGGTCGTCGAGGTGGCGGAGGCCGTGGCGCACCTCTAGCATGGAGTTCCGGCGCGCCACACCCGGCGACTACCCGGCCGTCTTCGGGCTGCAGACGGCCAACCTGGTGGACAACCTCGCGCCCGGCGACCGGGGCGACGGCTACCTGGCCGCGGGATTCACACTCCCGCAGATCGAGCGGATAGCGGGGGATCTCGGCATCGTCGTGGCGGAAGACCAGGGGGCGGTGGTGGGATGCGTGTGCATCCTCCGGCCCGACTTCGAGGAGAGCCCACCGGCCATGGCGGAGATGGTGCGCCGCTTCGACCGGGTCCGGTACGGCGGCAGACTCCTGAGCGACCGGCAGCCGTTCGTGTACGGCCCGGTGGTCGTCGACCGGGGATACCGCAGACGGGGCGTGCTGCGCGGCCTGTACCAGAGACTGCTGCTCGAGGTGGCCGGGCGTTTCGATGTGGGCGTGGCCATGGTGGCGGCCGACAACCGCCACTCGGCCGACGCCCACATCCTCGGGCTGGGGATGACCGCGGTCGGCACGTTCGAGTGCCGCGGCCGCAGCTACTCGATACTCGCCTTCCCCGTGCCTCCGGGCGGTGCCTCCCGACTCCCGGACTGAGTGCCCGGCCGCGCGGCCTGAGGCCCTACCTGAGCACCCCCCGCACATCCACCGCGTCGAGCGCGATGGTGTTCCCGGTGGAGGCCGCGTTGTGGGTGCCGGTCCATTCCAGCTTGACGGTATGGTCGCCGGGCGTGAGATATCCCGAACTCCAGACCGTCTGCTTGTAGAGCGTGGTCGCGCCGCCGCTGTAGAGGTCCACAGTGGAGATGATGGTGCCGTCCAAGGTCACCTTCATCTTGCCGTAAGTGGGGGTCTTGGTGGCCATCACGGACAGACTGACACCGGTGAAGTCGATGGTGACCGAGCCGCCCGCGGCGTTGACGGTTTTGAAGCTGCTCCCCGAGGCGGATGCGGTGTTCACGGTCGCCCAGGTGCCCCCATAGGCTAGGTCCGTGTCCGTCTGCTCGAAGCGGGACGCGCTCATGATCGTGCCGCCGACTCGGACGGCGTCGAGCCCGATGTACGTGCCGGCTGCGTTGGTCGCGCTCCAGGACATCTTGACGGTGTGGTACCCGCTCGTGAGCGTCCCGGTGGCGAACACCTTCTGCTTGCTGATGATGCTCGCGTTGTGGAGGCTCGCCGTCGTCGGGGTCTTCCCGTCGACGGAGAAGGTGGCGCTTCCCATGCTCGGGCCCTTGGTGGCGAACAGGTCGAGGCTGGTGCCCACGAACGGGATGGTCACGGTGGCGGTGGTCCCGGTGGCTCTCTTGTAGAAGCCCCCTGATGCGGATGCGGCGGTCACGCTCGTCCAGGTGCCGGCGAAGGTGAGCCGGGTGTCGGTCTCCTCGGCATACCCGATGATGGTGCCGGTGACTTCCAGGGCGTCGATGTCGATGGCGGTCTCCGATCCCTCGACGTTCGCGGGGCTCTTGGTGCCCATGTGCGTGATCCTGACGATGTGGTATCCGTTGGCCAGCGTGCCGGTGGAGCGGACGAGCTGGCGGGGCTGGATGCTCGCGGAATAGAGGTCGATGGCGTCCGCAGAGCCGCCGTCCACGGTGTAAGCGGCAAGCCCCTTGTCCGGCCCTTTGGTGGCCAGCCAATCCAGCTTGGTCCCGTAGAAGCAGATGGTCAGCGAGGCGCCGTCGGTGGTGTTCTGGCGGTAGGTGCCGCCGAAGGCCGAGGAGAGCGACACCGTCGACCACGTGCCGGCGTAGAAGAGGCGCGGGTCGGTCTGTTCCGAGAAGGCTACGAGGCTCCCGGCCACTTCCACCGCGTCGAGGTTCACCGCGGTACCGGTGGAACCCGCGTTCTTCGTGTTGGTGTAGGCGAGACGAGGGTGTGGACCCCGGCGGAGAGGTTGGTCTTGGCGAGCACCCGCTGCCTGGCCAGGCTACTCCCCGGGCGGTAGAGGTCGAGGGGCGTGGTGGCGACTCCATCCAGATAGACCGAGGCGATGCCCTGCGCGGGGCCGACGGTGGCCAGCAGATCGATCCGGGGGCCGGTGAAGCAGACGGTCAGACAGGATCCGCTCGTGGTCGTGGAAACGTAGGAACCGCCGGAGGCCGAGCCCGATGTGACCGGCGACCACGTGCCGGAGAAGAACAGGTGGGCGTCCGTCTGCTCGTAGCGGGTGAGGTAGTACAGGTCGTTGGCCGTGCCGGTCACCGGGGAGGAACCGTACGGGGTGGTCACCTGCACGTCCACTTTGCCGACCGCGTGCGCCGGGGCGGTCGCAGTGAGCTGTGTGGGAGAGACCGGGGTGAAGGCCGCCGAGGCGCCACCGACGGTCACCGCGCTCACGGAGGTGAAACCGGTCCCGTTGATGGTGATGCTGCCACCGGCCGTGGAGACCTGGGTCGGGGAGACACTGGTGACCGCCGGGACGGACATGTACGTGAACGTCACCGGGCCGGTGGTCCCACCCGGGGTGGTGACGGTCACGTCCACGGCGCCGGAGCCGCCTGGACTCGTGCAGGTGATCTGGTTGGGTGAGACCACGGTCACATTTTCAGCCGCAGCCTCGCCGAACTTCACCGTGCTCTCCTTCGGCTTGAACCCACCGCCGGTGAGGGTGACGGACGTTCCTCCGGTCTCGATGCCCTCGACCGGGTCGATCGAGGTCAGGAGCGGCTCCACCAGTTCATATTCGTAAGCGCCCATGTCGACGACCGGCGTGTCGTCGCCGTTGCCGTCCTGCGGGCGGAAGATGCCGTCCAGGTCGGTGGCAGGGGCCACGGCCCCGTTCCCCGCGTCTATCGCGGGCGAGCCGTACTTGAGGTGCAGGTCCGCGGTGGGAACGTCGAGGAAGAGCGGGTCCGCGTCGACGTTACCCGTCCCCTCATTCCCGCCCTTCACGTCGCTGTAGGTGATGGTCGCGCCCCCGTACAGCTCGGCGCCGGCGGCATACCCGGTGTCCCCCCACAGGATGCAGTTGGTGAGCGTCGGTGAGCTGCCCAAGCTGTAGATTGCGCCACCGCGGTCCGCGATGTTCTGGCTGAAGCTGACGTTGGTGAACACCGGCGATCCGCCCTCGACGCTCACACCGCCACCGTCAGGGGCGTTGTTCCCGCTGAGAACGGCGTTGGTGAACACCGGCGATCCTCCTTCCGCGTACAGACCGCCCCCCTCGGCACCCGCCGAGTTCGTGCGGAAAGTCACCCTGGTGAGCGTCGGTGAACTCATGTAGCCGCGGATACCGCCGCCCCGCCAGCCATAGTTGCTGGTGAAGGTCACGTCGGTGAGGGTCGGCGATGAGGCTCCGTTGTACATCCCGCCGCCGCCGGAACCGGCATCGTTCCAGTCGAAGCTCACGTTCGTGAGCACGGCAGAACCGAGCATGCTGCACATGCCGCCACCGAAATTCATGGCGTAGTTGCTGTTGAAGGCGACGTTCGTGAGAGTCGGGGAACCGGAGTCGTTGTACATGCCCCCGCCGTGGGCCGCGGCGTTCGACGAAAACACCACGTTCGCCACCGTCACCGAACCGGTGGCGGTGTGCATGCCGCCGCCGTTACCATCTCCGGCATTGCCGAGCGTGACTGTGAAGCCGTCCAGGACTGCGAGCGTGACGCCGTCCGCCGTGACGACGTGGTAGCTGTTGTCGCCCGAATTGTTCGGGGACCCTATGTCGCCGCTGAGGATGGTGTGGTTCGCCACCCAGTCCCGCTGGGACCGGAGGGTCTCGGTGCCGGCGAACCCGCCGTACAGAGCCACTCCGCTCTTGAGCGCGAACGTCGCCGACCGATCGGTGCCGGCCGTCGGCGTGTACGTGCCCGCGGCCACCCAGACCTCGTCCCCGCTCGCGGCGGTGGAGAGCGCGCTTTGCAGGTCGGCGTAGGCATCGGTCCAGCTGCTGCCGTCGGCGGCCCCTCCGGAGACCGAGGCGTTCACATACAGGACGCTCCCGGCGAGCGCCGTGCCCGGGATCAGTGCCACGAAGGCGAGCAGCAGCGCGCCCAACAGCAGCAAGGACCTTCTTCTCATATCTTTCCGCCTCGCCTTTCAGGTGTCCTTACGATCGATGTCAGTGTCAGAGGGGCGCCGCGCGAAGTTACGGCGCCTGCAGCAACGTCCCGTAGATGTCGAGCGCATCCAGGTTGACGGTCTTGGCCGAGGAGAGGATGTTCTTGAATCCCGAGCAGTCGATGGTGACGGTGTGGTTGCCATAGGTCATGCCGGTCTTGGCGTAGACCAGTTGTTTGGAGAGCGGAGTGGCGTTGTAGAGGTCGGGATATCCGGTGAGCGGCGTCCCGTCGATGGTGATCTTCAGTTTGCCGTAGGCCGGGCCCTTGGCGCAGACGATGCCGAAGCCGGTGCCCCGGAAGAGGAAGGTGAGGACGCCCCCGGCCGAGCTACGGGTGCGGATATAGCCGCCCGAGTAGGCGCCGCCGGAGACTGCGGTCCACGCATAGAGGTAGGAGAGGCGGCTCGAGTCCTCCTGGTAGCGCGAGCAGGCGGCGAGGAGCGTGCCGTTCACCGCCACGGCGTCCAGGTTGATGGACCTGTTGGCGTTGTTGCCGCTGTAGTAGTCCAGGATCACGGTGTGGGTGCCGTTGCTGAGACCCGATGCCGTCAGCACCGTCTGCTTGTAGCTCGTGACGATGGCGTAGAGGTCCACGTTCGGCTGCGCCACGCCGTCGATCTTGACCGTCATCTGCCCGTATACCTTGCCTTTGGTGCAGATGACCCGGAACCCCGTGCCTTTGAACGTGAACGTGAGCGCGCCTCCGGCGGATGCCCGGGTCTTCTGGTAGGAGCCCGAGTAGTTGGTGCTGGAGGCGCTTGTCGTCCAAGCCGTGTAGTAGGAGAGGAGCGTGTTGTTCTCCTGGTAGTACGCCCAGGCATACGTGAAGTCGTTGCTCGTCCCGGTGGTGCTCGAGGTGCCGAACGAGGTGGTCACCGTGACATCCACCGTGCCGCCGAGATGGGCCGGGGTGGTGCAGGTCAAGGAAGTCGAGGAGACGACGTTCACTGCCGTGGCGGCGATCCCGCCGAACTTGACCGCGGTGGCCCCGGTCAGGTTGGTCCCCGTGATGGTGACGGTGGTGCCGCCGACGGTGGAGCCGCTGGCAGGACCGAGCTTGGTCACGGTCGGGACAGGCTTGGCCATCGTGGTGGACCTGAACGTCGCAGCCACACCGCCCACGGTGAGGGTGGTGGTGACAGGGGTCGAGTAGCTGCCCGAGGAGGTGTGGCGAACGGCTATCGACTGGCCGGGGCTGATATCGCCGTCGGCCGACGTCCAGCCGCCGAAGTCGATCTGATATTCGCCGCCGGACACATGCACCTTGGCGGCGGCGTTGATGCCCGCGATATCCACCGCGTTCGAGTAGACCTTGGTGTTGAGAGCGACGCCGGTCTGAGAAGTGAAGGTGAAGGTGTCGGGGGTGGAATCGGGCGGCACGACGGTGAAGGGATACGCCACGACCGCCCCTGGCGAAGGCGTGCCCATGGCGCTCCAGCCTTCGGAGGCGTACACGAACAGGACATGCCGGCCGGCCGCAAGCTCGGCCGTGGTCGCCTCATAGTGTTCCCCGGCCACGAAACCCGCGGCGAACCAGGGACCCTTGACGGTGTCGATCTGGTAGTAGACCCGCTCCTGCCACCCCCAGAAGGGACAGCCCGTCAGCTCCAACTGGAACGTGAACGTGGGGGTGCGGGTGTCGGCTACGCCCTCGGTCACCCCAGAGATGTAGACCGTGGGAGGCACGGAGTATTGGGGCCCCGGGGTGATGACACTCACGGAATCGCCGCCGTTGTTGGTGACGTAGGCGGTCCCGGTCACCGGGTTCACGGAGATGGCGCCCGGCTCGGTGCCGGAGACCACCAAGGAATAGTTCTTGGTCAATCCGTCGACGATGGCAACACGGTAGTCGCCGTAGCCGACGACGTAGAGCTTGTTGTGGGCTTCATCGACGTCAAGAGCCGAGGGATACGTGGGGACGGGCATGGTCGACGTCACCGCATCGCCCGCCGCGCCATCGATGGTGATGACGGTACCGGCGTTCCAGTTGGCCACGTAGATCTTGTTGGTGAGGGTGTTGATGGCGACCGTGTGGGGACTGCCCCAGCTGGCCCTGATCGACGTCGCACCGGTCGCTCCATCGATGATGGTGACGGTGTCGCTGCCGAGGTTCGCCACGTAGATCTTGTTGGTCACGGGGTTCACCGCGAGGCCGGTGGGGTTGTTCCCCACGGCGATGGTCGAGGTCGCGTTGCTGCCCCCGTCGATGACGGTGACGTTGGCACTTCCCGCGTTTGCCACGTAGATCTTGTCGGTGACGACGTTCACGGCGATCGCGCCGGGAGAGGTGCCGGCGGTCACCTTGGTCGTCGCGTTGGTCGCCCCGTCGATGATCGTGACGTTGTTGCTGTCGTAGTTCGCCACGTAGATCTTGTTGGTGACGGGGTTCACCGCGACCGCGCGGGGACCGGACCCGACGCTCACGGTGGTGGTCAAGCACGGGTAGGTCGCCCCATCTATCACCGTGACGTCGTTGCTGCCGTTGTTCGCCACGTAGATCTTGTTGGTGACCGGGTTCACGGCGATCGCGTATGGCTGGGACCCGGCGGGCACGGTCACGCTGGCGTTGGTCACCCCGTTGATCACGGTGACGTCGTTGCTGCCGTTGTTCGCCACGTAGGCCAGGTTGGTGATGGGGTTGGTGGCCACCGCGCGGGGTAGCCCGCCGCCCGAGACCGTGGCGGCGGCGAACGTGGCCCCGTCGATTATCGTGACGGTCTCACTCAACTCGTTGCCCACGTAGACCCGGTTGGTGACCGGGTTCACCGCGATGACGTTCGGGTTGCTCGCCGACAGCGTCTGGGTCTCGGTCACCCCGTCGATGATCGTGACGTCATTGCTGCCGTAGTTCGCCACGTAGATCTTGTTGGTCGCGGGGTTCGCCGCGATCGCGCGGGGACTGGACCCGACGCTCACGGTGGTGGTCAAGCACGGGTAGGTCGCCCCATCGATCACCGTGACGTCGTTGCTGCCGTTGTTCGCCACGTAGATCTTGTTGGTGACCGAGTTCACGGCCAAAGCGTAGGGATCGGTCCCGACGCTCACCGTGGCGGTGGCATTGTTCGACCCAGTGATGACGGTGACGGTGTCGCTGCCGAAGTTGGCCACGTAGACCTTGTCGGTGACGTTGTCCACCGCTATCGCGTCGGGGTTCGTGCCGGCGCCCACTGTGACCGTGGAGTTGTCCTCCCCGTTGATGACGGTCACGTTGTTGCTTCCATGGTTCGCGACGTAGATCTTGTTGATGGAGGCGTTGACGGCCACGGCCCACGGTTCCGCGCCGGTGCCGACGGTGTCCGTTGTCTCGGTGGCCCCGTCGATGACGGTCACAGTGTTGCTCGCCTGGTTCACCACGTAGATCTTGTTGGTCACGGGGTTCACCGCGACAGCGACGGGATGAGTCCCGACGGAGACCGTGCTGGTCGAGTTGCCCGCCACATCGATGATGGTCACCGTGCCGTCGCCATAGTTGGCCACATAGATCTTGTTGGTGACGGGGTCCACCGCGACCGCGGACGGCTTGGCCCCGGTCGCGACGGCGACCCTCGTGTCGGTCACGCCGTCGATGACGCTGACGTTGGAGGCGTCGAAGTTCGCGACGTAGATCTTGTTGGTCACGGGGTTCACCGCGATGGCCCATGGAGCGGGGCCCACCAGCACGGTATCGGTCACATTGTCAGCATGCGCGGGCGTCACCCACCCGAGCGTGGAGATGAGGACGGTCGCCGCCACTGCGAGTGACAGTGTGGCGATGCGGCCCAGCCTCGACCCTCGCGAAATCACCCGGTCCAGCATCACACTCATCACGTCCCTCCTTCGGCATTCGCGGCAGCACCCAGCCATCCGGCTGGAACACCGGATACCATCCGATATCGAACCGATTGGTAACTGTCATGAGGATTGCGGGCGCCGTTGTAGGCCAAAGGCGTATATAGGGAGGTGGCGCGCTAC
>CAIQPS010000052.1 GCA_903873715.1 uncultured Actinomycetes bacterium
GGCCGGGGCAGATGCCCCGGCCGCCCCATTGCGGACCCGCACAGTCAGACTGACCACGAGAACTCACCTCATGTCCGCGCCCCAACCGGACGCGCCGCTCATCTTGAGAGAAGCCCCGCACGGATCGACCATCGACGCGCCCCCGTCGGCGAGTATGGTCTCGCCGGTGATGAAGCTCGCGTCGGGGCTTCCGAGGAAGGCCACCAACCCCGCGATCTCACGCGGATGGGACACTCTCTCCAGCGGGATGGTGCAGGTGAGCTGTTTGAAGACGCCGTCCATGTCGGTGCCCATGGCGCTGGCCATGCCACCGAGGGAATGCTCGCTCATCTCGGTGCGCACCGGCCCCGGCAGCACGGAGACCGCCCGGATGCCGTGCTTGCCGAAATCCAAGGCCACCTGGTTGGTCAGGTGGTTCAGCCCCGCCTTGGACGCGCAGTACGGCGCCATGGTGGGGATGACCCGCACGCTGGCCAGCGAGGAGATGTTGATGATGGCCCCTCCCCCGTTCTCGATCATATGCGGGATGGCGCATTTCATCGTATAGAACGGACCGGTGAGGTTCGTCTCGATCACTGCGTGCCAGACGTCCGGGTCGAGATCGACCACGGAGCCTCCGGGATCGATGGCCGCGTTGTTCACGAGGATGTCGATCTTGCCGCCGAACTCCACGGTGGCCTCCACCATGCGCTTCGCGTCCTCCAGCTTGGAGACGTCGCCCGCGCAGGTCACGACGGACCCGGCCGGCAGCATGGCCGCGGTGTTGTCCAGCCTGCCCTGGTTCCGGCCCGTGATGCAGATCTTCGCCCCCTCGGCCACGTAGCGCTTGGCGATCTCCACACCTATCCCGGCGCCTGCGCCGGTGATCATCGCCACTTTGCCTTCGAGCATCATCGCTGGTCCCTCCTTCGCCGTCGCTACGCCTACAGGGGGATGACCGGCAGGGAGGCTTTGGACGGATACCGCCCATCGCGGTAGATCTTATGCGTGCAGGTGCGGCTCTTGCAGACGTGCCACATGACGTCGTAGGTCTCGATGTCGGTGGGGATGTCGATGCAGGAGATCTCTACTTTGATCTGCTTGCCGGCGCGGAACAGGTGGGACATCGGGCGGAGCTGCACGACATACTCGTTGACCTCGCCCGGTTCGATGTACACGTTCTTGGTGTGGTCGTGCGCTATCTCCCACGGGGTGCTCTTGGCTTCGTCGATGGCCCGGTGGGACGCGCGCAGCCAGCCGGAGGCCAGCGGGTAGATGGCGTCGGAATCGGCCTCGCGCACTTCCACGCGCCAGCAGGTGTCGTCCTGGTCGATGGCGCCGTAGAAGGTGATCCGCGGCGGACCGACCACCCGCATGTCGTGCGGCAGCGGCGGCGAGACGTAGGTCACGCGGTTGCGCTTCTCGGTGACGTAGAGCGGCTGCTGCACGAAGGCGTCGGGCTCCTCGTTCCAGAAGTCGGGCTCGGGACCGAGCTGCTCGAGGCTGTTGAAGTGGAAGTCGGTCCACTGGGTGGTCTCGAGCGGGTAGGTCTCACCTGAGCCCCAGGTGGTCATGCCGGTGGTCTGGTACCGGATGGTGGGCTCGTCCATGATGCCGGTCTCGATGCCCTTCATCCAGTAGTCGTACCAGCGCAGGAGCTCGTCGTGGTTGGCACGCCACGGCCGGGTGCCCATGTCGGTGTAGAGATACATCTTCTTGGGCGTGGTGACCCGGTTGAAGACGTTCATCTGCGGCATCGAGAAGAAGCTGAAGAACGGGCCGCCCACGTAGCAGGGGACGTTGATCTTGTCGAGGCGCTCGCTCACCGACCGCTCCCGGTAGTACGGGCCGTCGTTCTTGTGAAGCATGAAGTCGAACAGGATGGGGTTCTTCTTCGGATACTGGAGCAGGTGCACCAGATACGGGTACTGCTTCAGGTCCGGGTCGGCGATGGCTTCGTCCACCATCTTCTTGAGTTCGGCCGGATCGGTGTGCGCCTCCATCCAGGAGACGATGTCGTTGGGCGCATACCCGCAGCGGGCCGGATAGGTACCGGTATAGAGGCCATACAGGAAGATGTTCTGCACGCCGCCTTCATACTGGCCGTGGTTGTACAGGTCGTCCCCGAAGATCTCCCAGGGGGCGATGCACTTGAGGCTCGGCGGCTGCTCGGCCGCAGTGTGGAGCTGCATCGAGGAGAAGTAGCAGATGCCGGCCAGGCCCACGCCGCCGTCGGACCATTCCTGCTTGGCGAGCCACTCGACCATGTCGTGGCCGTCCTCGCCCTCCTTGCGGGAGAACATGCCCTCCATGGTGCCTTCGGAATGGCCGGAGCCGCGGATGTCGGCGATGACGTACACGTAGCCGCGCTGGGCGTACCAGCAGGCGTCACCGCACTCTATGGAGGCCTCGAAGATCGACTTGCCGAAGGGCTGCGGCGGCGTCTCGAACATCTGAGTGTCTTTGCCGTACGCCGACTGGGTGAGGAGCACGGGGAACTTGCCCGGAGCATCCGGGCGGTAGATGTCGACAGCCAACCGGACGCCGTCGCGCACGGGGATCATCACGTCCCGGTCGACGGTTACCGCGTAGATGGGTTGCGACGCGTTGTTCTTTACCGCCTCTGCCACGATGCCTCCAGTCAGCGTATTCTGCACTGCAATCAGGGTGGTTCTCGCATGCTATTGAGTAGCTGCTCAATAACGTGTACTATACTTGGCGTGAGTCTCAAATGTCAACAGCGAAAAGAGAGGGCCTAAGGTGGCTCGACAGGCACGGGTTCGCAGGCTCCCGCCTGAGGAACGGCGAGGGCAGATCGTCCAGGCCGTGCTCGATGTGGTGGCTGAATACGGGGTACCTGAAGCCACCATCGCCCGCATCGCCAAAGCGGCCGACGTCTCCGAGGGGACGCTGTACGTTTACTTCACCAGCCGCAAAGAGATGCTGCTCGCGGCTCTCGAATCGATCCTGGCCGAGATGTTCGAACTGATCGACGGCAGCGACGGTCCCGATGCCCTGTCGCGCCTGCGCAACATCGAGAAGTCGCACTCCGAGCAGATGCGCGCCGAGCGGGGCCTCATGGCCTACCCCTGGTTCGAGTTCATCGCAGCCGGCCCTCAGATCGGCATCCGCGACGCGGTGGCCGATACGCACAAAGCCGCCTATCAGCACCTGAAGAAGATCATCGACGAAGGCAAGGCCAAGGGCAGCATCCGGCCCGACGCCGATTCCGACCGCCTGGCCTGGGGCTTCTACACAGTCCTGTGGGCGGAGAACATCGCCTGCATGATGGGGCTTCGCGAGTACCTCGATGACGGGCACGCCGCCCATATCATGAGCCTCATCCTGAGCGACGCGGCTTTGCCGGCCAAGGTCTGAGCGACCGCCGGCAATAGCGACCCTGATCGTTCCGGGGCCGCGCCGCCCGGCGGCGCGGCCCCGTCTGTCCTTGTGCCCGGCCGGCCGCTCCGCTAGATCTCCAGAGCGGCCTCGAACGCTTCGTGCACGGCGTTGAACAGGATGCGCGGCTGCCTGCAGTCGCCGACCACCCGGATCTCGTCCACGGTGCCGGCCAAAGCATCCACTACCTCAGTGCGGGCCCGCAGCACCGGCGCAAAAACCACGGCATCGGCGGGCAGCTCCACGTCCGCGCCGGACTCGTCGCTCACCACCGCGAAGCCGGGGCGGATGTTCTTGAGCACCTGGCCCTTGCGCGGCCTGACGCCGAACTCGTCCAGATAGTCCTGAAGGACCACGACGTCCACGAAGTTGACGGTCTGGTCGCCTTCGGAGCCGCCCGGTAGTTCCACCACCGACACCTGCTTGCCCTGCCGGGCCAGCATCAACGCCGCTTCCATCCCCATGCCGCCGTCGCCGGCCACCACGACGGTGCCGCCCGGCACCGCTGTACCCTTCATCACTTCGCCCGCCAGGAACACGTTCGGCGCCCCGACGCCGGGCACATCCGGCACCACCGGCTCGGCACCCACTGCGACGATGACCTCGTCGGGATGCTCGGCCCCCACAGCACCGGGGGTGGCCTCCACTCCAAGGCGGACCCCGACGCTCGAGCCCGCCATCTGCCGCAGCAGATAGTCGAGATACCGCTTCCAGTCGGCCTTGAAGTCCGGCCCGCTGGAGGCCAGCAGGTTGCCGCCCAGCCGCAGTCCCTTCTCGAACAGGGTCACATCGTGGCCCCGGGATGCCGCCACCAGGGCCGCTTCCATCCCGGCCGGCCCGCCACCCACGACCACCACTTTCTTCTTCTCGGAAGCCTTCTTCGGCGTTCCCCGGTAGTAGTACTCCTGCACGGCCAGCGGGTTCACCGTGCACCGCACGGGCAGGCTGTGCGCCCCGCGGATCAGGCAGGCGTTGCAGCGGATGCAGGGGATCGCGTCGTCTTTGCGCCCCTTGAATGTCTTCTTGGGCAGGGCCGGATCGGCGATGAGAGACCGGCACAACGCGACGAAGTCCACCCTGCCGTCCGCCACCCACTCACCGGCTTCGTCCAGGTCCATGATGGCCCCGACGACACCCACAGGAACTCCGGTGACGGCCTTCTTGATCTCGGCCGCGCGCTCGAGGTTCTCTCCATGCGGCAGATATGTGGACGGGTGAGTGTATGGGTAGGTGTGAGGTACGCCGATGGTCCCGGCCGACACCTGCAGCAGGTCCACTTTGTCCTGCATGATCTGCGCGTACTTGATCGCGTCGGCGATCTCGAGGCCGCCGGCCACGAGGTCGCTCGCGCTTATGCGCCATTCGATGGGAAAGTCGGCGCCGCAGCGCTCCCGGATGGCGTCGATCACCCGGATGCCGAACCGGCACCGGTTCTCCAGGCTGCCCCCGTACTCGTCGGTACGGGAGTTCACCGCCGGGGACACGAACTGCGATATGAGCCAGCCGTGTCCCGCATGCACCGTGACCATGTCGAAGCCGGCGGTCTTGGCCCGGAACGCCGCAGCCGCGAAGTGGTCGACGACCTCGTCGATCATCGCGAGCGTCATCTCCTCGACGACCTGTTCCCCGCGCCGCCGGTCTTCAGTGAAGACGCCCACCATGTGCGACGGCCCGATCGGGTTACGCCCGCCGTTGAGCCAACTCACGGCCTGCCGGCCCCCGTGGTTCAGTTCGATGGAGGCGATGGCGCCGCCGTCCTTGATGACCTCGGCCACCGAGGTGAGCGCCGGGATGTAGAAGTCGCTGCCCAGGTTCAGCTGGGTCGGCTGGGTGATGGCCCGGTCGCGGTCGATGGCCGTCTCGAGGACCGTGATGAGCCCCGCGCCGCCCTTCGCCTGGACCTTGTACCACTCCACCAACTCCGGCGACACCGACTGGTCGGCGTGGGAGATGCAGGTGAGCGTCGGCGCCGCCTCGATGCGGTTCTTCGCGGTCAGCTTGCCGATCTTCAGCGGTTGCAGCAACGCTTCGTAGCCGGACATGTCAGGCGCCTTTCTCGAGGGTCTCATTGACGAGCCGCTTGGCCAGACCGAGGATCATCATCACCGGGGGAAGCCCCATCGGCTCGGGGATGACGCTCGAGTCGCACACGTACAGTCCCGCGATGGGAGTCTGGAGGTCGCGGTCCAGGAAGTCGTCGATGCGCACGGTGCCTCCGGGGTGGGCCCCGCGCGGAGGGGCGCTGAGGATGCTGTCGGGGGCGCAGCCGGCCCTCACCAGCACCCTGGTGGCGATCTCTCGACCCTTGGCCAGCAGGTCCAGTTCGGGGCTGCCCAGAGGCTTGGAGACCTTGCCGTCGGGCATGATGGACCCGGTCAGAGCGTCACGCGACTTGGTCATGATGCCCAGGGTCCTGGGGAAGCCCGTGTAGAACTTGGCTTTGCGCGGACCTCCCATCACCATCCCGAAGTAGTAGAGAGGCCAGGGATCGATCACGTCGGTCATTATGATGCCCTCGTCCTGCATCTCCAGCGTGCCGCAGGTCATCGGGATGTCTTTGTGGGAGCCCGGGCCTTTCGCCGGGATGCCGGTGGTCAGCTGCAGCGGGTCGATGAAGAAGCCGTTGCGGCCCGCATCCTCGAGGCCGGACGCCTGCAGCAGCATGGGCGTGCCCAGACCACCGCCCGCCACGACCACCCGCTCCGCCTCCACGAGGAACGGCCCGGTCTTGCCCGTCCCCCGGACGCCCGTGACCCTGCCCCCGTCGAACAGCACGTCATCAGCCTTGGCCTGGGTCTTCAACCTGACCCCCGCTGCCGTGGCTTCTTCCACGAACTCGCGAGCCGTCCATTTGGCGCCTTTCGCGCACCCGATCATGCACTTGGGGCAGGAAAGGTCGCATTTGGACGCATCGAGGAAGTGCGGCAAGGGCTTCCAGTCGAGCCCTTCCTCCTGCGCGGCCGCCATGATCCGCCGGGACCCGCCCCCTATGAGGCTCTCGGGCATGGGCTTGATGTCCAATTCCGCGTTGATCTCGTCGAGGTACGGCTGGATGTCTATGCCGTGACGATCCTTCAGCCAGGCCGGCGGCTGGTAGGCGACGCCGCAGAAACTCACGGTGCTGCCCCCGACGGTGAGGAGCCGGACCATCTGGGTGCCCTCTATGGAGGCGAAGTTGCCCATGTGGTCGAGCATCTTCAGCATGGTGAGCCAGCTGCCCACCGGCTTGTGGTACGCGCCCTCCTCCAGGACGAGGACTTCTTTCCCGCGCCGCGCCAGCTCGCGCGCCACGGTCGCTCCCCCAGGGCCGCTCCCTATGACGACCGTCTGAGCCTTCAGCCGCTCCACCTCACCCGCCATGACGCCTCCCATCCGGGGCCGGTCAAGTTAATGAGCAATCGCTCGGTAAGTACCGTTCGACTATAGACGGGGCGCGGAACCGATGTCAACGGGCCGCACGGGGGGACGCAAGCGGCCGCGCTCAAAAAGGACGGGGGCCCGGCGCCGAAGCGCCGGACCCCCGCACAAAGGCTTACCAGTCGCGAAGACTAGTACTGCATCGGGACGGCTTTGGCCGTCACGGTCGTTCCGGGGGCGCAGGCGTTGCTGATCTGCACCGGCTCGACCTTGTACTTGGTGCTCTTGACCCACTGAACAGCACCGATGTACGGCTTGTAGTTGTTGGCGATGACGTGGAAGCCGTTCGCGTCCACCGGTTCCGTGTAGTCCAGTTTGCCCTGCTGGAACACACCTTTGGTGGTCTTGATGGCATCGATGATGGTCTGTTTGTCGTCCGGGTTGGTAGCCCGCTTGAAGATATCGACGGCCCATTCCACTTTGCCGTAGCAACCGATGGCGGCGGTCCACTGCTGGCCGGTCTTCGCCTCGAAGTCGGCGGCCATGGTCGTGGAATCCTCGCCGGGGATCAGGGTGTCCGCGATCTTCCAGCTCGGGTGCCACGCGCACTCACCGATGAGGCCCACGCCGTTGTTGGCATAGGACTCGGTGGCCGACGCGAACAGGAGGGCTTTACCGGAGCTGATGAACACCGGGTTGAAGCCCTGCTGCAGGCTCTGCTGCATGAAGGCGCCGAAGAACGGCGGGTCGTTGGTGCCGCAGATGATCTCGCAGCCGGCCTTCTTGAACGCGGTGATGTACGAGGTGAAGTCTTCGTTGCCGGGAGCGTACGGATCCGGGACGGTCAGCTCGTAGCCGTTCTCAGCGAAGACCTTGGGAGCGGCGCTCGGGTCCATCCAGCCTTTGAAGTCGGCGTCGTTCATGAAGAGCATGCCCACCTTCTTGTTGGTGGTCACACCGCTCTGGTTGAACGCGTCGATGAAGGACGCGATGGTCTCTTCGGAGCCGAGCATGTTGCCGTAGGTCCACTTCTTCTCGACCGGCTTGCCGGTGGGGTCGAAGAACAGGGCCTGCCACGGCGCGAAGCTGCAGAGGGTCGGGCATTCCAGAGCCTCGCCCTGGTCGGAGACCGGGTTGGCGGTGTCCGGGGTACCGGACGCGAGGAGCATGTCGACCTTGCTGTTGGCGACGAGGTCGCCGGCCACCTGCGAGGCGCGGTCGGTGGACGACTGGGTGTCGGCCACTACGAATTCGATGGCATGTTTCTTGCCGTCGCCGCCGACGATACCGTCTTTGAGGGCGCCTTTGGCCCGCTCGAGGATCCAGTCGTCAGACACGGCGAAGGCTGCGAAGTTGCCGGTCTTGGGAGCGCAGTAGCCGAGTTTGATTGCGCGGCCGCCTTCAACGCCCGTAGTGGCCGTGGTCGCCGGACCCGCCGTCGTGGTGGTCTCAGCAGCGGCCGTGGTGGTCGGACCGGCAGCTGTGGTGGTGGGACCTGCCGTCGTTGTGGTCTCCTCGGTGCCGCCGCACGCGGCCAGGAGGCCACCGAGTCCGCCCGCTACACCGATGCCCGCACCTGCGACACCAGCAAGCTTCAGGAAATCGCGACGACTAACGGCTCTCTCTTCTGCCATTCAAGTACCCCCTCCGGTTCTTTGTGGACGATGGCAGTACCGAGACGGTCCAGGAGCGCGCAAAAACATGGTCGACGCTACTGAGTGGGCGCTCGGCACACTTGGACTATACGCGCGCGCTTTGAGGCGTGTCAACGGGCGGAGGCGCCCCACCCAGCCGGGGGAGACCGAAAATGCGAATTATTGTTCTACTTCCGTCCGTTCATTACCTGCGGTAATCGCGCCGTATCAGATCCGGCGGCGCGGACCCAAGAAGAAGAACGGCCGCCCCCGGAGGGGCGGCCGCGTGTGTCGGACGGAATCGGTCCGAGCGATGCCGGACGAGGCTCCTGCTACATGCCCAGGTATGCCTTCCGGACATGGTCGCTCTCGCGAAGCATGGAGCAGGCGCCTTCCAGGGCGAGATGCCCGTTCTCGAGCACGTAGGCCCGGTCGGCGATCTGCAACGTCTGCCGCACGTTCTGCTCGACGAGCAGGATGGTGATGCCGGTCTTGCGTAGGTCTTTGAGGATCTCGAACACCTCGGCCACGATGAGGGGCGCGAGACCGTTCGACGGTTCGTCGATGATGACCATCCGCGGCCGGGACATGAGCCCGCGGCCCATGGCCAACATCTGCTGCTCGCCGCCGCTCAGCGTCCGGGAGAGCTGGTTGGCCCTCTCCTTCAGCCGGGGGAAGAGCTCGAACACCTCGTCCATGGTCTTGCGGCGCTCGCGCCACGAACGACGCGGGTAGGCGCCCATCTCGAGGTTCTCGCGGATGGACATGTCCGTGAACAGCTTGCGGCTCTCCGGGATGTGCGAGAGACCAAGGTTGACGATCTGGTTGGAGTCCAGGTTGTCGATGCGCTTGCCGTCGAACGAGATGTTCCCGCTCCCCGGCCATGGTTTGAGTACTCCGGAGATGGCCTTGAGCAGGGTGGTCTTGCCGGCGCCGTTGGCGCCGACCAAAGCCACGAACTCGCCTTCGTCGACCTTGAGGGACAGGTCCCACAGAACCTGGGTCCTGCCGTAGCCTGTGCTTAGGTTGTCAACTTGCAACATCGCATTCTTCCCCAAGATAGACTTCGATCACCTTCGGATTGGCCGCGATCTCCGCGGGCGTCCCCTCCGCGATCTTCTTGCCGTAGTCGAGAACGATGATCCGGTCGCTGATGTTCATGATCGCCTGCATGAGGTGTTCGATCATGATCACGGTCACGCCGCTGTCCCTGATCTGCTTGACGTCGCCCATGGCCTCGGAGACCTCAACGGCGGTCAGACCAGCCATGAGCTCGTCGAGGAGGAGCAGTTCCGGGGAGCTCGCGAGGGCGCGTGCCAACTCCAGCCGCTTCTGCTGAGCGAGGGTCAGGTCGCCCGCGAGCGCGTCTTTCATGGGCAGGAGGTCGACGAACTCGAGCGACTCCTCGGCCTTCTTGATCGCCTCGGCGTTGCTCAGGTGGCGGCCGGTGCCGAACAGCGCGCCGACCATGACGTTCCTGACCACCGGCACGTGCGGGAAGATCTTCACGGTCTGGAAGGTCCTCGCGATGCCCATGCGGCAGATCTTGAACGCGGGCAGCGGCGTGATGTCCTTGCCGTTGAAAGTGATCTTGCCGGGCTTCGGTTTGAGAGCCGCGGAGATCAGGTTGAACAGCGTGGTCTTGCCGGCGCCGTTGGGGCCGATGAGACCGAGGATCTCGCCCTTGTCGACATAGAAGTCGACTTCGTTGGTGGCGATGAGGCCGCCGAATTGCTTGGTGAGTTTTTCACCTTCAAGCAGGTGCACGACGACCTCCTTTCTCCAGCGGGGTCTTTGGCGACCCGCCCGTGCGGCGTCTGATGAACCGCCAGAGTTGCTGGGCGACACCGAGGATGCCGTTCGGCATGAAGAGGATCGCGATGATCAGCACCACGCCGAAGATGAGCATGAACGCGTCCGGGTAAGCGGTGACGAGGTAATCGCGCAGAGCGGTGAAGCCGACTGCGCCGAGCACCGGCCCGACCAGGTTGCCCATGCCACCGAACATGGCCATGAGCACCGGCAGGAACGACGTCTCCATGCTGAAGGCGATACCCGGGTCGATGTAGGAGCGGCGAGTGGCCATGATCGCGCCCGCCATGGCCATGAAGATGGCGCCGGTGGCGAAGATGACGACCTTGGTACGGACGACGTTGATGCCGCTGTGGGCCGCCGCCTCTTCATACTCACCGATGCTCTGCAGTGCGAGGCCGTAGCGCGACCGCCGGATGAACATGGTCACCACCACAGTCAGGATGAAGACTATGAGGATGGCCCAGTAGGCGACGTGCACGGACTCCTGCTGCACGAACCGGCCACGGGTGCCGGTGGTCAGGCGCTCCACTTCGAGGACGACCTGGTTGAGCAGCAGTACCACCGCGAAGGTGAAGATGCAGAAGTAGACGCCTCTCAGCCTCAGCGTGAGCGCCCCGATGGCCGCGGCGACGATGAAGCCGACGATGCCCGAGAGGATGACGACCACCGCGAACGGCAGCGGGCCGTTGAGGATGGCGGCCATGTAGAAGCCGAGGCCGTAGAAGGCCGCAGTAGCGAGCGACATGTACCCAGTGGGTCCGGAGAAGAGCACCCAGCCGATGGCGAGGATGCCGTACCGCATGTACTCGGAGATCCTGGTGACCCAGTAGCTGTCCGGCGCTACGACCGGAAGGATGGCGAGGATGATGAAGATCACCACCATGACGCCCATGCTGATGAGCCTGTTCCTGCTGTATCCGGCGAAGCGCCGGGCGGTCTGTGCGGATGAGGTGTTTTTCATGTCACTTACCCATGATCCCTTTAGGCCGCGCCAGCAGCAGGATGATGAAGATGATGTAGTAGGCGATGAAGCTCATGGTGGGCTCGAAGTAAGTGACCAACTGCGACACGATCCCGAGGATCACGCCACCGATCACCGCCCCCGAGATGCTCCCGAGGCCCCCGAGCACCACGACGATCATCGCGACCACCGTGTACTGGAGACCCATGCTCGTCGAGATGGCGAGCACCGTGCTCATCAGCGTACCGGCGATGCCGGCCAGTCCCAGGCCGATGCCGAAGCAGATGGCCAGCACCCCATGGATGTCCACGCCCATCAGTCCGGCGGTGGTGGGGTCCTGGCCCGAAGCGCGGATGGCCTTGCCGAGTCTGGTCGCGGCAAGGAACCAGAACAGGATCGCGCCGATGACTACGATCACACCGAACGCGACCAGGCGGTTCAGGGGGATCAGAAGAGAGCCCCCGACGGTCCTCTGCAGGAACGTCAGGTTGTACGTCTGAGACCCCCAGATGATCCTGGCGATGTTCTGCACGATGTAGAGCAGCCCGAACGATGCGAGCATCGATTGGCCCTCGAAGATGTCCACCGACGGGGCCTTGTCCATGAGACGCCGGAACAGCGTCGCATGCAGGGCCCACCCTAAGACGATGGTGAGGGGGGCAGTCACCACGATAGAGATCAGCGGGTTTAGGCCGTGACTGGAGAACAACCAGAAGGTTATGAACGCCCCGATCATGATGAACTCGCCGTGGGATACGTTGAGGACGCGTCCCACGCCGTATTGCAGGCTGAAGCCCACGGAGACCAGGGCGAACAAGCCTCCGAGTAGCACCCCCGTGATGATGATGTCTACTGCTGCCATCCAAAAGTCCTTTTTTGCAGGTGCGGTACTGCAGCTACAGTGGGCAGGTTTGCCCGGGGGCGCCTTTCGGCGCCCCCGGAGTCCTGCTCAGTTCGTGCGCTGCATCGAGTGCTGCGCGAGCGTTCTACCGAGGTTAGCTGGACGGGGTCGTCGCAGCCGGGACGCCCTTGGGAGCGTCGGCCCAGGTGGGTTTCGGGTACCAGATCTTGTCGGTGGTCCGCTTCTCTTTGTCGAGGACCTGCGGGATGCCCGCCTGCCACTGGCCGATCTGGCCGGCGTAGGAGGCTTTGTCCAGGATCTGGTTGGTCATGAAGGTGTCGTCGCTCATCGTGGTCTTGACGTGCTGGGTGCGCATGACGTCGGCCACGGCAGCCTGGTCGATGGAGTTGGCCTTCTCGACGGCCGCCTGGAAGAACTCGAGCTCAGCGCGGTAGATGAGGCCGCCCCAGAAGTCGACGTTCGGCGGGCCACCCACGAAGGCGGCGAGCTTGTCGTAGTAGGCCTTGATCGTGTCGTTGGCCTTGTAGCTCCAGGCACCTTCGAACATGATGCCGTCGAGCGCGCCCTTGAAGCTGTCGTAGAAGCCCTGGGTCGAGGTGGCCGGGCCGCCGAGGACGGCTTTCGGGTTGTAGTTGAGCTGCGCCATCGTCCCGTAGGTGAGGGCGTTCTCCGGCGGGTACTGGAACGAGCAGACGCAGTCCGGGTTCTCGGCCTGGACCTTCTTGATGATGCTCGAGACGTCTTTCACACCGGCCGGGACCGGGGTGCTGCTCAGGATCTTGATGCCGGCGCCCGGCAGGAAGGTCTGGGCTTCCTCGTTGTACTCGATGCCGTGCAGGTCGTCGAGGTAGATGATGGAGCAGCTGGTCGCGCCCACTTCTTTCATGAGGTCGGCGAAGACCGGGATCTGGAAGTGGTTCGAGTAGTTGAGGAACTGGAAGAACAGGGGCATGTCCTTCATCTTGGGCTCGAGGGTCTTGGCTCCACCCTCGGCGCTCATGGCGAGATACTTGTGGTCGCTGACCAGTTTGGAGGCCGCGAACAGGAAGGCCGTGCTGCAGGGCAGGAAGACGAAGTCGGCTTTGTCTTCTTCCATGCACTTGGTGAGCAGGCGCATGCTGGTGTCGAGGTCGCTCTGGTCGTCGTAGACCTTGTACTCGATCGGGTACTGCTTGCCCGCGATCTTCAGACCGCCGGCCTTGTTGACCTCGTCGACCCACAGGTGAGCGGCGGGGCCGAAGTGAGCCTGCTCGAAGAGGGCGTTCACACCGGAGACCGGGCGGGCCGCTTCGATGAGGATCTTGGTCTTGTCGCCGGGAAGACCGGCGCCGCCGGTGGACACGGCGGTGGTGGTGGCGCCA
>CAIQPS010000053.1 GCA_903873715.1 uncultured Actinomycetes bacterium
CGGTGCTGCACAAGGTGTTCCACAACGCCGAGTATCCGTCGCACCTCCTGTTGCCGGTGATCCCGCAGTAGCGGACGGCCCCGGCGCCTCGGGGCCGCCGGGCGTGTGATACTAAGCGGCGGTCTTGAAACAGCTGCTCAACATCAGTACCCACGCCTGCGACCTGGCCGTCATAGGGAACGATTGGGAGAACGCCAGGGCGTTCCTGGAGCGGAACGGCTTCGACGGCTTCGAGCTGTCTCTGGCCGATTGCCGCGACGTCCCGGACCTTCCGGCCGGCCTTGTGGGTGCGATCCACCTGAAGTTCTTCCCCCTTCTGGACGCCATGTGGCGGGGAGACCAGGACCGGCTGCTCCAGATCTTCGACGACGCGGAGACCGTCGAGTCCTTCTACGGCGGATCGGACCGGGGCGCCATCGTCGACGCCTACCGGCGGGAGCTGGCGCTGGCACAGCGGTTGGGCTGCGAATACGTCGTGTTCCACGTCGCCCAGACCGAGGTGGAGTCGGTCTACCGGCCGGACTGCCCCTGGACCTGGCGGGACACGGTGACCATGTGCGCCGAGATCATCAACGAAGCGACGCGCGGTACCGACTACACCGGCGAGATCCTTTTCGAGAACCTGTGGTTCGAGGGCAGCATGCGGCTCGACTCCCCGGAGGAGATCGATCTGCTGCTCGAGAAGGTGGACTATCCGCGCTGCGGTCTCGTGTTGGACACGGGGCACATCCTCAACAAGAACCCCGATCTCGGCACGGAAGCAGAGGCGCTCGAGTATCTGCTCGGCCACCTGCGGGACCTGGGCGACCATCGCCGTCTGGTGAGGGCGCTGCACCTGACCCGCAGTCTCTCGGGCGAGTACGCCACCCGGCTGGCCGCAGGTCCCTCGCCGTTCGAGGGGGTGGAGAAGTTCCGCGACCGCTTCGGCATCGCCCAGTGGCACGTGCTGCATGTGGACCAGCACGAGCCGTTCGAGGAGCCGGGGATCGGCCGGCTGTTCGACTGGATATCGCCGGAATACCTGGTGTTCGAGTTCTTCTACGGCGACATGGCAGAATGGCAAGACAAGATCGACAGACAGAAACGGGCACTACATGAGCAGCAAACATGATTCGCCGCCCCCTGAGGGGGTCGACCCGTCCATCTGCCCGCTGTGCGGCCGGCCCAACGGCTGCGCGTGGGCGGTCGGGGGCAGGGAGTGCTGGTGCGAGACGGCCACCATCCCGTCTGAAGTCCTGTTCCGGGTGCCGAAGCACGCGCGCGGGCACGCGTGCGTGTGCCGCGAATGCGCGGAGTCGGCGGGCGAGAGCGAGGGTTGAGCCGCTAGGAGGCCTGCGTCAGGAAGTGTTCCGGCCGCATGGCGACGACGTTCGAGGGGGCGCGGCTCAGCTGCTCCTCGTCGACGGTGAGGAGGATCGCGCCGGCCCTTCTGGCTGTCGCCACGTATACGGCGTCTGCCCCGCGGAGCTTGTACTCGAGCGCCAGTGCCGCCGCATCCTCCGCCAACGATTCGTCCAGGGGCAGGAACACGGACGCGGGAAGCGTGCGCACGCGCTCGAGAACGCGGCTGACCGTGCTTCGGCCCGCTCCGCGTCTGCCCAAAGCCGCCGCCATCTCGACAAGGATGAGCGTCGGCATCACCAGAGGGATCTTCCGCTCGCCCAAGAGGAGTAGCGCACGCTCGCAGTCACCACAGCCGGGCTCATCCCGTGTTGAGGCTCTTATGAGAAGACTGGCATCGAGCGTGACCGGGCAGTTCATGCTAGTACCGCCTGAGCCACCGGACGGTCTCCTCGGTCGACTCAGCCGGTACCGCGACCGCCCCGGCTTCGTGCAACAGGTCGACCAACTCCTGCCAGGCATCCGCAGGCTCGTCCGCCCCCTGTTCCGTGGCGCGTGAGTACGGGGCCAGGACGGCGATCGGTTCGCCGCGGTTGGTCACGGTGTAACGGACGCGGTTCTCCTGCACGTCTTTGGCCACCTCCGACAGGTGGATCTTGAGCTCGCGAAGGCCTATGCGCGGCATCGGAGTCGCCTCCAAGAAATGTGGTGCTTTCTGCAACCTCATTATACCTCCGCGGTCGGCCACGGCTGTCGCCGGCACGAAGGTACTCTCCCACGGCCTCCGAGGACGCGGTATCAGCAATTGGTCGCAGGTTGGCGGCGCAGACCGCCGCCGCACGTCAGGCGGCGCGGTCCAGGCGGCGCGGCCGATGGCCGCACCCCTACTTCTTCTGATCGATGATCTCTGTGGCCGCCTTGCCGGTGAGGTGCTCTATGCGCACCTCGACGGTGCAGGTGTTGTCCCACTCCTCCGCGATGGCCGCATCCCCTTCGGCGATATAGCCGGGCGAGTACTTCAGCACCAGGAGTTGCAGGGCATGGCGCTTCTCGGCGTCGTCGGTGAGTATCCGGGCCCGGCCGAACGCCACCGCGCTGCGGAAGTGGGTGGTGAAGGTATCCGGTTGGACGTCGTCGGCGGCGATGACGCAGAACGACACCTTGTCCGCCCTCTCGATGGCGTCGATCTTGTGGCCCGACCGGGCGCAGTGGAAGAAGATCGTGCCGTCCTCGTAGGCGTAGCTGAGCGGGACGGCGTAGGGATAGCCGTCGTCGCCCGAGACCGCCAGCACTCCCGACGAGCAGGACTCGAGCATGGCGATCGTCTCTGCTTCGGGCAGGAGTTGGCTCTTGCGGCGCAGCGTTCTGAACACGGTCGCTCCTAGTCTGTGCCCCGGACGCGCTGGGCGAGCAACTCCTCCGCCTCCGCGAGCTTCCTCTCCAGTCTCTCTATCTCCACCTCGTACCGCTCGATCTGATGGCCGGGTACCTGCACCTTGGCCAGGCGTTGGAGGAACGCCTTCTCGTCCTTGACCTCTTCGAGGTCGTCCTTGAGGGCGGCGACGTGCGTCTCCAGCTCGGAGACCGACATCTCGAACGGGTCCTTCTTCACGGCCGGCCGGCCTCCGTCGTCGGGCGCCGGGCGGTGTCGGGCGCGATGGAACCGAGTATGAGATCCAGCATCCGCATAGACCGCTCGCGGTCCCAGTGCCCGCTGATGCCGGTCAGATGGGCGACGTCCTCCGTCCAGTGGCGGCTCACCATGAGCCAGGCCACCTGCTCGGGATCGGCCTCCGGGATGATGCTCCCCTGCCGCATGCCCTCCGCGACGATGTCTGCGTAGTCGCGCACCAACTCCAGATGCCGCGCGCCCAGCCTCTCCCGCAGGCCCTCACCTGGAGGCGCCGCGATGAACTCGAAGAGGGCCGGCACCAGGCTGTCGTTCTTGGAGGCGACCATGGCCGTGTGCCGCTCGCCGATCTCCCGGAGGCGGGCGAGAGCATCAGCGTGAGGCGACGACTGGTGGACGGCGCGGATCCGGTCGAAGACCAGGTCGAGGGTGGCGAGCAGCAACTCCCGTTTGCTGGCGTAATGGCTGTAGATGGCCGGGACCGTCACGCCCACCCGCTCGGCTATGCGGGCCACGGTGGTCCCTTCCACTCCGTACCCGGCGACGAGCGCGAGGGTCGCGTCCACGATCTGCTGCCTGCGCTCCTCGGCGGGGAGATGCTCCTGCGCCACGTCACGCCTCCTGCGCGGGTGCGCCGGCGCCGGTGGCCACCGACCCCAGTACCCACTCGAGCATCCGCGCCGACCGTTCCGCGGTCCAGTGGCCGCTCAGACCCATGAGGGCCGCGATGTCGTCCGTCCACCCGCAGCCGTGGACCATCCACGCGATCTGCTCCGGGTCCGCGATCGCGACGATCGTGCCCTGGCGCTGACCTCGCCGTACGACGTCGGCGAGCCCCTCGACGAGGGCCAGTTGTCTCGCCCCGAACTCCCCGCGCAGATCCTCGTCGGGCTCCGCGGCCACGAACTCGAAGAACGGGAGTACGCAGTCATCCTCGGGAGCGCCCACCAGGGCCGCGTTCGCGCGCCCGATGCCCCGCAGGTGCGCGACGGCGTCCTCCTGGTAGGCGGCGGCGTGCAACTGCTGGATGCGGTCGAACAGGTGGTCGATCAAGGCGAGCAGAAGGTCCTTCCTGCTCGGGAAATGGGCATAGAGCGCGGGGTAGGTGATGCCCACCCCGGCGGCGATGTTGGTCAGGGTGGCGCCCCTGACCCCTTGCTTTGCGACCGTCTCGAGAGCGACCCGGAGGATCTGCCCCCGGCGCTCTTCGCGGCTCAGCCGTCGTCTCGTCTGCATGGCCCTCACGATAGCAGGTGGGGCGCAGCCAGGCCCGTCTTGACACGTTAGTAATATATTACTAAAGTTAGGGCACGGGCGCACTCCGCGGGTGCGCGGCCGTTTGCTCCAGTATTGGATGGGAGGGATCGGGATGGCTGGAAAACAAGGGGACGCCGGAGCCGGCGGCGGCAAGTCGGTCATCAAAGGCCTGAGCTTCATCTCGTCGCCCAGCAGCGGCGACGCGAACACCTCTGTGGTGGACGTCAAGAACGGCCGGGTGGTCCGGGTCAGGCCGCTCCACTACGACTGGAAGTACGACCGCGAAGGCTTCAACGCCTGGCGCATGGAGGCCCACGGGCAGGTGCTCGAGCCTTCCTTCAAGTCGCTGGTGCCGCCCTACGCCCTCTCGTACAAGAAGCGGGTGTATTCGCCCAACCGCATCCTGCATCCCATGAAGCGCGTCGACTGGGATCCGGCCGGCGACCGCAACCCGCAGAACCGGGGAGCGAGCAAGTACGTGGAGATCTCCTGGGACGAGGCCCTCGACCTCGTCACCGCCGAGATCAAGCGCATGTTCGCCACCTACGGGCCCTACGCGATCCTCTCCCAGGGCGACGGCCACGGCGAGACCAAGATCGTGCACGGGACGCACGGCTGCCAGAACAAGCTGTTCCAGCTGATGGGCGGCTTTACCCAGCAGATCCGCAACTCCGACAGCTGGGAGGGCTCCTACTGGGGGTCCAAGCACGCCTGGGGGATGGAGCCGGTGGGGCAGATGGAACCGGTCTGCAACCTCATGCCGGACATCGGGGAGAACACCGAGCTGCTGCTCTTCTGGGGTTGCGACCCCGAGACCACGCCCTGGGCCTTCGACGGCCAGATGGCCAGCCGCCTGTGCTCCTGGTGGCGGGAGATAGGCATCGAGTGCATCTTCATCTCGCCGGACCTCAATTACGGCGGGGCGGTACACGCCGACAAGTGGATACCCGTCCTGCCGAACACCGATGCGGCCCTGTATCTGGGCATCGCCCACCAGTGGATAACGGAGGGCACGTACGACAAGGACTACGTCGCCACCCACACCTTCGGCTTCGACAAGTTCACGGACTACGTGCTCGGCAAGGAAGACGGCGAGGCCAAGACGCCTGCCTGGGCGGCGGCCAAGTGCGGCGTGCCGGCCCGGGTCATCAAGGCTCTGGCCGAGAAGTGGGCGAGCAAGCGCACCAGCATCCTCATCGGTAACGGCGGGCCCGGCATCCGCGGCCCGTACGCGACCGAGCCGGCAAGGCTGCAGGCCCTGCTCCTCGCCATGCAGGGGCTCGGCAAACCCGGGCGTCACCAGGTCAAGATGCTCGAGTGGGGCCGGCGCATGCTGGAGGACTCCAACCCCATGCCCCGCGGTGTGGTCATGCCCAACGTGATGAAGCACGTGTACACCGGCGGCATGCTCATCACCACCGAGAACACCGAGGACCGCACCGGGGACATGTCCCGCACGGCGGTCAAGGCCCTCAAGGTGGCCAAGCAGATCATCCCGAAGAACCTCATCCACGACGCCATCCTGCGGCCGCCCATCAGCTGGTACGGCACGACGTCGTGCACCTTCCCCCTCGAGGACCAGTTCACCCAGTACACCTATCCGGCGCCGGGCTGCCCCGAGGTCCACATGATCTGGACCGACTCGCCCTGCTGGATCACCTGCTGGAACGACTCCAACGACTACATCCGGGCGCTCCGTCACCCCAAGATCGAGTGCATCGTGGCGCAGCATCCCTGGATGGAGAACGACTGCATGTTCGCCGACCTCATCCTGCCGGCCAACACCAAGCTCGAGGTGAGCGACATCGCCACCGACACCATGGGCGGCCAGTTCTACCTGGTGCTCAACGAGGAGCAGGCCATCGAGCCGCGTGGGGAGTCCTTCTCGGACTACCAGATCATCTGCAAGGTGGCGGAGCGTCTCGGGCTCCTGCAGGAGTACACGAACGGCAAGACCGTCGAGGAGTTGATCGAGACGGGCTTCCAGCACTCCGGCATCCAGGAGATGATCGGCGCCGAGGAGTTCAAGGACAAGGGCTACTACGTGGTCCCCACCGACCCGAAGTGGCACGAGTACACGCCGGGCCTCAAGAACTTCAGCGACGATCCCGAGAACCACCCGCTCAAGACCCCGTCGGGCAAGGTGGAGTTCTTCGCGCAGAACCTGGCCGAGCACTTCCCCGGCGACGAGGAGCGGCCGCCGGTGCCCCACTGGATCGAGAAGGGCATCAGCCACGACGAGTGTCTTTCCAGCGAGCGGACGGAGAAGTATCCGCTCCTGGTGATCTCCAACCACCCGCGCTGGCGCTGCCACGCCAACCACGACGACATCACGTGGACCCGGGAGATCCCGACCTGCAAGGTCGTGGGGCCGGACGGCTACAAATACGAGCCCGCCTGGCTCAACCCGGCCACGGCCGCTGAGCGGGGCATCAAGGACGGCGACGTGGTGACCGTCTACAACGAACGCGGGGCGGTGCTCTGCGGGGCGTATGTCACCGAGCGGCTCATGCCCGGTTGCGTGTACGTGGACCACGGGGCCCGCTACGACCCCATCGTCCCCGGGGAACTGGACCGCGGTGGCGCCATCAACACGCTGACCCCGCACAACCTTACCTCCAAGAACTCCACCGGCATGGTGTCGAGCGGCTTCCTGGCCGAGGTGGAACGGACCGACCTCGACGACCTGCGCCGACGCTATCCCGAGGCTTTCTCCCGCCCGTACGACAAGGGCGCCGGCCTCTGCCTCGACCGGGTGTTGGCCCGTTCGGCGAAAGGCGGTGCGTGATGGCGAAAGTGATGATCATCGACATCACCAAGTGCAACGGCTGCTACAACTGCCAGATAGCCTGCAAGGACGAGCACGTCGGCAACGACTGGACGCCCATCGCCAAGCCGCAGCCGGACACCGGCCAGTTCTGGATGCGCACCGAGGACATCGTGCGTGGCCAGGTGCCCAAGGTCAAAGTGGCCTACATGCATCACGTCTGCCAGCACTGCGACGATGCCCCGTGCATCGCGGCCTGCAAGTCCCACGCCGTCTACAAGCGGGAGGATGGGGCGGTGATCATCGACCCCGGCAAGTGCACCGGCCAGCGCAACTGCCTGGCGGCCTGCCCCTACGGCGCCATCTACTACAACGAGGACCTGCAGTTGGCGCAGAAATGCACGTGGTGCGCCCATCTGCTCGACGAGGGTTGGAAGGAACCGCGCTGCGTGGACGCCTGTCCCACCGGCGCCCTGAAGTTCGGGGAGGAAGCAGACTTCGCGGACCTCATCGCCGGGGCCGAGGTGCTGAGCGCCGGCGCGGGCGACGCGGGGGCTGCTGTGGGGGCTGCCGCTCCTCCCAAGGTGCGCACCTACTACATCGGCATCCCCAAGCGCTTCATCGCCGGATCCGTCTATGACCCCGCCCAGGACCGGTGCCTGGAAGGCGTGACGGTGACCGTCGCGGACGAGGCGGGCGCTCCTGTCGCCTCCCGGGTCACCGACAGCTTCGGCGACTTCTGGGTGGACGGCCTGCCGGTGGGGACCTTCTCGGTCGCGTTCGAGAAGGCGGGCTACCGGTCCAAGAGCCTCGACGGAGTGGACACGACGATCGACATCAACGTGGGGGACATAGAGCTCTCGCGGTGATCTCCAGACCTGCCTGTCGGCTCCCTCGCGAGGCAGGTCTGGTCAACGGGTGGGCGGCCGTTTTCCGGGAACGGCCGCCCACCCGTTTTGCGCCCGCCCAGCTGAGATAGAAAAGGGCCCGGGATGATCCCGGGCCCTTTTTGCCACTCAAGTGAGTGCGGGGCGCCGCCGCTTGCTGCGGCGCCGCCTCATATGCGGTCCTACTTCTTGATGGGGGTGATGGCCTGGAAGGTCGGGCTCTTGAAGACGCCGTCCAGGCACATGCCGGTTTCCTGCAGTTTGGCTTTGCCCACGGAGTAGCAGCAGCAGAAGGCCACTTCCATGAGTTCTTCTTCGGTGGCGCCGTGCGCTTTGGCGTTGCAGGCCTGCGGGAGAACGCCGTCATAGTGGTCGTTCATCATGTACAGGCCGACCAGCAGCAGGTAGCGGGTCTTGGGATCGAGGATGCCGCGGTCCAGCAGGCCGCTGAGCTGGTTCTGCGCGAAGGTGTGCAGCATGTCGGGGCGGCGTTCGACCCAGATGTCCAGGGACGGGTCGCCTTTGGCGCCGGGGACATAACCGGGGCGCTGCTTGGCCCAAGACTGGAGGATCTCCTCGCCAGTCTTGGCGGCTTTCATCGCGGCGACGACTTCGACTTCTTCTGGCCGTGGCATTCTGGTTCTCCTTCTTCTGCTTCTCTATTTACGCTTCGATATCCGTAGTCGCGGACGCTTCGGACGCTTCGGCATCCGCTTTCGCCACGTGCTCCGCAGGTTCGGGGGCCGCCACCGGTTCGGCGACGACGGGTGCCGCTTCGGCGGCGAGGGCGGCTTCGGCCGCAGCCGCCGGCGTGCTCGCCAGGCGCTGCACCAGGATCTCGGCCAGGTCGTACACCTTGACGGTGTCGTGCCCGCCGATGGTCCCCAGGCCGTCCTCCATCATGGTGAGGCAGTAGGGGCAGTTGACGCCGATGGCGTCCGGCTGCTTCTCGAGCAGCTGGGCGGTCCGCATCTCGTTGACGCGGTGCTCGGCTTCTTCATCCATCCACATGCGGCCGCCGCCGGCGCCGCAGCAGATGCTCTTGGTCCTGTTCTTGTCGGCTTCGACGATGCTGACGCCCGCGGCCTTGAGGACCTTGCGCGGCGCGGCGTACTCGCCCTGGTAGCGGCCGAGGTAGCACGAGTCGTGGTACGCGATCTTGACCGGCGCACCCGGGGTGAGCTTGATGCGTCCCTGCGCGAGCAGGTCGGCGAACAGCTGGGTGTAGTGGATGACCTCATACTCGCCGCCGAACTGCGGGTACTCGTTCTTGAGGGTGTTGAGGCAGTGCGGGCACTGGGCGATGATCTTCTTGACGCCCAGGGCGTTGAGGGTCTCGACGTTCTCCTGCGCCAGCGATTGGAACAGGTACTCGTTGCCGATGCGCCGGGCCGGGTCGCCGCAGCACTTCTCGTCCTTGCCCAGGATGGTGAAGCTGACGCCCGCTTCCCGCAGCAGCGTGACGATGGCCTTGCTGACTTTCTGGCTGCGATCGTCGTAGGCGCCCGAGCAACCGACCCAGTACAGGTACTCGGCAGGTTCGGCCGAGCCGGTGAGCGGCACGTCGAGGTCCTTGGCCCAGTTGGCGCGGTTCTGGTTGCCGACGCCCCACGGGTTCGCGTTCTTCTCGATGTTCCGCAGCGCGAGCTGCAGTTCGGCCGGGAAGTCGCCCTGGTCGAGCACCAGGCTGCGGCGCATGTCGATGATCTTGTTGATGTGCTCGTTCTGGACCGGGCACTGCTCCTGACAGGAATAGCAGGTGGTGCAGGCCCAGATCTCCTCGGGTGAGAACACGTCGCCGATGAGCTGCTTCTGTTCGACCTTCCCGGCCGCGTCCGACCCCTCGGGGGCCGCTTTCTTGGCGGCGCGAGCGGCCCTGTCCCGCTCCTCCAGGTGGTCTTTGAGCTTGGTCATGACCTCCTTGGGCGACAGCTCCTTGCCGCTCAGGTTGGCCGGGCAGTTGTCGGTGCAGCGGCCGCATTCGGCGCACGCATAGACGTCCATGATCTGCTTGGTGGTGAAGCCCTCCACCTTGCTGACGCCGAACTCCTCGATGTCCTCGTTCTCCAGGTCGAGGGCGACGATCTGGGCACCCCGCGGCTTGAGGTTGCGGAACCACTCGTTGACCGGGCACATGATGAGGTGCATGTGCTTGGACATCGGGATGTACACGATGAAGGTCAGGAGCAGGACCACGTGGATCCACCACAGGATGTGGCCTGCCACGTGGAGCGCCGTCTCGCTGCCACCGGCGAACACGCTGCCGAGGGCTGCCGACACGAACGCGCCATCGCGGCCCGGCATGTAGTCGAGAGCCCAGGAGGTGGCGCTGTAGAAGAACTCGGAGAGGATCAGGAAGAAGATCAGCCCGAGGATGATCGCCGCTTCGCCGCTCGGTTCCAGCCTGCTCTTGCGGTAGACGTACCGGATGTAGACCAGGACCACGAGGCCGGCCTCGACGATGAGGCTGAGGACGTCCTTGGCGAACATGAACCCGTAGCTCTCGGTCCAGGGGAACGCGAACCCGGGGTGGATGCCCTCGGCGATGATCTGGAGCGTGCCGAACGCGATGACGATGAAGCCCCAGAAGATGAAGAAGTGGATGACGCCCACCTTCTCCTTGAAGAGCTTCCGCTGCCCGAAGACGAACCAGAAGAAGCCGGCGGTGCGCCGGACCGGCTGGTCGAACCGCCATTCCGGCACGCCCACGAGCATGTACTGGATGCGCCGGACGAGGGCATACGAGAACAACGCCAGCGTGATCACCAGGACCACGATGAATACGGCGCCGTCGATCGTCATGTCATGCCCTCCCCAGCTCGCTCAATGGTCGTGTGTCGCTGCCGTTCTGCTGTGGCCTAGGAAGCCGCTTTGCGCTTGCGGATCTCCTCGGTGAGCGCGGGCACGACGGTGAAGATGTCGCCCACGATGCCGAAATCGGCGAACGAGAAGATGGGAGCGTCGGGATCCTTGTTGATGGCCACGATGTACTGCGATGTCTGCATGCCGGCCCGGTGCTGGATGGCGCCGGAGATGCCGCAGGCGATGTAGAGCTGCGGGGAGACGGTCTTGCCGGTCTGGCCCACCTGATGCTGGTGGTGCTTCCAACCCGAGTCGACAGCTGCGCGGCTGGCGCCGACCGCCGCACCGAGTTCGTCGGCGAGGGCCTGGATGACGGCGAAGTTCTCGCCGCTGCCCATGCCGCGGCCGCCGGACACGATCACGGACGCTTCCTCGAGGCTGATGACGCCCACTTCTTCGCAGACGACGTCGAGGACCTTGGCGATGAGGCTGGCGGGGCTGAGTTGCACGTCGAGCTTGACGACCTCAGCGTCGCCGCCCACTTCCTCGCGGGCGAAGGACCCGGAGCGCACGGTGGCGATGACCGGCTCGGCCACGGCTTCCTTCTCGGCGATGATGCCGCCGCCGAAGCACGGGTGGACGGTGGTCAGCTTGCCGTCTTTGACTTCCGCGCCGGTGATGTCCACCAGCACGCCCACTCCCAGGCGGGCGGCGCAGGCGGAAGCCAGGTCGCGGCCGTCGGCGGAGCCGGAGAACAGGACCACCGCCGGGTCGGCAGCTTTGATGGCGGCCATGGCGGCGTCGGTGTAGGCGCCGGGACGGAACGTGGCGAAGTCCGCGCCTTCAGCGGCGAAGACCTTCTTGGCGCCGTAGCGGCCGGCCTGCGCGGCCAGGGCTGCGGTGTCGGCGCCCATGACGGCTGCGCATACGTCCCCGCCGATGTCGGCGGCGAGCGCGCGGGCCTTGGAGATGCTCTCGAGAGTGACGTTGGCGAGGCGGCCGGAGCCGGCGTCGCCCACGACGAGGATGCCTGTTTTAGCCATTGCTACCACCCTCCCCTAGACCAGCTTCTCGCCGGCCAGGAAGTCGACGAGTTTCTTGGCGCCACTGCCGTCGTCCTCGATCTTGACGCCGGCCTTGCGGGCTTCCGCCACGCGGGCGGTGGTCACCTTGGTCTTGGCACCGGCCAGGCCGATGCGCGAGGCGTCGAGGCCGAGGCCCGCGGCGTCCTTGGTGTCCACGGTCTTGCGCTTGGCGCCCAGGATCCCCTTCATGGTGGGATAGCGGGGCTCGTTGATGCCCTTGATGACCGAGACGACAGCCGGCAAGGCGGCTTCGTAGGTGATGTAGCCCGAGTCGGTCTCGCGGTTGGCCTTGGCGGTGGCGCCGGCGATCTCGAGTTTGGCGGTGGCGGAGAGGAGGGGCAGGCCGAGCAGTTCGGCCACGGCCGCCGGCACGCAGCCGGACTCGCCGTCGGTGGAGCGGCTGCCGAAGACGACCAGGTCGTAGGTCATGGTCTTGAGGGCTTCGGCCAGGGCGTACGCGGTGCCCTGCACGTCGGAGCCGGCCAGAGCAGCGTCGCTCACGAGGACGGCGTCATCGGCGCCCATGGCGAGGGCCTTGCGGATGGCGTCGTCGGCCTCTTCGGGGCCCATGCACAGCACGGTGACGTTGCCTTCGCCGGCTTCTTTGATAAGGAGGGCTTCCTCTACCGCGTATTCATCGTAGGGATTGAGCACGGCGTCGACACTCCGGTCGAGCCGCCAGGAACCGGGGTCGAGCCGCTTTTCGGCTTCAGTGTCGACCACCTGCTTGACGCAGACGACGATGTTCACAGGTCTCCCCTTCTCGTTTGCTTGGGAATAGACCCCAATCATACCGAGAAAGGCGAAATACGGGGAAAAAGGCAGAACTTTTCATTCTCGCCAGCAAGTATTACGATACTGCATAAATGGAGCTTGAACTTTTCAAATCGTTTCTGGCAGTGGCCGAGGCCCGCAGCTTCAGCCGGGCAGCTACCGCCGCATACTCGACCCAGTCGACCCTCAGCCGGCAGATAGCGCGACTCGAGAAGGAGTTGTGCACCAAGCTGTTCGAGCGGCACGGTCGGCACGTGGAGCTCACCTTCAACGGCCAGCTCCTGCTGCCCATGGCCCAGGCCATCGTGGGCCGCACCGAGGAGGCCATCAGCCTTATGCGTGAGCAGTCCCAACCCGAAGCCAGCAGGGTGCGCTTCGGAGCGGTGGGGAACGTGTTCGCCCTCATGCTGACGCCGATACTGGTGTCGTTTCTCGCGGACCACCCCCGGCTCGCCGTGGATCTCATCGAGAAGGACGACGCCGAACTCGAAGAGGCGGTCATCAGCGGGGAACTGGACTGCGCGGTCATCACACCGTGGGGGTCGGCTCGCACAGGCAGCGCGTATCTCTGCTCGGAGGAGATCCTGCTGGTGGTACCGCAGCAGCACCGGCTGGCGGGCAGGCGGGCGGTCCCGCGGAAGGAACTGGCCAACGAGACCATCGTGCTCCCCCGTGCCACCATGAACGCCGGCAACGTGGTGGCGGACGCGCTCCGGCGCGCGGGGTTCGAGCCGAAGTCCACCTACCGGGCCAACTACCCCGAGTTGACGAAGGCTTTGGTGCGACGCGGCCTCGGGGTGGCACCCATGCCAAGAGGGCTCCTGGAGCCGCTCGACGGTCTGGTGGCCGTTCCCTTTTCGGAGCCGCTCTCGCGCGACCTGGTGTTCATCTATCCGCGCGACCGGCCAGTCACAGCGGCGGTCAGAGCCCTGATGGCCCACGTCCGCAGCGGCCTTTCGCCGGCGGCCCCTGCGTCCGGCTCCAGCTAGGCGCGCGGCCGGCCGGCGATGGACTTCGATCTGCTCGAGGCTTTTCTCGCCGTCGTCGAGGCGCGCAGTTTCAGCGGCGCTGCCCGGGCGCTGCATTCCACCCAGCCCACCGTGAGCCGGCAGATAGCACGGCTGGAGAGCGATCTCGGGGTGCAACTGTTCGAGCGGGGCGGACGGACCGTGGAGCCCACTCCTGTCGGTCAGATGCTCGTGCCCATGGCCAAGGCCATCACCGTCCGCGTGGACGAGGCGGTCAGCACCGTGCGGGGCCATGTGGGCGCCGGCTCGAGGACCATACGGTTCGGCGCTCCCCGGGCGCTGTTCTCCCGATCGCTCGCCGCCGTCCTGGTGTCGTTCGCGCTCGCCTATCCGAACGTGAGGGTCGACCTGGTCGAGAAGGACGACACTCTCGTGGAGGAGGCGGTCGCGCGAGGCGAACTGGACTGTGGGGTCATCACGGCCTGGAGGTCCAACCGGACCGCGGTGCAGCATCTACTCACCGACGAGATCGTCGTCCTCGTGGGCGATTCGCACGACCTGGCCCGCCGACAGGAGGTCGAACTGGCCGCTCTGGCCAAGGAGACGCTGCTGCTCCCGCCGTCGACCATGAACGTGGCCAACATCGTGGTGGACGCGTTCCGCGAAGCCGGCCTTCAGCCGCGGCTCGGCTACCGGGTCGAGACGCCGGAACTCCTCGCCGAGTTGGTGCGGAGCTCCCTGGCGATCGCTCCCGTGCCGGCGACTCTGCTACCGGAGAAACGGGACGGCCTGGCCGTCCTTCACCTGCCGAGACCGCTCAAGGCCGAGGTGGTGTTCGTCTCGCCGAAAGACCGTCCGGTGGCGCCCGGCGCGCGAGCGCTCGGCTCGCACATCAAGGCGGCGCTGGCCGGCACCAAGCGCCCGGGAGCCCGGCCCCTGACGCCATAGGCCCATACGCGGCCACGATATTTCGCTCCATCCATGAAAAATCCGGTCCTGCGGCCCTTCGTCCGCGGTGTCCCAGTAGTATCGAGATAGACCGCAGGGGAGAAGGAGCATCCGCGTCTCCGCACTTTCCCATGATGCCGACGGAGGCGCTGTGACATCACGTATCAAGACAGTCGACGCTCGAGAGCTCTTCGACACGAGAGGTCTGCCGACCATCGAGGTCGAGGTGGTGCTCGCGGACGGCAGCCGGGGCTCGTTCATGGCCCCCGGTGGAAGCTCGAGGGGCAGCAACGAAGCCTTTGACCTCAGGGATGGCGACCCCGCCTATTTTGACGGCCTTGGTGTGGCGAAGGCGATCGGA
>CAIQPS010000054.1 GCA_903873715.1 uncultured Actinomycetes bacterium
GTCGGCCTGGCCGGCGCCGCCTTCGCCCCGAAGGGCCCGGCGACGGCCGCCTTCGTGGCGGTCATCGCGCTCGGGACCGCCCTGCTGCAGCCGTTCTCGGTGACGGTGGTCTCGCACCTCGCGCCCCTGCGCCTGCGCGGCCGCTACATGGGCGCCTGGACGCTCGTGTGGACGACGGGCATCGCCCTGGGGCCGATCTTCGGCGGCGTGGCGATGGACCGGCTCGGGGGGCGCGGCGCGTTCGTGCTCGTGCTGGCCGCGGGGCTCACCGGCGCGGTGCTCTACCTGCTGCTCTCGCGCCGGGGTACGGTGCAAGCGGCGCAGGGGGAGTTCGAGTCCGGCTAGGTCCACCACGTTGTCGCTTTGACAACGGCGCCGCGATCGTGACCCGTCTCACGGAGGCTGCCTCGCCGGTACGCATCATCCTCTTCGGGTCCGCGGCCACGGGGACGGACACGAGCGACAGCGACATCGATCTTCTCGTGGTCGAGGATGAGGTCGATGACGTGCGCGCTGAGAGCGTCCGGCTACGTGCTGCGCTGGGCGATGTCGGCTGGCCGGTGGACGTGATCGTCATCCGCACCCAGCGCTTCGAGCAGACCAAGGACCTGATCGGCGGGATCGCCTACCCGGCCAGCCGGTACGGGATCGTGCTGTATGAAGCCGCCTGACCCGGAGATCCGGGAGTTCGCCTCCGCCTGGTTGGCAAAGGCCCTGGTCGACCTGCTCGTCTGTGACAGTCTCATCGCGCAGGACGCACGCCTGTGGGAATCCGTGACCTTCCACTGCCGGCAGGCGGTGGAGAAGGCGCTCAAGGCCGTCCTCGTCTGGCATCAGGTCGAGTTCCCCAAGACCTACGACCTGCAGCGCCTTCTGGACCTTCTCGCCGATGCTGACCCCGAAGTCGTCGGGCGGTCGGCGGAGGCCGTAGGACTGACCCCTACGGCGTCGAGTACCGCTACCCGGGAGAGTATCCGCCGGTCGATCAGGCGTCGGCGCTCACCGCTGTCGAGATGGCTCGTCTACGCGGCCGCGGCGGAGCGCATCGGGAGCGTCTAGACGCGCTCCCCGGCTGGGGGCGAGAAGTCCGGAAGCTGTCTGGTCAGCTCCACCACGTTGTCGGAATGACAACGTTTCGCCCTGTAATCGGCCACCTTCTGCCCACCCGGTCGCTCCCAACCCTGCTACCCGCGCCTGGGGAGCGGCTTCCGACCGCCGGCGCCCTGCGCACCCACACTGGGTGCGCCGCTCCGTGCGCTTCTGCGGCCTGAGCGTACGCGAGTTCCACTGTATCCGTGGACGCGGACAGGAACTCGCCGGGCTTGCCCGCGTCGTATGCTTGCGCGTACGCTCCGAAGAGATCGATGATGGCCAGACGGTCAACGGCCTTGAGGGAGGCGCCGCCGGGCGCGTTTCCTGATGGTGGCGTTGCGATGTCTGGGGAGGACGGATCATGACCAAGCGGCCGAACATCCTGATGATCGTGACCGATCAGGAATATGCCCACCAGTCTCTGCCGTCGGGATTCGTCTTGTCCAACCGGGATCGCATCCATTCCCGCGGGGTCACCTTCGTCAATCACCACGCCACCACCACGGTGTGCACCCCCTCCCGCTCCGTGATGATCACCGGCAGGCACGCGCCGCACACCGGCATGTTCGACAACACCAACTTCGCCTGGATCGACGACATGAAGGCCGACCCAGCCGCCGGCCGTGCGCAGCTACGAGCGCCTCTGCGACGTGTACTACGGCCCGATCCCGATGGAGCGCCGGGACATATGGCACAACCACGTCAACTACTACCTCAACTGCCTGCTCGACGTGGACCGGCACATCGGCGCGGTGCTGGATGCTCTGGAGGCGTCCGGCCAAGCCGATGACACGATCATAATCTTCACCGCGGACCACGGCGAGATGGGCGGCGCGCATCACCTGCGCCAGAAAGGCAGCGTGGCCTTCCGCGAGACCGTCAACGTGCCCTTGGTGATCGCAGATCCGCGCCACCCCGGCGGGGGCAGGACGGAAGCGGTGGGTTCCCATCTCGACCTGGTCCCCACCATCCTCTCCTATGCCGGCCTGCCGGAGGCTGAGCGGAAGCAGCGCTACCCGTTCCTGAAGGGGCATGACCTCTCAGGGATCGTGGAGGATCCCGCCTCAGCCGGGCCGCGCGGCACCAGCGCGGAGCCCGGCAAGGGCTGCCTGCTGACCTACGACATGATCGCCCCCGTCGACGCGGCCTGGTTCGCCCGCAACGCGGTCAGGGTGTTCGACGCAGCCGCAGCCAAGGCCGGAGTGGAATTCCATCGCGGTATGGACTCGTTCAAAGGCATGCTGGATGAGATCGGCGTGCCGGACCTTGAGAAGCGGGAGTTGTTCCGCTGCGTCTTCGACGGTCGCTACAAGCTGGTCCGGCACTTCGGCCTGGGCGGCTACAACCTGCCGGCCTCGGTCGCGCAACTGCTGGCCGACAACGACGTCGCGCTCTACGACCTCGTGATGGATCCCGAGGAGATGGACAACCTGGCCGACCCGGCGAATCCCCGGTACAGCGAAGACCTGCTCGCGGCCATGAACCAGAAGCTCAACGCGCTGATCGCCGAGGAGATCGGGGAGGACGAAGCCCTGTTCACCCTCCAGATGGGTGCCTCAGCCTGTTCTGGATGCGGCTCGACAGGTGGCTCCGAAGAGAACAAAGCAGCCGCGTGCGCAGAAGCGCAGACGCTTCCCGGCTGACCAGTCGTTGAAGCGGACCGCGAGCCGCGGCCATTCGACTGGAGCGTTCCAAAGCGTCTGAAGCAGCCATCGGCGGGAGCCGCTGACGCGGCCCTCCTCCTTCTCGTGATTCCCTTTCGCCGCCCAAAGTAGTTGAGTGGCGCCGTGACCGGAGTCCGCCACGGAGGGGGAGCGATGTCGACGGGTGCAGCGGGGCAGCAGGCAGCGGGTGGAGGAGTGGTCCCCTCGCTGATGACGCCGGCCGAGGCGGCGGCACGGATGGGCGCGGAGCAGGCGAGGGAGCTGGAGGCCTACACGCTCGGCGTGCAGACGGTGGTCTGGGGGATGCAGCGGGTCAAGGCGGGGCAGACCCTGCGGAACTTCACGGCACCGCTCCCGGCCGGTGTCTCCGCCCCGCCCTTCGATCCGGCCCCGCACGGTGTGAACATCTGGGGGCACGCGCGCGCCACGATCACCCACGAGTTGCGCGCGATCGAGACGCCCAA
>CAIQPS010000055.1 GCA_903873715.1 uncultured Actinomycetes bacterium
GACACGCAGTCGGGGCACACCGCACACGTGCCGGCAAAGAGCACCAGGGCTTTGTGATATCCGGCCAGGAAGACGTCCCGTTCCAGCGATACCAACTTCTGGTTGGTGGCTTTCTTCCAGGCCTTGAACTCGGGCTCGGGGTAGCCCGGGACCTCCATGTGGATCACCGCGATGCGCTCGTAGTCCTCGAAGAAGTCCCGGCACTCGGCGAGCGGCGGCGCGTTGGGTGGGCAGTTGGCGCCGTGGCCGTAGTTGTCGCAGGCGTAGACACACTTGAACCGCACCCACTGAGCCACGGCGATCTTCGAGCCGTCGGTCCACCGGAAGTCGGTGAACCCCGCTTCGGTGATGAGCCGGTCGAGTCTGTCCATCGCCACCCTCCAGTCCTGTGGGCCCTCCGCGGGCCCTCTGCTCCCAGGATAGCGCGAGGTCCGGATGTGCGCGGGCAGGCGTGCCGGCCGATCCGCACCCTGGGCCCTCGGGGTGGACCTGGCTTGCCAACCGAACAAATGTTTGCTTAAATCGCTCTCTCACGAACATACGTTCGCTCAAAGCCTCTCCACCGTCTCGCCGGCCACTATCTGTATTGCGTTTATTTGAAAATGAAATTTTTATTGCAATGACAGCGAGCGACCCCAAACAGCCGGCCGGATCCCGTTTCCCGGTCCAGAAGATCCCGCCCAGCCACGACTACATCCGGCGGCACGGCGGCGGTCCCAAGGACGGCTGGGCGAAAGGCCCTGCCGACCCCGGCCCACCGCCGCCCCCGGCCGGTCAGCGACCGCCCACCGGGCCGGCGCAGGCGCCCTCTCCCCCGCCGCCCTCTCCCCCGTTCGTCCACCTGCACGTCCACTCGAACTTCTCGTTCCTGGACGGCGGCAGCCGCCTCGAGGAGCTGGTGGCCTGCGCGGCCGAAGCGGGGCAACCCGCCCTGGCCCTCACCGATCACGACGGCCTCTACGGCGCCGTCCGCTTCGCCAAGGCGTGCGCCAAGCGGGGCATCAAGCCGGTGTTCGGCGCCGAGGTGCGGGTGGAGAGCCTCCTCGCGGCCGACCCGGCCACCGCACCGCAGGCCTCCGGCACCGCGCCGCCCGATCCCGCAACGCCCGGCGGCGCCGACCCCCATCACCTCACCCTCCTCGCCGAGACCCGCGAGGGCTACGCCAACCTCTGCCGCCTCGTCTCCGCCGCCCACCTGGCCGACCCTGAGCGCGAGCGCCCACCCCTCGTGACCCTCGAGTCGCTGCGCGCCCACGCAGAAGGCCTCATATGCCTCACCGGCTGCCGCCACGGCGAGATCGGCCACCTCGTCGACGCCGGCCGCGACACCGACGCCCGCACCGCCCTACTCCGCCTCCGCGATATCTTCGGCCCCGCCAACCTCTATCTGGAGTTGCAATACTTCGGCTACGAGCCCCACCAGGAAGCCCACGCGGGCCAGCATGGGACGAAGGTGGTCAAAAAGGCTCCCGCTCTCGGGAATCGGTTGCGGCACCAGGAGGCCACCCCCGGACCCACCGGCGACACAGCCCCCAACCGTCAATCCCATTTTCGTTGCGTTGCAACGTCCGTTGCATCCATCAACCCGGTCACACCACTCCACGGACGTAGAGTCACCCCTCGCCCCGACCTCCCTCAAGGCCATCCCCAGCGCCTCAATCCCGCCGACTACGACGTCGGCTTCCATAGAGACGATCGCCCGTGGCGCCTCTCCTGCCTCACCTACTGCCTCCGCCTTGCGGCGCTGGCCCGCGAGTGCGGCCTCCCCACGGTCCTCACCACAAACGCCCACTACGCGCGGGGCTCCGACCGTTCCCTCCACCTGGTCTGCCGCGCCGCCGGTCACGACAAGCCGCTGTCCGGCTATCCGGATCCGGGCGACGGCGTGCGCTGCCTCGCCACCCGGGCGGAGATCGAGGCGCTGGCGGCACCCCTGCTCGAACTACTCCTGGACGGCGCGCCAACAGCCGGTGGCGGGTCGCCCTCCCAGCCTATGCAGAGTTATTGCAGTGCAAGTTTCATTGCATTTTCGGCGGGGTTTCGCGGACTGCAGCCGGCCTTGCGTCCGTTGCATAACAGTTGCGCTGCAATTTCCGTTGCAAACTGTGCCTGCGAAACCGGCGCGCCGGCCGATCCCCCTCGAACCCCGGGTTCTCCCTGCTCCTGCCATCCGCCCGGTACCGGATCCGATACCGGCTCTATGCACTCCGCGACCACCTCGCTGTCATCTGTAGTGCAAGCGCGTTGCATTGCAACTTCTATTGCACCAACGGAGCCCGCCGGGGCCGCGGCCCTCCCCATCTCCCCTCTCGACGCCACCTGGGAGATCGCCCAGCGCTGCACCGTCGACCTGGAGCTCGGCACCTACCACTTCCCCCAGATCGACCTGCCCCGCGGCGAGACCGCCTACTCGCTGCTGGCCAAACGGTGCTTCAAGGGCGTCGCCCGCAAGTACCGGCCGGTGCCGCCCCGGGCCGTGGAGCTTCTCGAGAAGGAGCTCCGCATGATCCAGCAGATGGGATTCGCCCATTATTTCCTGGTGGTGCACGACATCGTGAGGTGGGCGCGCGTCAAAGGCGTCGCGTGTAGCGGGCGAGGGAGCGCCGGCAATTCCATCGTGTGTCATGCGCTCGATATCACGGCCAGCGAGCCCATCCGCCACAACCTGCTGTTCGAGCGGTTCCTCAACCCCAACCGCCGCGAGATGCCAGACATCGACATCGACTTCTGTTCGTCGCGCCGGGACGAGGTGATCGACCACATCTACAAGACTTTCGGGAACGAAAATGTAGCCGTCGTGGCCAACGTCAACACGATGAGCCCCCGCTCGGCGGTCCGGATCGTCGCGGAAGCCCTGGGCTACGCCCCCACCGAGATCAACGCGCTCGCCAAACACGTGCCGCACCACGGGGATGCCGCCCGCATCCGGGAATACCTGGCCGGCGCCTGGCCGGAACTGCGCGACTCACCGCTGCAGGACGGCGCCCGGCCGTCCGCCGCCCCCGACGGCAGTGTGACCCCCGGCGGCCGCTACTGGCGCCTCCTCGACCTGGTCGAGCGGCTGGACTCGTTCCCCATGCACCTCGGCACCCATCTGGGCGGCTTCGTGATCACCGACCGGCCCATCACCTATTACGCCCCGCTGCAGTGGGCGGCGAAGGGCGTGGTGGTCATCCAGTTCAACAAGGACGACGTCGCGGCGCTGGGCCTCGTCAAGATGGACATCCTCGGCCTCCGCACCCACTCGGCCGTGTCGGAGACGTGCCACATCATCCGGCAGCGCACCGGGCGGCGCATCCGCCCCTACGACCTGCCCCCCGACGACCCCGCCGCCTACGAGATCATCAGCAACGGGGGCTCCATCGGGCTGTTCCAGCTGGAGTCGGCCGGCCAGCGCAATCTCGCCAGCCGTCTGCAGGAGCGGGACTTCGACGACATCATCGCCGCCATCGCCCTCTACCGCCCGGGGCCGCTGGAGGCCGAGATGATCGGCCCCTTCATCGACCGCCGTTGGGGCGTGGAGCCGGTGCGCCTCCCCCATCCCGACATGCGCGACGCCGTCTCCGACACCTACGGGGTGATCCTCTACCAGGAGCAGGTACTGCGCATCGCCCAGGCGGTGGCCGGTTTCGACCTTGCCGACGCCGACTCCCTCCGCCGCGCCATGACCCGCGACCGCAGCCGCGAGGAGATGTCCAAGATAGGCGCGACCTTCATCGGCGGCGCCGTCGCCCGGGGCGTGCCGGAGGCCGCGGCCCGGGAGGTGTTCCGCCAGTTGGAGGGCTTCGCTGCCTATGGCTTCAACAAGAGCCACTCTGTGTGCTTCGCGGTGATCAGCTACGCGACGGCCTGGCTGAAGGCCCACTACCCGGCGGAGTTCCTGTGCGCGGTGCTGAACAACTACCCGATGGGCTTCTACACCCCCCGCACGGTCCTCAACGACGCGCGGCGCTTCGGGCTGGAGGTGCGGCCGCTGGATATCAACCTGTCGGGGCGTGGGTTCACGGTGGAGGACGGGACGCCGCCGGACCCGTGGGGCGACCGGGGATACGACCCGTTCGCCCAAGCGTGGACCGCCGAGCGCGAGTGGGGGCTAACCACCGACGACCTCGCCGAATTGCAGGCGGAGCAGGACGGGGATCTCGCCTATGCGGAGGCGCTGCGGGCGGCAATCTGCCGCCCGGAAGACGTCGGTGATTTCTCCCGCGCGGCATATGATTGTGCGAAATACCGCACAATCATATGTGTGGCGGACACATCGCACAGCGGCTACGATCCCGTCGCCACCGGCGCCCGCTCCCCTCGCTCCCGCGCGGGCGTGGAGCCCGGCGCCTGCCTCGCCCCCAGCACCGGCATCGCCCCGGACGCCGGGCGGGCCCTGCGCGTCGGCTTCTCCTACCTCAAACAGATGGGCGACCGCTCCCTCGACCGCATCGAGGAGGAACGCCGCCACGGTCCCTTCGAGAGCTTCGAGGATTTCTATCTGCGCACCCGTATCGACTATCCCGTGGCCGAGAACCTCGTCCGGGTGGGTGCCTTCGACTCTCTCGAACCCGACCGGACCGAGCTCCTCTGGCGCCTACCGCTCCTGCACGACCGCCTGGAAGCCCTGGCCGGCTCCACCGGCGCCCGCCGCGGCCAACTCCGGGCCTTCCTCTCCCCGCCCGACCGGGCCGGACTCGCCCGCTCCTGGTCCCTCGAGGACCGGGTCCGCTCCGAGCTCGAACTCCTCGGTCTCACCGTGAGCTGCCATCCCCTCCAGATCTACGAGGACGAGCTCCGCCGGATGGGCGTCCGCATGAGCTACGAACTCCCCGCGCTGGGAGACGAGGTCCCGGTGACGGTGGCCGGCGTCTACGAGCGCGCCCAGAACCCGTGGATGCGTTCGGGGAAAAGGACGATGTTCCTGACCCTCGAGGACGCCTACGGGCTGTTCGAGTGCGTGTGTTTCGAGAAGCGCCTGCCGAGGATCGCGCCGGTGGTGGCCCGGGCCAGCTACTTCCTGGTGCGCGGGCGGCTGCAGAACAACCACAAGCGGGGACTGGCGATCGTCGCCGAGGAGGTGTTCGACCTTGAGGAGGTGTTGGCCCGCCGGGCATCGGCCACGAAGCGGGCGCCGGGGGCGGGGACTGCGGCTATCCCCAAGAAGGTGGGGTGAAAGCTCCAGCGAGGATCATGACAGTCGACCGGCGCGTTCCGCAGCAGATCCGCCCAGCGCGGCCAACCCCCGGTCCACCGCCACGTAGACCACCCCCAGCACCACGAATGCCGCCACCAGGATCCCGGACATCCGCGCCACATACGCGTAGCCGTTGGCGGAGGCATCCATGAACGGATACGGGTAGAAGCCGTCGTGGAAGGCGGCCACGAGCAGCGTCGCTGCGAGGTACACCAGCGGGTAGACGATCCACACGGGCACCTCGCGGAAACGGAACCGTCCTTTTTCGGCGAAGACCAGCCAGTCCAGCACGAACATGATCGGCACGATCGTGTGGAGGATGTGGCTGTTGAAGTCGACCGACTCCAGGAGCGGCGCCAGAAGGAGATGGAACACGATGCCGGTGATGGATATGGCCAGCATCGCTATGCCGCGCAGATATGCCGCGACTCGGACTCCGCCCGCAGCGTGGCGGACCCGCGCGCGCACGAGGCCGTCGGCGAGCAGGTAGACGGCCGCCACACCGATCAGGATGTTGCTCTGGAGCGTGAAGTAGCGGAGCGTCACGTCGCCCCAATCGATGAGGGAACGCGTAACCCCGACCGCCGCGAAGATGGCGATGGCCAGCTTGAAGATCGTGGACGCGGTCGTGTTGCGGACGTACATGCCTACCCCCTGACGCCCGTCCACGATATCAGGCCGGCGACGGAACACGGCCTCGTCAGTCGTCGGCGCCACCGGGCTCGGAGCCGCGCCGCAGCAGCGAGTGGAACCCGCTGATGCGCCTATCGCACCGCACGTCGGTGGCCCGCAGAGGCCGCGCCAGCCGCAGCCCATCCAGCGAGCGGCACCTGCTCAAAGCCACATACGCCTGCCCCGACGCGAAGGCGCCGCTGCCGAAATCGACCAGGACCCGGTCCAAGGTCTTACCCTGGCTCTTGTGGATGGTGACCGCCCACGCCAGCATCAGCGGGTATTGGGTGTAGCTGCCCACCTCGTCGGCGACGATGCGGTCGTTCTTGCGGTCGAAGCGGTACTTGAAGCTCTGCCAGGTGGCCTTCGGGATCTCGTGGATGCCGGCGCCGTCCACGTCCACCTCGATGCGGCCGCCCGACAGCCAGGTGACCGTGCCCAGGGTGCCGTTGACCCAGCGGCGCTCCTCGTCGTTCTTGGTGAACATCACCCGGGCGCCGACCCTCAGATGCAGCTCCTGAGGTGACGGCAGGCGGTCGCCGTCGAGGCCGAAGTGGCCGGCGGGCTCACCCAGGAAGATGCGCTCCTCGCCGTCGAGCAAGGAGAGTCTCTCGGCGTTGATGGCATCGGCCGCGGCATTGGTGCAGGTAAGGGTGATGTCGTAGTCGTCGCGGGGCTGGCCGCACCAGGCGTTGAGCCGCTCGATGACTGCGTGTGTGTCCTGGGCCACCCGGATGCGGTTCAGCAGCGAGACGAACTCGGGGTCGGTCTGGCGGAAGATCTCGTCCAGTTCGATGTGGGCGAGGTCGAGGTCCCTGAGGCAGTGGGCGCTAAAGAAGTAGGGGCTGTCGTATCCACGGGCATCGAGCACCTCGCCCTCGGCGCGCGTGACGACGGGCGGGAGCTGGAACATGTCGCCTATCAGCAGCAGGCGGACGCCCCCGAACGGCTCGTGGCTCTCGTTGCAGGCACGGAGGAAGGTGTCGATGCTGTCGAGCATGTCGGCGCGGAGCATCGAGGCCTCGTCGATGATGATGAGATCGAGCCGCTGATAGAGCCGCCGATCGTCGGGGATGCGTATGCTCCCGAGATCCTGGATGCGCGGCGGGAAGCGGAAGAAGGAGTGGATGGTCGCGCCACCGGCATTGAGCGCCGCCACGCCGGTCGGCGCGAGGACCACGTGCTTCAGGGTGATGTGCTCCTGCAGGTAGCGGATGAGGGTGGTCTTGCCGGTGCCCGCGTTGCCGGAGACGAACACCACGCGCGACCCGTCCTCGACGAGACGCCTCGCCTGGACGTAGCCCTTGGGGATCTTGATGGTGTCGCCTGCCACGGCCGCCGCTCCTCGTCCGACACGTTTCGGGACGCTCCGCCCCGCGCGAGCGCGCACAGGGGCAGACTAGGAACCATACAGGATGCGGCGGACAGAAGATGGGCGCGGTGCCGCCCGGTAGCCACGCCTCGGCGGCGACCGGCGCCTGGTGACGGCGGTCGGCGACCGCCGGCTCTCTGCGCGTACACGCTCTCCAGCCGCATACGATCGTGCGAGATATCGCACAAACGTATGTGGCAGGCAGGACCCTCTAGGCCTGCAGCTTGCCACACACCTTCCAGATGCCGCGGTGGAACTTGTGCACCGACCCGACGGGCGGCGCGTACATGAGCACGCAGGCTTTCTGGATGACCGGCACGCCCTTGTCGGCGCAGTACTTGACGGCTTCCGGGGACTCGCTCCCGGACTGCAGCCACAGCCGACTGATGCCGGCATCGATGGCCTCGCGGCACGCAGCCAGGCACTCGCTCTTGGGGACCGAGATGATCGCCCCATAGACCTTACCGCCCAGGCTGGCGATGGTGGGGTCGGTCTCACCGGTGTTGAGGTAGACGAGCGTGACGTCGTAGCCCTTGGCCACGAGCTCTTTCTTCATGTCGCCCATGACCGGGGTCTGCGCGGCAAGGCGGACCAGACCAAGCTTCTTATGGCTGAGGAACTCTGCGGTTGTTATGGCGGCGGCCATGGAGCGGCTCCTTTGCGCGGCGGATGTCAGGTGTCGGACCTGCGTCCAGTATCCGCCGGAGAGGGCGGCCGCTCAATGGCCGGCTGGGGCGTTCTGGGACCGGCCAGGTGGCCAGGTGGGGCGGTCTGGCGCCCGCCGGCGCAGCACCGGCCGCGATGCGGCCGGCGGCGGGGCGGCGACTCGGGCGCTGGGCCTGGCGGCGCCTCTCGCAGCGCTGCCGCCCGGTGGCGCCGTCGCCCGTTTCGTGACATCGTGTCCCCATGACATCGAACGCCGCCGCCACGCCCCGTCCAAGCCTGTGGACGCCCAGCTTCTTGGCCATCGCGTTCGTCAACTTCCTCAATTCGGTGGTGTTCCTGCTGCTCATGATCGTGATGTCGAAGGTCGCCACCGACCGGTTCGGCGTCACCCCTGCGGTGGCCGGGTTGGCGGCCAGCATCTTCATCATCGGGTCGTTCGTCACCCGGCCGGTGCTCGGAAAGCGCATCCACCAGTTCGGGCAGACGCGCATGCTGTACATCGGGTCGGCTCTCAGCGTGGTCCTCATCGCTGCGTACTTCTTCGCCGACAGCACCTGGTCGCTGCTGCTCGTGCGGTTCCTGCATGGGGCCGCGCACGGCACCACGGCGCTGGCCACCGGCACCATCGTCGCCGGGGTCGTCCCTCGCGAGCGCTACGGCGAGGGGCTCGGCTACTTCACGCTGGGCCAGACGCTGTCCACCGCCATAGGCCCCTTCGTGGGACTCACGCTCATCCGGCACGGGGGGTTCGACTACATCGTCGCGGTCGCCTGCGCGCTCGCGGCCCTCGCCCTCTTCTCGCTGCCCCTCATCCGTGCGAAGGACGTCACTCTGACCGCCGACCAGATCGCCGAGAACAGGGGCTTCGCCATCCGCACCTACATCGAACCAAAGGCCGTCCCCATCGGGATCGCGATCATGCTCAGCTATCTCGGCTATTCGAGCGTGTCTTCGTTCCTGGCGCTGTATTCGGAGGCCATCCACCTGACCACCGCCGCCGGCTTCTTCTTCGTCGCCTATGCGGCGATGGTGTTCGCCTCCCGGCCGATCGTGGGACGGCGGTTCGACATCAAGGGTGAGAACTCGGTGGTCTACCCGGGCATCGCGGTGTTCGCGCTCGGGTTGGCGGTGCTGGCCGTCGCCACCCATGCCGTCACCCTGCTCGTGGCGGCCGCGGTGCTGGGACTGGGCTTCGGGGCCATCCAGGCGTGCGGACGGGCGCTGATCGTCAAGCTCACCCCGATGCACCGCATGGGCCAGGGCACCTCGACCTTCTACATCTTCGGGGACACGGGTCTGGGGCTCGGTCCGCTGCTGGTGGGTTTGCTCATCCCGGTGATCGGCTACCGGTGGATGTACGGGGTGATGGCCGGTCTGGCGGTGCTTTCGCTGGTGCTGTACCACACGCTGCACGGGAGGCGCGTCCGTGTCTGAGCACCCGGCAGACGGCGCCCTGACCGGCAGTGAGGCCCGGCCCGCCGCAGGCCCGGCCGGCGGCGGCATGGCGCCCGGCGGCGCCGTGAACGGCAGCGCCGTGAACGGCGGCACGGCCGCCCTTGCCGCCAACCCGTCCCTGCGCCACCGCCTCCCCCTCTACCCCACCCAGTTCCTGGTGGCGATGGCGGTGGTCTCCATAGGACCGCTGCTGCCCTCCATGATGACCGACCTCGGGGTGTCGCTGAGCCGCGGGGGCCTGGTGAGCGCGGCGCTGTTCATCGGCAACGCCTCGGCCATCGTGACTCTCAACACGGTGCTGGCTCGATTCCGGGCGAAGACCATCCTTTTCAGCGGCACCCTCATCGAGGGCGCGGTACTCGCGGCGGCGGGGCTGGCGTCGCGGGGGCTCTGGTCGCTGTTCGCGGCCTATCTGTTCGTCGGGTTCGGCGTGGGCCTGCTCAACGTCATGTGCTGGATGTGGGTGTCTGCGCACATGGTGTACGACCGGGCCGCGGCCGCGCTCCGCATGATCTTGTTCTTCGCCGTCGCGATGATGGTGGTCCCGATAGCCCTGGGATCCGCCCTGGATGCAGGGGCTTCCTGGCAGTGGCTGCTGGCCGGGGAGGCGGGGCTGCACCTGCTGTCGGCGGTGAGCATGCTGTTCCTGCCACTGCTGGACGTGCCCGGGCGGCAGAACGTGCGACTCCGGCAGTTGCGGCAGGTTGTGGCGTTCGATCGCCGGTTGCTCCTGGGGATGATGGCCGCCGGCTTCTTCTACGTCGGTGCCGAGATGACCATGAACATCTGGTTGCCCAAGTTCCAGATCGACGTGTTCGGCGTCGGCGACGCGCTGGCCGGGCTGGCGGTGACCCTCTTCTGGGTGGGCCTCACCGCCGGGCGGCTGTTCGTGACGATGTTGACCCGGCGCTTCGCCCCCTCGCGGCTGCTGCTGTTCTGCGCCGGGACGTTCGCGGTGTTCGCCGTGGCGGTGGCGCTGTCTCCGGACGAGGTGGTGTCGCTGATACTGGCGGTGGGCGCGGGGCTTGGGGCATCGGCGTCGTATGCGCTCATCGGCAGCCACGCCGGGCGCTTCCCCGGGTGGCAGTCGGCGGTGGCGTCGTCGATATGCATCATCTCCGGGACGATAGGGAGCATCGCCTTCCCGTACATCATGGGGCCGCTGGCGGACGCGGCGGGTTTCCGGGTGGCGTTGGCCCTGATCTCGGTGCCGGCCCTGGTGTATGGAGCGGCGTCGCTGTTGATCCATCACGCTACCGAACGGAGCCCCCGTGACCGCTGAAGTCATCGCCGAGCGCACCTTCCAGTCGCTGTACATCTGGCTGGACCTAGCCTTCCTCGTCGCCTTCACCGTGATGCTGGTGTGGCAGCGGAAATACCAGGCGCTCATCCTGGGGTTCGCCGGCGCGGTCATCTACTTCGCGGTGGACTACGGCATCTACCTGCAGGTGCTCGGCACGCGCACCATCACCGGCGGCAGCCCGTTCTGGGTGCTCGTCTGGCTGTCACTCAGCTACGGGTTGACCAATTTCGCCTGGATCTGGCTGCTCCTCGACCGCGATGAGCGGGTGTTCGAGTGGTCGCTGTTCATCGTGGCGGGATGGCTGTGCGTGGCGCTGCTCAGCCAGCAGTTCGGGTACGACGCGACGCCCATCACCACGCGGCGCGGGACGGGGCAGTATCACGGGATCATGGCGCTGATCCTGTTCCTCGGATACGCCGGGCTCATCGTCTACAACCTTCGGTGGAGCAGGGCGCGGGGCGGCGGCGCAGCGACCGGCGGAGCCGCGCGCCGCGGCGAGGCCCCATCGGTCGGCGCCTCCGGCGCGACGACCGGGCTTCGCGAACCCGCCCCCATCCTGCGCATCCTGGTGATAGGCATCCTCATCCAGTTCAGTTGGGAGGCGGTGCTGGCCGTCTCGGGCATCCGCACGTTCTCGTGGAACACGCTCATCATCAACTCGCTCGTGGAGACGAACATGGGTCTCCCCTATCTCTGGCTGATCCACCGAGCGATGACGGCCCGTCGGGACGAGGGGATGAAACGGGTCCCGCGCCGCGTCGTTTAGTAGAATGGAGACCTGTCCGCCGCTTTTGCCGGCGCGACGGTCCGCGAAGCACCGCGAGGGAGGTCGACTGGTGAGGGAACGAACGACGCGCGCCCTGTTCGGGCTGTTCGCGGTCGTCGTGGTCCTGCTGGTCGCACTGTTCGCCTTCGCCGGATCCGCTTGGGCCACCACCTTCTCCAGTCCGGTCGACGCAGACTATGCGGACTCCACCAACTCCGCCTACCTCTCGCAGGCCGACTTCCCCGACGGCGCCCCGGCGGCCGTGGTCACCGGCTCCACCAGCTACACCGATATGCTGGCCTGCACAGTCCTGGCCAAGGCCTTGGGCGGGCCGCTGCTCGTCACGCTTCCCGATGCGCTCAGTTCCCGCGTGCAGACCGAGTTGGGGCGGCTGAAGCCGTCCAAGGTCTACGTCGTCGGGTTGCCGCAGACCATGGTGGACGCGGTCAAGGCTGCATTGCCGGGTCTGACGGCAGACAAGTTCGTCACCCTCACCGGTGCCGACCGATACCAGACGGCGGTGCTCGTCGCCGGGGCGGTCAAGCAGGTGACCGGCGCGACTCCGGCGCGGGTGTTCATCGTGCCGGGGGACGTGTACGGGTCCTCCGTGGCAGTTGCGGCGGTCGCCGCCGCCAACGGCTGGCCCATCCTGTTCACCCCGCAGGGCGGACCCTTCCCGGCAGTCACGGCGCAGGCCATCAAGAGCCTCGGGATCCCGGCGGGCATCCGGGTGGATACAAGCATCCTGACCGGGCTGACGGGCTTCACCGTCGAGAAGACCATCGACAACGCCGGCGCCACGGACGACCCGGGCGAGCGCTACAGCGAATCGCTCGCCGTGACGGAATACGCGGTGCAGCAGGGCTGGACCACATACGACCATGTCGCCATAGGCCAGGAGCAGGGCGGCAGCCACCCCTACACCGACAACTTCCCGGCCAACGTGCTGCTGGCCTCCCACATCGCCCGGGAGGACGGCGTCTACCTGCTGGGCAAGTCCACCGGCCTCATATCGTCGGTCTCGAACTCGTTGAAGAGCCACGGCAAGAGCATCGGCACAATAGACTTCATGCGTCCCGACTACAGCCAGGTGCTGTCAGGGGCGTGGAGCTTCGCCGCGGTCCGGCAGGTCAAGAGTCTCAACGCCGCCCGCGTGAGCGGCCTGAGCGTCACCAGCGGCCCCCTGGCGGGCGGCTCCGCCGTGACAGTCACCGGCTCGGGCTTCACGAACGTGACGGCGGTCCGGGTAGGCAAGACCGACCTCCCGGCCGGCAGTTGGGTGATGAACTCCGATACCTCCATCACCATCAAGGCGATGCCTGGGGTCGCCGAGATCGGCGCCGCCGAGATCCTGGTCTACAACTACTGGAACGTCAGTCCGAGCAGCCCGGCCGACGTCTATCTCTACACCTCGAGCATCGGGCCGAACCTGGCCGCCATGCCGGTGGTCAAGGAGGCCCTCAAGTATCTCGGCACCCCGTACGTGTGGGGCGGCTCGGGCCCCATCGGCGGGTTCGACTGCTCGGGTCTCACCATGTACGTCTACAACAAGTTCACGTCCCTCACTGGGATCACACTGCCGCACAAATCCACCTATCAGGCGAACTGCGGCATCTACGTGGCCAAGGCGGACCTGCTCCCGGGCGACCTCATCTTCTACAACAGCCCGATCAGCCATGTGGGCATGTACGTAGGCAACGGCCTCATCATCAACTCTCCACGCAGCGGCGACCTGGTGACCGTCGAGGATGCGTTCCGCAGCGGATACAACACCGCGCGCCGGCTGGTGTCCCCGTACACCAGGGTAGAGCAGACCAGCTCGCTCCTCGCATACACCGGAAGTTGGAACCTGAACGCCGAGACCACCTACGCCTCGGGCGGCAGTTACGGCTACGCCGGCACCAGCGGCTCGTCGGTCACCTGCAAGTTCACGGGTGTGTACCTGCGCGTGGTCGCCAAGGCCTACACGTCCTACGGCAAGGGGGCGGTCACCGTCGACGGCAAGGATGCCGGCACCATCGACTTCTACAGCACCAGCAGTGTGTGGCAGAAGAAGGTCTGGAACACCGGGATGCTGCCCACGGGGACCCACACCGTCACCATCACCTGGACCGGGCTGAGTTCGGGCGGCGGCAACATGATCGACGTCGATGCCTTCGATGTGATCGGTACGCCCGCACAGGCCCAGGTCTCATCGACCCCCACTCGCTTCGACGACACCAACCGGGCCGTCGTCTACACCGGGCTGTGGAGCAACACGGCCTCGTCGTCCGCGGCCGGCGGCTGCTACCGCTACATCAAGGCGGGCGGGTCGGTGGCCGTCACCTTCAAGGGCACGTCGATCGCCTGGATAGCTACCAAGGGACCGGGGTTCGGCATGGCCGAAGTCAAGCTGGACGGCGTCAGCCAGGGGACCGTCGACCTCTACAAGTCCTCCAACAGCTACGCCCAACTCGCGTGGGGCATCAAGGGACTGGCCTCCGGCACCCACGTCCTCACTGTCAGTTGGACCGGCCAAAAGAACGCCGCCGCCACCGGCAACACGGTTGATGTGGACGCGTTCGACATCGCCGGGGCGCTCGTGACACCGGCCGGGCTCGTGCGGTACGAGCAGAACAACAGCCTCATCAAGTACAGCGGGGCGTGGTACACGTTCGAGACGTCCGGGGCTTCGCAAGGCAGCTACCTACGGGCCACCGCCACCGCCACCGCCACGGTCCGCTTCACCGGCACCTACCTGGCCTGGGTGGCCACCACCGGCACCACTCTCGGCAAGGCCAAGGTCTCCGTGGACGGCGGCACGGCCCAGACCATCGACTTGGCCCGCGCCTCCGCCTCCTACCAGCAGAGCGTGTGGGCCACCGGCGTGCTGCCCAGCGGCGACCACACCGTGGTCATCACCTGGGATACGTCGAACGCCACGGGCAAGTACGTCAGCGTCGACGCGTTCGACGTGATCGGGACGCTGAAGTAGCAGGAGGCGCGGGCCCCGGGCGCCGATTCCGCGCCCCAGCCCTACTTGGCCGGCAGCGTCGAGACGTAGTCGCGCGCCTGCTCCAACCACTCCTCGAGCGAGTCGTCGTCCAACCCGTCGGGAGCGATGATCACCCATCCGGACATCGGGTTCTTGCTGATGTCGAACGGCCGCACATCGGGCCGGCGCAGCGCTATCTCCCCATCCTCGGGGCTCAGCCGGACGAACAGGCTGTCCCGCGTGACCCCGCCCACGATGTTGCCGTTCAGCAGATAGCAGGTCCCGCCGAACATCTTCTTGCGGGAGGCGCCCCAGGGGGTCACCAACTCCTCCACCCGGCAGTCGAGCTCGGGATCGAATGCCATCACTCGATCTTCTTGCCGTAGACGAAGTTGGGGAAGCCGCCCCCGCCGCCGACCGAGATCATCCCCGTGATGTCGCCGTTCGCGTCCACACGGGCCCACACTTCCCAGTTGCCCGGGCCCGCCGGGTAGTCGACCTTAAAGAACTCGTCGTCGGTGTAGAAACCGAAGTTGATGGGGTCGCCGTTGGCCGTGCCGGTGAGGGTGCCGTCCGGCCGTCCCTCGAGCACCAGGGTCATCTCCCCTTCGAAGAAGCCGGGGCCCGGCTGCCCGTAGTCGGGCAGTTCCACATCCGGAGCCGGCGGCGCCCACGGGGGCCGGCCACCGGGGCCGCCAGGACCACCGGGACCGCCCGGGCCGCCCGGGCCGCCCGGGCCGCCGAACCCGCCCGGCCCCGCCGCACCCGCATCCGCTTCCCACCCGGGTGGCGGCGCCGGCTTGAAGTCGTCACCGTGCACGAGCCGCGGCTCCGGTATCCACTTCTTGATGAAGTACGTTCCAGAGATCGCCATGGCGGACCGTCCTTGTGCATGCTCGGTGGAGTGACTCGGCTGATAGTAGCAAGCGGGGCGGCGGGGGTATCCTGTCCTTTATGGCCACATGCACCAAAGCTCCCGAGATGGTCGAACCCGGCGACGGCTGGGTCCGCTTCGCGCTGTGCTTCGACTGGGATACGACACCCAGCAATCTCCTGCTCGGCGCCCGGTGGCTCGGCGAGTTCGCATACTTCGGGACGTCCGGGGTCTACCCGGGGTCGCGCGTCATCTGGCGGCTGCCGGAGAGCCTGTTCGAGCGCGGCGGCTTGGTCGAACTGGCTTTCAAGGCCATCGGAGCGCGGGACCTAACGGTCAAAGCCTGGGACGACATCGGCTGGACGTGGACCGGGGTCTTCAACGCCACCACCCGGAGCGGGTCGCCGCATCTGGAGAAGGCGGACTGATCAAGCTGATCCCTGCCAAACTCCGACCAAAGTCCTGGACGCACCTCACCTCTCTGAGATCGTGGACCAAGTGGAATCAGCGCACGAACGCGTGGTCATCACTCGGAATGGCCGTCCCGTGGCGGTGCTCATCAGCCCCGACGATCTGGAGACCCTAGAAGAGATTCTCGACGTCCTGTCGGAGCCCGGCGCCCTCGAAGACATACAAAGGGCGAGGGCGGATCTCGACGCCGGGCACTTCTTGACAGCAGATGAAGTGCGGGCCCGGTTCCTTCGCCCATAGTCACGGCGATGTTCAGGATCCAGCACCGAGCGGACGTGTATCGGCCGCTGTAGCCCTGCAGTCGCCCTTCACCGAACCTCGGTGATCCCGAGTGTGGGCGTGCTTTCGCCGCATATGATTGTGCGAGATTCCGCACAATCATATGCCGCCGAGAAGGACGAAGGAGCCTAGTCCCGGAAGTCCTCGTCGCGCAGATCGGTGATGAACATGTGCCCCGGCGCGTGGGTGATCGCCAGCTCCGGCTTGGCGGCCAGCAGCGCCGCCTGAGGTGTGACCCCGCAGGCCCAGAAGACCGGCACCTCGCCCGGCCGCACGGTCACCGCGTCGCCGAAGTCGGGCCGGCTGACGTCCGCGATCCCGATGCCCGCCGGATCCCCTATGTGCAGCGGCGCCCCGTGGGCGCGCGGGTACCGGGCGGTGACGGCCACGGCGCGGTCGACCAGGTCCGCCGGGATGGGCCTCATGCTGACCACCACCGGCCCGGCGAACGGCTGCGCCGGTTCGCACCCGATGTCCGTGACGAACATGGGCACGTTGGTCCCCTCCTCGATGTGCCGCACCGGCACGCCGGCCGCGAGGAGCGCCGCCTCGAACGTGAAGCTGCACCCGATGAGGAACCCCACCATGTCGTCCGTCCACAACCCAGTGACGTCGGTGAGTTCGCCCTCCAGCAGCCCGTCGCGGAACACCCGGTAGCGCGGCAGGTCGGTGCGGATGTCGGCGCCGGGCGCGCAGCGCCGCGGCTCCGGCGACCCGATGTCGGTCACCTCGACGAGCGGACACGCCCGGGGATTGAGTTCGCAGAACCGGCGGAAGGCGCCCGCGTCGCCCGCCCGCAGGATCACCAGGTTGGCCTGGACGAACCCCGGGCAGCAGCCGGCGGTGGGCCCGGTCCAGGTGCCGGCACGGGCGAGACGGCGGAAATCGCCGGGAGTCAAAGGCGGATGAGGCACGGACCTTGGGCCGACATCTTCAGGATGTGCTCGATACCAGTCGTGCTTGTGGCCATGCCGTCTTCGTAGTAGATGAAGCGCATGGTTTCCACAACCATATTGTACAACCCAGCTATGCCACCGACTCGCCACCTCCATGTCCGGACGGTACGGAGCGTAACGCGCCGCAGGCGCAGCGCCATGCGACGATGGGTCGAGTCTGCCCCCCCAGCAATGGTAAAGGCCGCTTGCTCCACTTCAAGCGGCCTTCTACTAATGCTTATGTCCGGCATCGTCGGGTTTATTACGGAGTTCGGAGAAAAATCTTCGGCGGCGTCCCGGCGGCGCCTCGACTCGATGGTGCGGCGGCGGTACCGCCGCCCCCGCCCCGGCGGCGTGGCCGCCCAGGGCCGCGGCGCCTCACGCCCGGCGGCGCCCTCAGCCCTCCGCGTCCCCCGGAGTCCAGGCGTACCCACCCACGAACACTTCCCGGCAGGCGGTCACCACCGCCTGGTCGAACTGGGCCGCGGACGGGCCGGTCATGTCCACCCACATCTCGTCGGGGTCGCGGGCGGGGCGGTACGGCCGATGCGACGTCCTCGCCTCCACCGCGTCGGCCACCGCCAGGATGCGGGCCTCGAGCGACACCTGGTCGCCGGAGAGGCCGTTCGGATAGCCGGAGCCATCCAGGCGCTCGTGATGGTCCAGCACCATCTGGGCGATGGGCCAAGGGAAATCTATCCCCTTGAGGATCTGATAGCCGGCCTCTGAATGGGTCCGGATGATGGCCATCTCGATCTCGGTAAGTTTCCTCGGCTTGCTGAGGATCTCCTGCGGCACCTGCAACTTGCCGATGTCGTGCAGAGTCGCCGCCCAGAAGATCCCCCGCACCCGTTCGTCCGACAGCCCCAGCCGCTTGCCGACCGCTTCCGCCAACTCCGCCACCCGCCGCTGATGCCCTGCGGTGTACGTGTCCCGGCTCTCGAGCGCCGTCACCAGCGCCACGATCGTGTCCTCAAGCCCCTTCTCGAACCGTTCCAGGCTGGCCCGGAGGTCGGTCTCGGCCTGCCGCCGGGTCTGCTCTCCGCGCAGCGAGGTGATCCCGAAGGACAGGTTGCCCACCAGTTCCTCGAGAAGCTTCACCTCCTCCGGCACGAAGGCGTGCGGGTCGCGGGAGTAGACCACCATGACGCCGTAGACCTGCCCGCGGTCGGACAACGGCACCGCCACCGACGAGTGCACGTCGAGCGCCCTGAGCACTGGTCCCAGCGTCAGCCGGTCGAGGATGGAGTCGAGTTCGTCCACCACCTGCGTACGGCCGGTCTCGACCGCGAACATCCCCGGACCCACGGAGTCCCCAGCGGCCACGAGCACCTTTCCGCGCAACGCGTCGGAACCTTCTCCCGCCCAGGCGACCGGCCGCGTGAACACCCCTGCCTCGTGGTTCACCATGCCCACCCAGGCCAGAGCGTAGCCGCCGACGTTCACCGCGATGTCGCACATCACCTGGACCAGGGCCGCCTCGTCGGTGACCCGCACCAGGGCCGCGTTGCTCTGATACAAGGTCATGAGCGTCCGGTTGACCCTGTTGAGCTCTTCCTCGGCCTGCTTGCGCTCGGTGATGTCCCGCACCGTCCCGTACACGAGGTCGCCGGCCGGGATGGTCCACCACGACAGCCAGCGGATGCTGCCGTCTTTCGCGATGTAGCGGTTGACGAAGTCGACGACCTGTTTCTGGTCGACCAAGTCGGAAGCGGCGCCCGCTGTCTGGATGCGATCCTCGGGATGCACGAACTCCATGTAGGGTCGGCTGGTCAGTTCCTCGACGCTGTATCCCAGAAGCTTCTCCCACCCGCCGCTCAAAGTGCGGAAATATCCTGCCGAATCGGCCACACACAGCAGGCTGTCGATGCGGAAGAACTGGTCGATCTCCTCCTGCTTGCGCCGCAGTGCCTCCTCGCCTCGCCTGTGGGCCTCCTCGACCTGGAGCCGGGAGAGAGCGACCGCCAGATAATCGGCGAGCCGCTCCCAGAACTCCACCGCCTCGACCGTGAAGAGACCTGGCCGGTGGTCGTTCAGTTGGAGCAGCCCCAGCCGTTCGGGCCCGATGGCCAGGGGGATGAGGGCGATGGACTCGTAACCCTCCTGGATGCAGCGGCCGCGGAAGGTATCGGGCAGATCGCCCTCCTGGAGCTGAGACAGCACCTCGGCGGTGCTGTTCATCCAGAAGCTGCCGCGGGCGGTGATGAACGGCCTCTCCCGATCGAACTCCCCGCGAAGGACCTTGCCGCACGTGCACGCAAGAACCGGACGCCCGTTCTCGTCGACGGTGGGCTCGCCGTCGGGCCCGGAGGAGCACAGCTTGTACTCCATGGTCACGAATTCGGCGCTGAACCCCCGGGCCTCGTAGTAGGGGTAGTCGAACCCGTCGCGGATGCGGATGCCCACCGCCTCGAACCCCGATTCCCGCTGGAAAAGGCCGACGGCCGAACGGACCAGTTCGTCGGTGGTGCCGCTGTCCTGGATGATGCGGAGGAGGTCGAGGGAGATCTCGTCGTTGGAACGGCGGGGGGTCGGCGGTGAGGGGGGCGGGGCGCCAGAAGGCCCGCCGGAGAGTGGCGCCGCGGTGGCCGCCGGGCCACCGGCTGACTGGACTGTGAGAGGCGCCGCCTCGGCGGGCGAAGGGCCGCCACCGGGCCGGGGCGAATCCGCCCGGGCCTGCCGGGATGCGCCTGTATGCTCCTGGTTGGTACTCACCGCGGACCGAGTGCCACGCCGGACGCCCTCTGGAAGAGAGATCTACGGTATTTGGCTACTTTATCGGAAAGGGGGGAGTTCTTCTTGATGGGAGGGGGCGCTGGGCGGGGCCGCGGGTTTGGGAGCAGAGCAACATCAGGTCACGCAGGGCCCGAAGCTAGACCGGAAAATGAGTTCGGCGCAACCAGCTACAGGGGTAGAGCGCCAGCACTCTTCAGAGCTTCGTAGTCGGCATCAAACTGTGGCTCGCCGTCCGGGACGTACAGGACGGATCCATCCCGTCCGCGAGTTAGCAGAACCCGGTAGCTGTTCAGCCGCAGCAGATGTGGGTCGCGCGCTTGCGACCGTTTCTGCGGAGGACTCTGCCAACCCCTACCGGCCCAGTGTAGATCGGCGCCCCATCCCACGATGGGCAGATCGAGTTCCAGACCCTGACATTGAAATTCGGTGGCGGCAGAAGTCAGTTGGCAGCAGGACTCGCCAGACCCAGGCGGGTCGTAGTACCAAGGGCCGACCTTCATGCGTTGGGTGCTATAGAAGTCAGTCGGGATCCCGAAAGAGTTGAGGCGTCCCTTGGAGGAGCCGAGAAATCCGAAGCGCTTCTCCTCCTCGGTCTGATATCGCTCGCGCACATACCGGACCGCTCGTTTCAACTCCCGCGTCACGTACAGGCGATAGCCCTGGTCCTCCATCCGTTGGCAGAGAGGAGCCGCCGCTTCCAGGCTTCCCGAAAGAAGTTGATGGACCCAAGCCTGCACGTCCTCCGCCAGGTGAGTCCGGAGAGAAACGTCCAGGTTGAGATGTTCGTTGACTTCGAGGCGATCGGCTGCAGAGAAGCGCTCCGCGACCTTACTTGGGCAGTGGACGGTCCACTTCTCACCGCTACCGTCGATCGCGTCGTTCCACTGGCTGAGACCAGCCTCTTCCCCCAGGTATATCTCCTGGCCCTCGCCTATCAGGCCGACCATCAGCGCCCAGGATCTCTTGTTGACGCCAATGGTCAGAAAGTCCTCGGGTTCCGAGCGGTGATAGCCCCTCTTCTCCTGCACCCGGTCGGCATCCCATGCCCGCTGAGCTTCGTCGTACACCCAGACGTGCTCTTCAGGAATGCGACCGGTATCGCCGCCATACTGCTTGAGAAAGCCATGCACATCCTGCACGAACACCTTGCTCTTCAGCGCATACTGGAGGACCTCAACCAGGGGCCCATTCCCCGAGAGGAAGACCGCTGAGCGCTTGCTTCCCGAGTCCCCGAAGTGGTTTTCGTACACGAACTGAAGGCCTACGAGGGTCTTACCCGAGCCCGGAACCCCTGTGATCAGGGCTAGATGAAGTTCCTGCCTGTCACGCGCCTCGTTCGCAGCGGATACCAACTCCGCGATCGTGTCCGGGATGCCGGCACTCTGGGCCTTCCTGATATGCGGAAGGGGCTCATGGTCGAAGATTCTTCGCGCAGCCGCAACCAGCGAAGGGAGTGGCGAATAGTCGGCCTGTATCCAGGCCTCTGCGTCCACGGGCTCGTCGGGCGCTCTGCGCTCGAGATCTGCGATCACACCACGAACGCCCGCCGCATTGACGACGGTGACCCCTCCGACTGTGCGGCGCTCTTCCGGCCCCCTCAGCCACACGAGGATCGGATCGACGATCTTGTCGTGAGAGGCCGCGTGGTAATGACGAAGATCCCGAGCGTACGCGTCTACTTGGTCGATATACGCTCGCAGCAGAGCCCGCGTGTCCTTGAATTCAAGAACCATGACCTGCGAGCCCGTGAGAATCACGACGTCCGGCCGTCGCCCTCGCTCCCGGGGCAATTCGTATTCGAAGACAATCACCCAACGAGCCGCTCTTGGACATGACTTCAGGATGTCCGCGAGAGACGAATTGAGCACCTGGTATTCGCCTCGCCACGCGTCGAGTTGCCCCGAGTCGGGCGCCATACCCATGACTTTGTGATGACGCTGCGACAGAGCAGAAACAAGACTGCCCTGGCCGGTGGAAAGGAATTCTGCGACCGATCCGAACCATCCGCACGAGGGATCAACGGGCTGGACCTGCATGGCAGGCGGGCGCCTCTCCGGAATCGGTGGGTGAGTAGCTATTGAACTCTTGGCCTTCGCCGCATGGTGGGCGGTAGGCTCGGGATGAGTTGAATCGCCGGTCGGGGTCCCTTTCTTGAGCGGGAAGACCCAGACCTTTCGTCTGTTCCCATCTCTGTCTTGCTGCTCTTCGGCAAAGGGGCTGCCGGCCAGAACCACCTGCCCGACGAACACGTACTTGTTGGTGACAGGGCTCTCAAAGAGATAGACGTCCACCCCGTTGGTGGCACATTCGGCCAAGGTCCTGTTCTGCGAACCGTCAAGTTTCTGGCCCCCGGTCAGGCCCATCCCGGTGTAGTTAAGGACGCCGTCACTCCAACGATCGTGGTAGGTTCCTCCGCCGTCCTTCGAGATCAGAACCAATGTGTTCGTCTTGTGAGAGCGCCTCATCCCACCGTACACACTGCATTTGAAAAGACGACTGAGTTCGTCGCTCGTCAGAATCGCGCCTTCGTCGAGACCCGGATCGAATCTTTCCGCAGTGGTCATCAGATTTGGTCGCCTTCCCCTGTCATGGCGAAGCAGGACACCTTCGCCATCCTACAACGCTCGTTACAGAGGAAAAAGATCCTGTGACCGAGCAGTCCCTGGGGAAATCATTCCTGCCCGAACTCAGCCTGCGCCGCGCCCTCACCGCCCTCCGCCTTGCCCTCCCCCATGCCGCACCCGCACCGCCGCGCCGGTCGTCAGCGACTCGAGCAGCCGCCGCGAAGCGGCCGCCACCTCCAGGACCGCCTCATCGAACGCCTCCTGGTTGGCCGCGGACGGCTTCGGGAACCCGCTGATCTTCCGCACGTACTGCTCGGCCGAGGCCCGGATCTCTTCGTCGGTGGCGGGTGGGTCCAGGTGGTAGAGGACCTTGATGTTGCGGCACATATCGGCACCTCCAGCGGAGCGTGGCGGGCGGGTCGTCGGCTCCTATGGTACCCGGGTCCGGGCGGGTCCCGCGCTGAGACTCGCATCCGGCGGTGCGGCAGCCCCGCTCCAGACCGTCCAGGATTCGACCGGCTCCCCCACTGGGTATCTCGCTGTCCACCGCAACACGCCGGATTCGGGCACGGCGCACGACCGCGCGAGGTACGGCCGCGGGATAGTCAACCGAAAGATGGAGAACGGCGCGAAGCCCTACGGCGAGAAAAAGCGGCCGGCGAGGGGGTCCGGCCGCTTGCTTTCATTATATCAAATCGCTGCAAACATCAAACCTTCCCAGAAGATATCCACCCAAAGAGAGGCTGCTTCTGGGTCTCCGCCGGCGGCCTATCGGCCCCGGGGCGCCGCTAGTCGTTCAGCACGAGCCCGTCGGCGATCTTCTGGAGTTCCTCCACCGGGAGATTGCTGAGGAGCACTATCCGGGTGCCGTCCACGATCCAGGTGAGCGAGTTGGCCCCTTCGTACGAGACCACCGGCAGATCGACCGGATCACCGGCGACGTTGACCACTGACTGGCCTTCGCCGTTGGAGTTCACGCTGATGCCTATCTCGGACTGGCCGGCCGGCACCTCACCCGTGATGACCGTGTCGCCACTCACCACCGTGACGCTACCTGCGCCTTGGATGGTCACGGGGCCATCGCCGCCGGACGGCGCGCCCCCTTGCGGCGACGCTCCGGCCGGAGGAGTCCCCCCGTCCTTGGCGCCGTCCGGACCGAGGACCGCAAGATCGAAGCTCCCGGAGAGTCCGGTCTGAAGGACGGCCTTCACTCCGTTGACGGTAGCGTCCTGGCCGTTCGGAAGCGCCGCGCCGTCGTCCGACCTGGTGGTCACTGCGACGAACTCGTCACCATCCCGGTAGAGCGCTTCCTCCATGGCGTCGGCTTTGTTCTCCGGGCCCACCGAGAGCGAGCCCACCGCGGCCGATGCCTGACTGGTGAATCCCGAGGGCAGATAGTTCAGGGTGGCGGCGGGTCCGGTCTTGATGTTGAACACGTCGGCGAAGAACCCGCCGGCCGCTGCGCGCGACGAGGGCACCGCCGCTATCACGGCTGCCGCGAGCACGACGGCTGCGGCCGTTCCCAGGGCGATCCTCCATCTGAGCTTCATCGATCTGTCTCCTTTCCGGAGAAAACGGGTCGTCTTTTCGGATGGACGGGCCTCTGCGGCGATACCTGCCTGCAGGATGTCGTCCGCGTCGCCGGCGGTACCGAGGGTCAGATAGGTGGTGCGGTAGACGAGGTTCTTGTACTGCTCGAAGAGCAGCCGGAAGGCTTCGTCGTCACCTGCCTGGCACCGCCGTATGAGGACCTGGTCCGCCACGCTTCCACTCCGGTGGGATGGTTGCTGTCCCCCACGGTACACGCGAGATGGCGAAAAAGTTCACCGCGGCGCGGCGCGCCGGCCGGTGGCCGCGCGGACGGCACCTCCCCGTCAGTTCCCCGCCCGCACGGTCTCCAAGACCTCGAGGTCCTCGATGGTCATCGCCATGCTGTAGCGATAGCCGCGGCGCACCTCCAGCGGCTGCAGGGCGTCGAGTTCGTTGTCGGGGGCCGGAAAGAATCGGAGTGTAGCCGACCCCTCCCAGACGTCGGTCCGCTGGACGCCGCTCATGATCGAACGCACCAGCTCCCAGACCGGCGCCGGCGCGGTCGCCCTGCCTGCGAGTTGCGGGAAGTAGCGCATGTTGACCACCGGCCGCTTGCCCAGATACACGGGGTCGGCGGAGACCCCCTCCAACTCCACGACGGCCTCGGCCAGCCGCCGTCCGTTGGCCGCCAGCGTCCCCCCGAAGCGCGCTCCAGGCGCCACCGGCCCACCGGCCTTGCAGGTGAGCGGGAATGCCCGGGTGGTGTGCACCTCGCCGAACTTCTTCGGCCAGCCCTGGATCCAGCCGCGAGCCATCGAGGTGTCCTTGTCCACGTATATGTAGGGGCAGGTCTGCACCCGCCGGCCCGCCAGGGCGGCAGCGCCGGCTCCGGCGGCGCCGCCGGCCGGTCCGGCGCCTATACCCGCGCCCGCGGCTGCCGAAGCACCGCCCCTGTAGACCGCATTCACGAGCAGCAACAGCTCGTTGTACTGGCTCCGTGCCGGATCGAGATACTCATCGCCGGCATCGCTCGCGTACTGCCAGCTCACGAAGAAGGCCACGCAGCCGCCCGGATCCTCCGGATCGGGCTCCAACCCGGGAGGCAACAGCGCGGCGACCGCCGCCGGATGGGCCGCGAAGTCGACGGCGAGGATGTCCCCCACGTAGTGCCACGGCGGGACAGGAGTGAGCGACGCCCGCCCCTCGGGCGAGAGCGGGACGCTGAAACCTTTGAGCGGCATGGGGACCTCCTGGAGAGCCGTGGTGCGCCGTGTCCATGGTAGCGGGCGCCAAGGTCCAACCAAAGTCTGAGGACGCAGGTGGCGCGGGCAAGGTACGCTGACGAAGACTGGCCGACGCCGGCGCTGCTGGCTCTAGCCCGTCTGGCCGCTGAGGATGGCCGCGATGGACCCGAGGTCGGGGTCGATGACGTCGGCGCTCACGTGTGGGCCGCCGGCCTCCATGTAGATGCCGATGCGTACCCGCTTGCCCTTCACCTGGAGCCAGGCGGCGGACACCAGCGGGAAGCGCCTCGGGCGATGGAAGCCGCGGTCCTCGAGATACGACCGGAGGTCGTGCGTGCGAAGGTTGAGACCCAGCGGCATTGACACTTCGCCGGGCAGGCTTGAGGCGCGGCAGGCGCCCAACAGATCGCCCCTGCGGTCGAGGAGGACCACGCCGTAGTCAGGCTCGGGACTCCATCTGAGGGACGGGTCGAGGACGCCTTGATAGACCGGCGAGCGCCCTATGCGTCTGTCGGCGAGGCCACCCATGCGCGTCTCCATTTCCCCCCAGAGATGCCGCCAAGCAATGCTCAAAACCGTGGCAGGTAGACCGCCTTCGCGCAAGGTGGCTGGAGGGCAAAACGCGCAATTTGCGAGATTACTAAAAACCCGCAATTAGCGGGGATTTTGGCGGCCCGGGCAGCCTGGCGGAGCAGCCTGTCTCATCCAGCGGGGGACCATCTAAGCGGGTCCACTGGGGCGATGCCAGGAATGCCTGCAAAACCCTTGTCTGTCGTGAGAACTTGTCCCAATCCGTGGCGGCGCGCCACGGCGGCATGTAGGAGGTCGCGAGCTGAGACCCTGCGGTCCTTGATGCGGTCTCCGAGCCGGCGAGCCTCCTGGAGATCGTCGCCCGTCACGGGCAGGATCCGGCGCACCGAGGCTGCGACCGCGTCGAACGCCAAGCGGATATCCTCATCGCGTCCGATGCTGTGATAGCGGTGCAGGATCTCCTGGAGAGTCTCGGCGCTGGTCGTCAGCACGACGGAACCGGTGGCTCCGGCAGAGAGGATGCGAGCGCACGGTTCCCGGTAAGGGGACTCGCTCCCCAGCGCGTACATGAAGATGGCCGTGTCGACGTACATCAGCCGTCTTTCTCGTCCGGAGACCACTCATAGGCTTTGGCGAGCTCCCGGGCCAGCTCGTCCGGATCGTCCGGAACAGGCACGTTGAGCCGGAACGCGCGCTCGAGGACCTCCAAGCGCCAGGAGACGTCGTCCTCATCGGACAATTCCCGCGCGATGGCCTTTCGCACGATCTCGCCCACGCTCGAGCGTTCGACCGCAGCCCGTCGTTCGAGCCGCTGATATGTCTGCTTGTCTACCCGGACTTCCAACCTGGCGTCAAGCTTACCCATGGTCCCTGCTTTGTCCGTACAACTTTGGTAGTACCTTGATGGTACCACCCGGACGCACAGGCGACACCGGGGTGGCCGCGTCAGGACGACCCGGCAGTTCGATGACGCGCTACCTCGTCAGCACCGCCAGGAACTCCGCCCCATACTTCTCCAGCTTTCGCTCCCCCACCCCGTTGATGCCGAGGAGCTCGTCCTCGGTGGTGGGCCGGAGAACGGCCATCTCCCGCAATGTGGCGTCCTGGAAGACGATGTACGCCGGCACGCCTTCCCGTTCCGCGATCTCCCGCCTGAGCGCGCGCAGCGCCTCGAAGAGCTCGTCGTCTATGTCCGCGGTCACGCCTGTGTCGAGCGCACCCTGCGAACCTCCGCGGCGCCGCTTGCCTCCCCGGCCGCCCCGGCTGCCCGAGCCGGCCCCGCCCCCGTCGTGCGCTACCCGGACACGCGGCCGCGCCAACTGGACGCTCTCCTGGCCGCGCAGCACCGGCAGTGCCGCCGGGGTGAGCTTGAGCACCGGATACTTCCCCATCTCCTGCTCGAGGTATCCCCGATGGACGAGTTGCTGCAGCAGGCTGCGCCACGCCTCTACGGTGACGTCCGCGCCTATCCCATACGTCGAGAGGCGGTCGTGGCCCAACTGGAGGATCCGTTCCTTCTGCGAGCCCCGCAGTACGTCCACGATATGCAGCGCCCCGAACCGCCCACCCAGCCTGAACACACACGACAGGGCCTTCTGCGCGTCCACCGTCGCGTCGTAGAGCTCGGGCGGCGACAGGCACACGTCGCAGTTGCCGCAGTCCTCCTCCATCCGCTCGCCCAGATATCCCAGCAACACCCGCCGCCGGCAGCTGAGCGCCTGGGTGAACCCGATCATCGCCCCGAACTTGTGCTGCTCCACGGCGATGCGCTCCTCGTTCTCCCCCTGCTCGATGAGCGACCGCACCCGTGGCACGTCCTCCCAGCCGAAGAGCAGCAGCGCCTCCGCAGGCAGCCCGTCCCGTCCCGACCGGCCGATCTCCTGGTAGTAGCCCTCCAGATGCTGCGGCAGGTCCCAGTGGACCACGAACCGGACGTTGGTCTTGTCGATACCCATCCCAAAGGCGACGGTGGCCGTCACGATCCGGATCTGGTCGAAAATGAACTGTTCCTGGACCCGCTCGCGCCGCTCCGCCGGCAACCCGGCGTGGTAGGCATCGGCGGCTATGCCGAGCCCTTGCAGATGCGCCGCCAACTCCTCCGTGCGCTTGCGCGTGGAGCAGTAGATCACCCCCGCCTCACCCTCGTGCTCCGCCAGGAAGCGCTTCAGCTGAGAATGTGGGTTGTGCTTCTCCACCACCTGCAGCCGGATGTTCGGCCGGTCGAAGCTGGACACGAAGCGGGGAGCCGCCTCCAGCCCCAGCTTGTCCACGATGTCGTCACGGGTGTGCGGGTCGGCGGTGGCGGTGAGGGCCACCAGCGGCACCCCGGGGAACCGGTCGCGCAACTGCCCCAGGGCCACGTACTCCGGCCGGAAGTCGTGCCCCCACTGCGAGATGCAGTGCGCCTCGTCCACGGCGATGAGCGACAACGGCACCTCCGCCAACCGCTCGAGGAAGACCTCGCTCACCACCCGCTCCGGCGATACGTAGAGGAGGTCCAGTCCACCGCCCATGAAGGCGCCGAGCACCCGCCGCGCCTCGTCCCCATCCAGGGCTGAGTTGTACGCGGCGGCCCGCACGCCGTTGGCGACGAGCGCGTCCACCTGGTCCTTCATCAGCGATATGAGCGGCGACACCACGATGCCCGTCCCCGGCCGGAGCATCGCCGGGATCTGGTAGCAGATGGACTTCCCGCCCCCGCTCGGCATGAGCACGAAGGCGTCGCCGCCGCCGAGGAGCGTCTCGATGACGCACTCCTGGTTGGGCCGGAACTCCTGGTACCCGAAGACCGTGCGGAGGATATGGCGGGCGGCTTCAGGCGCCACGTCTGGGGCGGTGTCTATCATGTCGGACCACGATATCCAGCGGCGCGGACAGGAACAAGCGACCGGGGACCCGTCGCTCGTCATTCCCCCTGGAGGACCGCCGGCCTCCCGGGAGCGTGAGCGACCAAGACCGCCACAGGAACATCCAGGGCCGTCGCCACCCTGTCGAGCGTGTCGAGGGAAGGCGTGTGCTTGCCGGACTCGAGCCGTGAGAGGTTGGGGACCTTGATCCCCGTGCGAGAGCTGACGGCGGCCAGGGTCAGGTTGCGCTTTTTACGTTCTGCGCGCACGCGCTCGCCGATCGCTCGGTCCAGGTCCCGGCGCTCGAGCCATTCCGCAGAGCCAGCAGGCGGGTCTCGATGTTCGTACGTCGGATCGGCCAGGTGGAGCACCCTGTCCCAGGGCACTTCCAGCCTGTTGCCTGAGAACTGCTCGATGAGGGCCACATCACCGTCATACAACAGAGAGATCCTGGTGACCGGGGACGAGTCCAGTTCCTGAAGTTGCTGCACTGCCAGCCCGAAGATGCGGCCGTTCCCGAAGCGAAAGACCAGCGCTTCCATCTTGCCCAGGTACTCGACGTCGACGAGGCGAGTAGCCGCGTACCAGGCCGCCCAGTCGGGATGGTCGGTCTCGGGGGTCACCTTGCGCGATGCGTGGACTGTATTCATTCTCCATCCTTGACGAAACCCGCGATCATCAACGCCCTGGCGAGTCGGCGCGAGACCATGAAGGGGTCGATCGGCCGCTGATTGACGAGGTCCCAGCGCCCGAGGAGGCGACCATCCCTGTAGATGTGGATATGACGCGGCTCGTGATCGCCAGCCCACCAGCGGAAGACGAACCCGCCCGCGCGCCTTTCGCCCAGGATCACCTCCTCGATATTATCACATATGATAACTCTTCGGCCCACCCTGAGAATGCCATGCACCGAGCCGCGGGCCCCTAGGACCTTGGTCTGAGTCTGGGCCGGAATCGCGCGACGCCCCGCCGCGCGGGCTACACTCGCAAGAAGAGAAAGCGAAGGAGGGCTCCGTGCAGTACAGGGATCCAGCTCGGTTCGAATTCGCCACCGCCGGCCGGATCGTCTTCGGTGCAGGCAGCCTGCCCCAAGCGGCGGACCTGTTCCCCACCCTGGGCCGGCGGCCGCTGCTGGTGACCGGCGCCTCGCCGGAGCGCGCCCGCCCGCTGCTCGACCTCCTGGCCGCACGCTTCGTCGACGTCACCACGTTCGCCGTGCCCGGCGAGCCGGACGTGGCGCTGGTGCGGGCCGGCACGGCCGCTGCGCGGCAAGCCGTGTGCGACTCGGTGATTGGCTTCGGAGGCGGGGCGGCACTCGACGCCGCCAAGGCCATAGCCATCCTGGCGACCAATCCCGGGGACATCACCGACTACCTGGAGATCGTCGGACGAGGTCTCACCCTGGTGGAACTGCCGTTGCCCTGTGTCGCCATCCCCACCACCGCCGGCACCGGGTCCGAGGTCACCCGCAACTCGGTGATCGTCTCGCGCGAACACCGGGTGAAGGTGAGCCTGCGGCATCAGATGATGATGCCCCGCGTGGCCGTCGTCGACCCGGAACTGACCTACGAGCTGCCCCCGGCGCTCACCGCCACAACCGGCCTCGACGCGCTCACCCAGGTCATCGAGCCGTTCGTATGCACCCGGGCCAACCCGATGACCGACGGGCTGTGCCAGGAAGGCATGGTCAGGGCAGCCAGGTCCCTGCGCCGCGCCGTCGCGGCGGCGCCGCAGGCGCCCACGCCCACGGCCA
>CAIQPS010000056.1 GCA_903873715.1 uncultured Actinomycetes bacterium
CGCACGCCGCCGCGACGCCCGGCTCAACAGGCCTCCCCGCGGCCCGGGACGGCGCCGCCACGCGGGGCGCCCACGCCCTCCGGCCGGCCGGCTTCGCGGCCGCCGGCCGCGATGACCAGGGCCCTGTCATAGGCGGACACGACGAACGCCCGCAGGCGCTCGACGCTACCGTCATTGAAGAAGGCCATGTCCGCCCCGGCCACGCGCCGCTCGCTCGAAGCCTGTAACGCCTCGAGTTCGGTGAATTGGTCCAGGCCGAACGCGTGGATGGAGCGCTGCCGACGGGTGTCGGCTCCGGCTTCCACAGTGACTATGAGATCGAACAGATCCTGCATCTCAGCCTCGAACATGAGCGGTACTTCGCAGACGACCACACTCTGACGCGGCGCAGACGCTATGAAGCTCCCTATCTCCCGAGCGACCAACGGATGAGTGAGCCCCTCCAGCCACGCCAGCCGCTCTTTCCGGCCCCGCACCGCCTCCGCCAGCCTGCGCCGGTCCACTTCCCCGCCCAGAGCCAGCACCTCGCAGCCGAACTGCTCCGCGAGCGCCCGCCGCACGTCCTCGCGGCCGTACAACTGGTGCACCACCTCGTCGGCGGACAACGTGAGGGCTCCGGACTCGCCGAAGAACTTCAGCGCCGTGCTCTTGCCGGCGCCGATACCGCCGGTGAGTCCGACTGCCGCCACATCTGGTCGCTCGCGGGTCACGTGGCCTCCGGGATCACTTGGCCCTGAAAACACAGGGAGCGCCCCTCGCGGAGCGCTCCCATATGATGCCCTATTGCGCGGATGGAAAACCTATTCTTCGGCCCCTTCGGCCGGAGCAGCCTCGTCCGCGGCTTCAGCCGGAGCGGCTTCGTCGGCGGCTTCGTCGGCGGCTTCAGCCGGAGCTTCGTCCGCGGGCGCTTCTTCGGCGGCCTGCTCTTCGACGGCTTCGGCTTCCTCCACGACGGCCTCAGCGGACTCCACGGCTTCCTCGGCGGCTTCGTCAGCAGCCTCGGCGCCTTCGTATTCCTCGCCCTCTTCGCCCTCAGCCATGGCATCTTCGTGGATGCGGTATTCCGGCTCGAGACGCTTGAGGCTCAGGGACAGGCGGCGACGCTCGGGGTCGATCTCGATGATCTTGACGTTCACTTCCTGGCCGGGACGCACGATCTCGGACGGATCCTCGACATGGTGCTGAGCCAGTTCGGAGATGTGGATGAGACCCTCGACGCCCTCTTCGATCTCGACGAACGCACCGAAGGACACCAGTTTGGTGACCCGGCCGTGGACGATCTCGTTGACCTGGCGGTTCTCGAAGACCTGCTGCCAGGGGTCCTTCTGGGTCTGCTTGAGGCCCAGGGAGATGCGCTGGCGGTCGCGGTCGATGTCGAGGACCCGCACTTCGACCTTCTGGCCGATGGTGAGGACTTCGGACGGATGGTTGACGTGGCTCCAGGAGAGCTCCGAGATGTGGATGAGACCGTCGATGCCGTCGAGATCGACGAACGCACCGAAGTCCACGATGTTGGAGATGGTACCTGTGACCAGGTCGCCCACGTTCATGCGGTCGAGGATCTGCTCGCGCGCTCCGCGGCGCTCTTCCTCGAGCACGGCGCGGCGGCTGAGGACCACGTTGTTGCGGAAGCGGTTGAGTTCGATGACCCGGCATTCCAGGGTCTGGCCGAGGAACTCGTCCAGATCCGCCACGCGGCGGATGTCGACCAGCGAGGCGGGCAGGAAGCCGCGCACGCCGAGGTCGAGGATGAGACCACCCTTGACCACTTCGATGACCGAGCCGGTGACCGGAGTGCCTTCTTCGGCGGCCTTCTCGATGCGCTGCCAGGCACGCTCGAAGCGAGCGCGTTTCCGGGACAGGATCAGGCGGCCGTCGGCGTCTTCTTTGGTTAGGACGAGGGCGTCGACAACGTCGCCCACCGACACTTCTTCCGCAGGATCGACAGACTTTCTGATAGACAGTTCGTTGGCCGGGACGACGCCTTCGCTCTTGTACCCGATGTCAACGAGGACTTCGTCCTTATCCACCCGCACTACCGTGCCGGTGACGATATCCCCCTCTTCGAAAGTCAGGATCGTGGCGTCGTAGTTGGGGATCATGACCCCATCTACTTCGACCATGAGGTCCTGGCCGTTCTGCAGTGTTTGTACTTCGTCGGTGTGTTGATCTGACATGTAGTTTCCGCTTCCCTTTCCAAAACAATGCGTAACTGAGCCATGCCCCAATCATGGCCCACGTGCGCGGTAGTATACGCAGGCGCCCGGGAAAAACAACTGACCGCAAAGACGACGAAAGTCGTCGGTGCTACCTACTTGGCGGCCACCCAGTCTGCTCCCACTCCGGCATCCACACGAAGAGGCGGTTCCATGGGGTAGGCGCCCGCCATCTCAGCCACCATCGCGTCGCGGACGGCATACGCGTCCGCTTCGGGCGCCTCGAACACGAGTTCGTCGTGGACCTGCAGCACGAGCCGCGCCGCCGGGTAGTCCTCAGCCAGCCGGCGGTGGCACCGGATCATCGCCACTTTGATGATATCCGCGGCACTCCCCTGGATCACCGAGTTGACCGCCAGACGCTCGCCCAGCGAGCGCTCCTGGAAGTTGGCCGACTTGAGTTCGGGGATGGGCCTCCGGCGGCCGAACACGGTGGTGGCATACCCTGACCGACGCGCGATCTCCACGGTCTCCTCGATGAAGACCTTCACCCGTGGGAGACGCTCGAAGTAGCGCTGGATGTAGGCGGCGGCCTCTTTCTGGTCGATTCCGAGGTTCTGACTGAGACCGAAGGCCGAGATGCCGTACATGATGCCGAAGTTGACCGCCTTGGCGTACCGGCGATGGGTGGTGTCGACCTCCTCCGGAGCGACCCCGAACACCTCCGCCGCCGTACGCCGGTGGATGTCCTCCCCACGGGAGAGCGCCTCGAGCAGGGACGGCTCGCCGGCCAGGACCGCCATGATGTGCAGCTCTATCTGGGAATAGTCGGCGACCACGAGCAGGTTGCCGGGCTCGGCGCCGAAGCACTGGCGGATCTGGGCACCCAGGGTCGTCCGCACCGGGATGTTCTGCAGGTTGGGATCGCTCGACGACAGGCGGCCGGTGGCGGCGACCGTCTGGTGGAACGTCGTGTGGAGGCGGCCGGTCCGAGGGTCGACGCATTGCGGCAACGCCAGGAGATACGTCGACATCAGCTTGGACAGTTCGCGATGGTTGAGCAGGTGCCCCACGATGGGATGGTGCTCCCGCAGGCTCTCCAGGGTCTTCGCGTCGGTGGAGTAGCCGGTCTTGGTCTTGCGCTGCCGCGGCAGCCCCAGCTGCTCGAACAAGATGCGTCCGAGTTGCTGTGGCGAGCCCAGCGTGAACCGCTCGCCGGCCAGGTCGTAGATGCGCGTCTCCAGATCCTCGATCTGGTCCTGGAGCTTGCCGGTGATCTCCCCCAACTGGTAGCAGTCCAGGAAGATGCCGGTCCGCTCCATCTCGATGAGCACCCGGGTGAGCGGCAGTTCGATGTCCTGGAAGAGCTCCCACATACCCTGGTCGCGCAGAGCCGGTCCCTGGATGCGGGCGAGCTCGAGGGAGACGGCCGCAGCCGAAGGCCCGGCCGGTTGCGCGCCGTCGCCGCCCGGACATCCAGGAAGGGCGATCCCGGCCTCCCGGGCCAGGTCGTCCAGCCGGTAGTCGCGCCTGTTGGGCGCCAGCAGGTAGCCGCCGATGTAGGTGTCGTGGGCCGCGGACGGCACCAGCGGATGCAAGGCCGGAAGGGCTTTGAAGTCGTGGCAGACAGCCCCGGCCGCCGCGAGCAGCCCTTCGAGCCCCTCCGCGCCCGCCCCTGCCTGGGCGACGGCGAAGAGCCCGTAGTCCGGAGAAGCGGTCTCGCCGCTCCCGGGCGGATCCTGAGCCAGCCACACCGTCTCGCCGTCGGCCGCCGCGCCTATCGGCCGGCTGCGGTCGAACAGGCGGTCCACCCCCCGCGGGCCCGCCGGCCACTCGGCCGGCTCCGGAAGCGGCGCCCCGGCGTGACCTCCGTCCGAGGCCGGAGGCGGCGGCACCAGTGCGTCGACACGGTCCATGAGGGTGTTGAACTCGAAACGGCCGAACAACTCTTCCAGCCGGTCGCGCTGCAGCTGATGTGGCAGAACCTCGGCGGCGTGTATGTCGATGGGCGCATCCTTGTCGAGACAGGCAAGGCGCCGGGACATGAGGGCCAGTTCCTGGTTCTCGCGCAGGAGTTCCTGCCGTTTGGGTCCCGCCACCTGGTCGATGTGGGACAGCACGCCGTCCAGGTCGCCGAACTGCTGCAGCAGTTGGGCGGCGGTCTTCTCCCCTATCCCCGGGATGCCGGGGATGTTGTCTGATGTGTCGCCTTTGAGCCCTATGAGGTCGGGGATGAGCTTGGGAGGCACGCCGAAGCGCTCCTCCACCGCTGCCGGGTCGTAGATCTTGACCTCGGTGACGCCCCGGCCGTTCGCCATGATGCGCACGTGGTCCCCGGCCAACTGCAGGGCGTCGCGGTCACCGGTGACTATGAAGGTCTCGCGCCCCTCGGCCTCGGCCTGGCGGGCGAGCGTGGCGAGGATGTCGTCCGCTTCGAAGCCCGGCACCGCCAGGTTGATGAAGCCGAACGCCTCCGAGATCTCGGGCAGGAAGGGCCACTGCTGCACCAGCAGGTCGGGCATGGGCTTCCTCTGCGCCTTGTACTCCTCGAACTCGTCATGCCTGAAGGTCTTCTCCTTGGAGTCCCAGGCCACGATCACCGCACCGGGGCGGTAGTCCCCCAGGATCTTGATCACCATCGAGCAGAACCCGTACAGGGCGTTGGTGGGAAGGCCGGCGGAAGTGGCTATCTCAGGGGGCAGGGCGTAGAAGGCCCTGTAGGCCATGTTGCTACCGTCAAGCAGGAACAGCGGCCCCCGCTCGCCCGGCGGGATCTCACACGCGGATTCCACGGGACCTCCCCGCCGCTATCCGGTTCACTCCAGCCAGGTCTCTTCCCCGGTGTGCGAGACCTCGTAACCGCCCAGAGCCAGCAAGGCTTCCTTGAACGGAGCGGACACGATAGCCGAGCGCACCGCGCTCACCGCCGGATCGTCCCAAAGCTCGCCGGGGATGACCAGATCGTACCGCTCCTCGCCAAGGCGGATGAAATCGAGCCCGAAGGCCACCGCAGCGGCTTGGATGCCGAGTCCCGCCGTGGCACGGCCCTCTTTGACGGCCCGGGCCACACCGATGTGGGTGGTCTCTTCGGCGTGGTAGCCGCTCACGGAGGCAGGGTCGATAGCGGCCTGTTTCAGGCGCACGTCGAGCCAGACCCTGGTCCCGGATCCGAGTTGCCGGTTCATGAACTCGACGCCGGGCTTCGTGAGGTCCTGGAGCGAGCGCAGGTCCTGCGGGTTGCCCGAAGGCACGATGAGACCCTGCAGGCGCGTGACGAGGTTAACCAGCGCAACAGGGCGCCCCGGAAGGATCTTCTGGACGAAAGGCACGTTGTAGAGGCCGGTCTCCTCGTCCCAGAGGTGGGAGCCGGCGATGTCGGCCTCCCCGCGGGCCAGCGCCATGAGCCCGCCGGCGCTGCCCAGGAATTCGGTGCTCATGGAGACGCTCGGAGACCGTTGCTCGAGCATACGCCCCAGCAACTCCACCGCGAGATCGTGGCTACCGGAGAACCGGAGCGCGGGCGACGCGGCCTCCGCCCCAGGGGTAGAGGAGGCCGTCCGGCTGTTCCTCACCTCTTCCCAGCGGGCTATCGCGGCCGCGAGGGCCGCCTCCGCGAAGGCCGGGCTGTGGCCCAGCGCAAGGGCCTCGAGCAGGTAGCCTTCCGCCCGGTTCACCAGGTCGGCCCAGCGCCACTCCGGAGGCGCTGCTGCGGCCGACATCGCAGAAGGCGTGGCTACGTGTGTCCCCGCGCCGCGCCGGCTGGAGACCAAGCCTTCGTCGACGAGCATCGCGTAGGCCCGGCCCACCGTGTTGGGGGTGCACTTCCAGAGGTCGGCCATCTCCCGCACGGGCGGCAGGCGGTCGCCCGGCGACAGCTCACCCGAGGCTATGCGTCTACGAACGGTCTCCGCGATCTCCAGATAGACGAAGTTGCCGCGCTCTGGCATGGAGATCGCGCGAGAGGAAGTCGCCGCTAGCCGGCGGTCGGGGCTTCAGCTCCCGACTGGGCGCAATCGCCGGACACGGTGCACTGCATGCAGGATTCGTCATCCTTCTCATAGGTGCCCCAGCACCGCGGCCTCTTGTCGGCGACGGGTGCTGCGGTGGCGGTAGCAGTGGCGCTCGTGGCCTCGGCGGACGGAGCGGCAGCCGCTTCAGCGCTGGTAGCAGCCGTCGCTTCGGCGGTGGTGGCCCTCGTCACGGGGGCGTCGTCACGAGTGGCCTCTTTGACCTCGGCCATGGCCTCGTTCAGTTCGTCTTTGCCTTCCTGCAGGCCTTTCTTGAAGCCCCGGATGGATTTGCCCATCGAGGAACCGAGCTCGGGAAGCTTCCGCGGGCCGAAGATGAGAAGGGCGATGACCACGACAATGGCGATCTCCCAGGGTCCGATCCAACTAGGCATCGTGTACTCCTTCTAGTCGTTTCCGCGCAGTGCTTCTCGCGCGGGAAGCCAGCGTGGGTCTTGCCGGTATTTAAGCACAATCCGCCGTTCCGGTTGACACCCCCGGCAGCCGCTCACTATCATTCCAACCCGTCTGCACAGCGCCTCAGGAGACCCCATGGCACGCTCGCTCAGAAAGCCCTCGAACCCGCCGCTCTCCCGCACGACGGCCCGCCTGGACGGGGCCACGCTGGAGGCGCTCACCGGCATGATGCCGGAACAGCTCGCCGCAATGTACCGGCGGATGAGTCTCATCCGCGAGTTCGAGGAGCAGTCGGCCGCGCTCTACAGATCGGGTCGCATACGCGGGGTCACGCACACCTACCAAGGCCAGGAGGCCGTGGCGGTCGGCGCTGTCTGGTCCCTGCAGCCGGACGACTACATCTCGTCCACCCACCGCGGGCACGCACACGTCCTCGCCAAAGGTGCGGACGAGAAGCTGTGCATGGCGGAGTTGATGGGCAAGGTCACCGGCTATTGCCGGGGCCGGGGCGGGTCCATGCACATCGCCGACATGAGCAAGGGCATCCTGGGCGCGAACGGGATCGTCGGGGGCGGCATCGGCCTGGCCGCCGGTTCGGCGCTGGCCTCGCAGATGCTCGGCAACGGCAGGGTGACCGTCTGCTTCTTCGGAGACGGGGCCCTCAACGAGGGCATCCTCCACGAGGTGTCCAACCTCGCCGCCATCTGGAAGCTGCCGGTGGTGTTCCTGTGCGAGAACAACCTCTACGGCATGAGCGGACCGGTGGACCAGATGCTGGCCCTGGGCGACCAAGGGTTCCTGGGCCGCGCGGCCGCGTACGGCATCCCCGGGGTGGAGTGCGACGGCATGGACGTCGTCGACGTGTTCCTCGGCGTGAAAGCCGCCGTCGACCGGGCGCGGCGCGGCGAAGGCCCTAGCTACGTCGTCTGTCATACATACAGGTTCCTGGGCCACCACGTCGGCGACCCCTTGACCTACCGCGACAAGGACGAACCGGCCTTGTGGAGGCGACTCGACCCGAGACCCACCTACGGGGATCTGCTGGTCACGCAGGGCATCGCCGGCGCCGGCGACCTGGAGACGTGGGGAACCGAGGCGGCCGCC
>CAIQPS010000057.1 GCA_903873715.1 uncultured Actinomycetes bacterium
AGGCTGCTGGCCGCGGCCGCCGTTACTCTCGGCTGGGCGGCCTGCACGGCCGGCTTGGCGAGCGCCTTGCCGCCGCTGTTGAGCGGGACACGCGCGACGCCGTGCTCGAGTTGCGCTCCGAGGCGCGCCGGCAAACGCCTGCCGGCGGCCGAGACGGTGAACTGGCCAGAGACGGTGCGCACGCCGTTGAACTGGACCTCGATGATCCTGTAGGTGAGCGGGCGGCCGGCGCGAGCAGCGGAGTCGACGAGCGCGTAGCCCGCCCCGCCGGGCGCCTCGAGCAGGGCCGGCAGGAGTTCGCGGTTGACCGCGATCCAGCGGCCGGTGGCGGGCCTGAGCCGCTCGACGTAGTAGCCGGCTGTGCCGGATTCGTGCGCCTGCCAGCTGAGCACGACGTGGCCCCTGTGCTGCCGCGCGGAGAAGGCGGAGAGGGCCGCGTACGTGGGCGAGCCCTGCGACACCACGATGTTGACGGTGATGTCGCCGGCGTCGGCCGCCTCGCGGCCGCCCAGCTCCTGGTCGGCCGGTGATGCTCCCTTGGCGTCTGCCGCCGCGGCGTTCGCCGCCTTGGCCGGCAGCGCCTGCGCGCCCTGCGGCTTCGCGATTCTGTAGGTGAAGGCGTCTGTGCCGCTGTAGTCGGTGGTGGGCGTGTAGATGACCGAGCGGTCGCTGAGTTGATACAGCGAAGACCCGCTCGCCGACGTGATGGTCTGGCCGCCCGTGGTCTTCAGCGTCCCGTGAGCCGGGAGACCGCTGATCGAGAAGATGAGCGACCCGCCGTCGACGTTGGTGCCCTCGAGGTAGATCAGCTGCTCCATACCGCCCGTCAAGCCGGTGACCGCCATCTGGTTGTCTGCCGGCGGGACGGGATCGTCCGCCACGGAGGTGACCGTGATCGTCACCGTCGCCATGTTCGAGTACGCGTGGCCGGCGCTGTCGTGAGCCTCATATGTGAAGGTGTCGGTGCCGTTCCAGTTGGCATTCGGCGTGTAGATGAGCTTGCCGTCGGCGTTGTCCACGATGTTGTTGTGGGACGGGTTCGAGCTGTCGAGGTTGCTGAGGGAGCCGTGCTGCGGGTAGTCGTCGATGACGTAGTGCAGGAGGGTGTCTGCCGGGGTGTCGCTGCGGTCGACGTCGGTGGAGCTGAGGGTCACCTCCACCCAGTTGTCTTCGGCGGTGGTGACGCTCCTGTCGGCGGCGACGGGCGCGTCGTTGACCGGGGTGACGTCGATGGTGGTCGTGTACTCCGCGGCGCTGGAGACGGTGCCGTCAAACACCTTGTACTTGAAGGTCGCGTAGGCGGTGCCGTTGCCGTTGGCCGCCGGGACGAAGCTGAGCTTGCCGGCAGCGAGCTCAGCGGCCGAGAAGTCCCGCACCTCAGTCATCGTCGTGCCGTCGTTCTTGAGCACGCCGGCCGCCGGCAACTGGGTGATCTGGACCGTGACAAGCGGGTCGCCGTCCGCATCGGAATAGGGGAAGTCGATCTCGTGAAACACGAGGGCGGTGTCCTCGTCGGTCATGACGGTGTAGCTCAGGGACTTCGGCGGGTCATTGACGGAGGTGACGGTGACGCTCACCTTGCCCGCCGGCGACTGCGCCACGCCGTCCGACACGATGTAGTAGAAGGTGTCGTCGCCGTGCCAGTTGGCGTCCGGCGTGTACGTTACCTGGTTGCCGTCCACCGCGCTGAGATGGCCGTAGACCGGCGGTTCCGAGATGAAGTACGTGAGGCTCTGGCCGGCGTTGGGGTCTGTGCCGTCCAGCGTGATGTCCTTCGGCGTGTCTTCGGCGGTGGTGACGCTGACGTCGTTGGCTGTCGGCGGTGTGTTTGAGCCGATCGTGATCGTGACCGTCGCCTGGTTGGAGTAGAGGTGACCGTCGTAGGCGTGGTAGGTGAAGCTGTCTGTGCCGGTGTAGTTGGTGGTCGGCGTGTAGGTGAAGCTGCCGTTGGCGCTCACGGAGACGGTGCCGTGGCTGGGGCCGGTGTCGATCTCGGGGGTCTCTGTCTTGCGGACCGCCGTGAGGGCGTCGCCGTCGACGTCGGTGTCGTCTGAGAGCAGGCCGGTCTCGAAGGGCCAGACGGCGTTCTCTACGGTGCGGACGACGGCGACGTTGATGTCGGTACTGTAGTAGTCGTTCGCGGCGATGGGCGCATCGTTGACGGGGGCGATGGTGATGGCCACGTTCGCCTCGTCGGACTCGGCAATCCCGTCGTAGGTGTGGTAGGTGAATGAGTCTGTGCCGCAGTAGTCCGTGTGCGGCGTGTACACGACGTCGGCGCCCTGCGCTGTGAGCGTGTACGGGTAGCTGCTGATCGTCGTGCTCCCGTCCTTGAGCGTGCCGTAGCGGGGCTCGCCGGAAATGACGTAGTAGAGGGGCTGGCCGTCGTCGCCGTTCTTGCTGCCGCTGAGGGTTATGAGCTTGGGGGTGTCTTCGACCGCGTCGCTGATCGTCTTGCCGTCGGCCGTCGGCACGTTGTTTGCGCCGACGACGATGGTGACGCTCATCTCAGCGGTGGTCTTCGGGTCGCTGTACCAGTCGCCGGCGGTGTGACCTCCCTCTCCGGCGACGGTAGTGGTCCACTGGCTCTTGCCGTTGTCCGTGGCGACATAGGTGAAGGTGTCGGTGCCGCTGCTGGTCGGCACATAGGTGAGGGAGCCGTCGGCGGTGAGCGTGAGCGTGCCGTAGAGCAGGGAGTACCCGCTCCTCTGCGTGCCGCTCGTGATCGTGACGGTCTGCAGGCTGCCGTCAACCGTGGTGCCGACCTCGACATCCGCGTCGTCGTCGAGTACGCCTGGGGCGGCGACGGTGAGGGTGCGGTCGAGGGGCGTGCTGTAGTTGTCGCTCTGCCCGATGGGGGCGTCGTTCACGGCGTACACGGTGATCGTCACGAGTGCCTCGTGCGACTCGGAGATGCCGTCTGACGCCTTGTAGGTGAAGGTGTCGACACCGTACCAGTTCTCATCCGGTGTGTAGCTGGTCTCCGTACCCTCCACCACGCTGAGGGTGCCGTGGGCCGGCAGCGAAGTGGCGAAGTAGGTGAGCGTCTGGCCGGCGTCCGGATCGGAGCCCGAGCCGCCGAAGGCGACGGAGTGGTCTTCAGTAGTGGAGAGGACGATGGGGGCGACGGTGGGTGCGGTGTTCGCGCCGACGGTGAGGGAGACCGTTGTGATCTGAGACGTGAGCGTGCCGTCTGAGGCCCGGTAGGTGAACGAGTCCGGGCCGCTGTAGTTGTTCTCCGGCGTGTAGCTGAAGCCGCCGTTCGCGTTGAGTGTGAAGCTGGCCGACTGGCTTGGTCCGGTGACGAGGACGGCGGTGAGCGGGTAGGGCCCGTCCACGTCGGTGTCGTTGACGAGCACGCCGGCAGTGTACGGCCAGCCGGTAGTGACCGCGCGCGTCAGGGTGGTGTTGATGTTCGTGCTGTACGAGTCGCCCTGGGCGACGGGCGCGTCGTCGACTGAGGTCACGGTAATCGTCACCGTCGCCGCATCAACTGAGTAGAGACTGTGGTCGTAGGCGTGGTAGGTGAAGAAGTCGGTGCCGTAGTAGTCCGCGTGAGGGACGTAGGTGAAGGAGCCGTCGGTATTCAGGGTGAGGGTGCCGTGAGTCGGCAGCACGTCCAGCCCGATGGCCTCCCCGCCGGCCAGGCCTCCTCCCACCGGCGCGCCGCCGATGAGCGCCCATGCCTCCAGGGGGGCAGGGCCGTCGACGTCGCCGTCGTTGGCGAGGACGCCGGTGGTGTAGCCCGAGCCGGGCGGAGCTGCGCCGCCCGTGGTCGCAGTCACGGTCAGCGTGGTGTCCTCCGACGTGGTGTAGCTGTCGTTGGCCACCGTCGGCGCGTCGTTGACGCCGGTGACGGTGATGGTGACGGTGGCCGAGCTGGAGGAGAGCAGCCCGTCGGTGGCGACGTACGTGAAGGTGTCTGTACCGCTGAAGTTCGCCTTGGGGACGTAGGTGAACGAGCCGTCGGCGCGCAGCGTGTACTTGCCGCCCTGGCTCGTATCCTGGTCAGTGACGAC
>CAIQPS010000058.1 GCA_903873715.1 uncultured Actinomycetes bacterium
ACGTCGCCCTCGACGGTGCCCACGACGACGGTGCCACGGGTCTCGCTCTCACCCTCGGGCAAGGCCGCGTTGCAGATCTCCATCGCCGCCTCCATGGCGGCGGCAGCCTGCATGAGCTCGGGGAGGAAGACCTCGCCCTCGTCGAACTGGTCGCCGACGTGGCGGATGCCGATGACGAAGCCCTTCTGCATGATGTCCTGGGGCGTCAACCCGGCTTCGAGCGCCTGCCTGGCGATCGTCTCGGCCTTCTCCCTGTCGGGGTTCACGAGGGCGTCGATCGCTTCCTGATAGAACTCTTCGTTTGTCATGTGTCTACCGCCTCCTCGATCCCGGTGTCATCACCACAGCTTGTAGTTGACACCGAGCTCCTTCATCTCAGCACAGGCCTCGTCGTACACCTGCATGTACTCGTCATTGGGCACGACCTTGACGGTGTCGTAGCACTCATCGAAGGTCTTGCCTTGGGGGGCCGTCTTGTAGTCGCCCTCGTACTTGGCGACCAGGGCATCGAGGATCTCGTTGGTCTGCTCAGTGGGCATGCCGGCGACGGCGTGAGCGCACTCGCCCATGAACCGCGCCTCCAGGCCCGTGGTCTTGTCGGTGATGACGCCCTTGGCGGCGGCAACGCCCGACATGATCTCGCGACCGCTCGCCGTGTCGGTGATCGCCTGGGCGGCGGTCTCCAGCAGACACATCCTGGTACTCGGACCGGCAAGCGTGTAGTACTGGTTGCCGCTCATCAGGTTGGGCCAGACGGACTTGACCGCCATGATGGCGTGACCCGCGATGGCCAGGGCCTCCCTGGTCGTCGTGATGCCCCACCGCATGTGGACAGGACCGTCAAGGTGCCACGTCCCGCTGAACGTGACGAACGAGTTGAGCGTGGTGGCCACATCGACGATGGTCGTCTCCTCGAGACCACCGGCGAAGCCGCCGAAGATCGGCATCTGCTCAACCATGATGATGTCGCCGGCGAGAAGGTAATGAGATGTGAAGGTCAACGCACCTACGTCGCACTTCAGCTCATTCAGCTGGGACACTTCGTGGTTGTCTGAGGTCCGCATGCCGCCCGGGAAGTCCTGAGAGATTGTGGCGGCCGCGTTGAGGGTCGTCTCGGGGCCCTACAACCCCATGCCTGAGCGGCCGCACTTGGCCTGCGCCATGCGGACCATCATGCATTCCTGGCGACCGGCGAGCACTTCCCACGGGCTATCCGGAGCAGGGTTGTAGCCGTTGACCGAGGAGAGCACGCCGTCGACGATGCAGTCGACGATGCCTTCCTTCGCGTACGACTCGTGGATGGCGTAGAACCACCGCTCACTGCACGGAGCGCCGGTCGGGCCACCCTGGACGAGCGGCGGACGCGAGTCCTTGTGCGAACGCGGCAACATGGGGCGCGCATCAAGGCCCTCGCCGATGACGCACGAGCTCGGCGCCGTGGCCAGCGCCATGAGGATCTCTTCCTTCGTCCACTTGATGACGCGTCCGGTGCTGATGCAGTACACACCGCACTCCATGAGCATCTCGAGACCGGCCTCATAGAGGCGCCGCATGAGATCAGGATCGGTCGGGACCATGACCTTCTTGTCCATGTGGATCCCGTACTTTTCCTTCAGGCGAGTCGCGGTCTTGGGGATGATCTCAAAGTCCCAAGCCTTCTCGTCTACCTTGGGCCCCCTGCGCGCCCTCTCGTAGCTCTCGAACACGGTTGGGCGCTCTCTCTGGGCTCTCGTCCCAGGTCCAGCCATCTGGTTCCTCCCTTACGACACGTGCGATTGAACAAGCAACCTTCCGAGTCAGCCGAACTCCATCACCTCCCCAGAGCAGCCGGCCCGCCGGCTCCCCATCAAGCGAGACCCCGCCAAGGCTGCCGCATGCCCCTCGCGGGCACCGGCGGCAGCCCAGCTTCCATGCGCTCCCACGCCCTGACCCGCCGTTTGGCGATGCCGTGGGCGTCGACGATCGAGAAGACGTAGACGAGCAGCCCACCGGCCAGTCGGCCAGGGATCGAGATGCTGGGGTCGCTGAGCTGCCACGTGATGAACCCGAAGAAGACCATCGAGAACTGCATGATCACGCCGCGGATCGAGGCCCCGTTCAGCACCTGACCGGCGCCGGGCAGCAGGAACGCCGCCACCGTGACGAAGAGGACCGACCGTGGCTTGCGCAGCGGCCCGGGTTCGGGTTCGGGCTTCTTCTTCCTGGCGGGCTTCCTGTTCATGCTCATACGGCTTCCTCCGTCGCCTGCAGGGATCTGTCCACTGCCCGCAGGACGGCCAGTGTCTCCACCACGATCTCAGGGGTCACGGCGTCGCCCGGGAAGCTCCCCGAGCGCAAGACCCGATACACCCCGCGATCGCCTCGCGCGCACTTCAGTGTCGCCTTGACCTCGGACCCCGTGAACACGAGTTGCTTCAGCGAGGGATAGGCCTCGAGGTCCAGCTGCTCCACCCGGCGGAGCAGTTCCAGGCTGTCGTCGCTGGCGCCGCGCACGACTGTGGTCACGGGCCAGCCCGCCG
>CAIQPS010000059.1 GCA_903873715.1 uncultured Actinomycetes bacterium
CCTGCCCGCATCGCTTTCTTCAACGCCCACAAGGCCGCCCTCATTTCCCTCTAACCCTCACCCAATAAAATACTACTATGGCTACCGTCCTCCCCACCGCTCCGGCTATCCTCTCGGACTACATCGTCCAGACCGTCGCCGGCAAGCTCCCCATCCTCAACAACGTCTCCGTCAACCTGTCCGCCTCGGTGGGCCGCGCTGGCAAGACCGTCTTCGTCCCGATCATGGGCGCTGGCACTGCTTCCGAGTTCAACAAGGTGTCCAACACCCTGGCTGACGTCGACGGCGCCACGATGACCAACTCCTCGGTCACGCTCAAGCACTTCAAGTACGTCGATGAGTTCAGCCCCCTGGACATCCAGGAGTACGGCATGCAGTACCTCATCAACGCCTACGCGAAGACCGCCGCTCAGGCCATCGTCGACAAGACCTGGGCTGAAATCGGCTCGGTGTTCACCGCCGCCAACTTCGCCACCTCCGAGACCGTCACCGAAGCCAACTTCGGCTACGACGACGTCGTCCAGGGCCAGTACCTCCTCGACGCCGCCAAGGCTGGCGAGCCCCGCTCCTTCCTCGTCGGCAACGGCTACCTCAAGAGCCTGCGCAACGACTCGAAGATCTACGGCTCCCTCAACCCGGCTGCCAACGCCGTCGTGACCTCCGGCTCCGTCGGCCAGGTCGCCGGCATGGACATCTACCAGTGGAACCAGATCCCCGCGAACGGCGAGAACCTCGCTGGCGTGGCCCTCGGCCCTGATGCCCTCCTCGTCGCCACCGGCATCCCGATGGCTGAAATCGCCGGCTTCAACGCCAGCGTCTCGACCGCCGAGTCTGGTCTCTCCGTCCAGGTTCTCGTCGGTCAGGCTGAGACGGGTAACATCCGCTGCATCTCGCAGATCCTCATCGGCGCCAACAAGGGCCGTTCGACCTCCGCCGTCCGTTACGTCACCGCCTAATCGGCCTGACAACGGCAAAGCAAGGCCCCCGGAAACGGGGGTCTTTTTTTGTGCCCTTTGCCAATCTCCGCAGGGTTATGAGTTTGTACGCTGAGTTCCTGCCCGACGCGAAGGAGATGGTCGCCGACTTCGGCGTGGCCGGTTCGGCCAACTCTGGGGCGATTACATTCGCCTGCCTCATCTCCGACCCCGCCGTGCAGACGGTGCTCGAAGCAGGGGGGTATATGGAGCGAACCCAGTACAATGTCCGTCTCCCCGCCGCAACGGCCTCCTGGAGCCTCCCAGATGGGTCTATTGGGGCATCCACGGCCATCATCAGCGGCGGCTCCGTCATCCCCTCCCTCGCCCAGGGCAAGAAAATCGTAGCCGGCGGGAAGAACGTCCGCATCACGACCCAGACCTACAAGCCCGGGTCGGCGTGGGTCACGCTCGTCGTCATCGACGACAACCAGTAATGCCGGCGAAGGTCTCCATCGAGCCGAAGTCCCTTGCGGAGTTCGTGGAGGCCTGCCGCCAGTTCGCGGCCGGCATGAAGATCACCATGCGCGACGCCGTGCTCGAGCAGGGCATGCTCGCCTGCCAGGACGCGGCCAAGTTCACCCCTCCCTTGCTCAAGAACGGAGGCGGAGGCCTGACGACGGCGGCCAAGCGTGCCGGACTCAAGGCGGTCGAGGGCGACATCCACAAAATCTTCGTGGCCGCAAACGACTCGTCTCAGCGCGGCGTCGTCGGGAACCTGGTCAACCAAATCGCCTTCGCGGTCAAGACCGGAGACTTCGGCACCTTCTCGCGCCTGACCGACGGCAGCGCCTTGTCGGGGATGTTAGGTGACAAGAACATCCTCTCGAAGATCGCGGCGGACTCGGACAAGCAGCGGGCCTTCGCCAAGGCGAAGAACTACCTTAACCGGGCGAACCCGATTAAGAGCGAATACGGGACGCAGGGGTTCGTGCGCAACCTCCGCCCCATCCACGACCAGGTCAAAAGCCGCTTCGGCGGACGCATCAAGAAAGGCCAGAAGGCCGTCTCAGCAAAGCTCCTAGTCCAGGATAAGAACGAATTGCAGGAATACATCCAGCGCCGCCAGCAGATGGTGGGCGCCGTCAAGTCTGGCTGGGCCAAGGCGATGCTGGGGCTTCCCAGGCCTACGGATAACAACGGTCAGCAGGGCGAGCCAGGCGCCGAGCTGCGCAAGGCCTCATGGATCACGATGCACTCGAACGTCATCGGAACGCATCAGGCCGCCTTCCGTGACATGATTTGCGAATTGTCCATCACGAACACCATCGGCAACATCAACGGCATCGCCGACGAAGCCGGCACGCTCGGGCTGGTCTACGGGAACCGCGTCAAGCAGATGCCCGCCATGATCCGTTACCGCATGCGCAAACCAATCGACAAGTTTAACAAGAAATAACGATGTCCACCCGCTCCATCCGCCACGTCGTCGAGGCGACCCTCGCGACCTACCTCTCCGCCCAGTCCGGCCTCGCCGGCGTGCAGATCCTGACGGGCGACAGCGCCGTCACGCAGACCCTGCCGAAGGCCGTCGTCCTCTGCGACTCTGCCCGGGCTCCTGCCGACCTCCCCGAAGGCCTTGGCAACTACGACTGCTCCGTCCGCATCACCCTCTTTTCCAACGCCGACGACACGACCTTGGCCGTGCACCGCGAGCGCTGCGCCGCCGTCGCCGGCAACATGCGGGACGTGGGGTCTATCCAGGCGGCCTTCGTGGCATCAGGGGACGCGACCTGCTACGACGTGACCTATCGTTCCGAGGATGAGGGCATCGACGAGCGCTCCTGGGCGACGTCCTTCTCCTTCGACATCCTGACCGTCCTTCCTCCCGCCTGAGGGGTTGCCAATTAAAGCAGGAGTAAGATGAGCGAAGTAAACAACGGCGTTGTCTGCCTCTACGGAATTGGCGCTGGCCAAGTAGCATCCCTTTACGTCCAGAGCTACTCCGTGAGCTCCGGCTTCAACAACACCGGCACGGTGGTCGACGAAGAAGGCAACACGGTGACGGCCCGTTACGACGACCGCCGCTCCGAACTCACCGTCGAGGGTGTCGCCAAGCTCACCAGCGTCCCGCAGCTTGGGGCGAACATCACCTTTACGGCGAAGACCGCCTCGGCCTATCCTGCCGGCGCCGCTTCGGTCAGCTTCTCGGGAACCGTGACCAAGGTCGACGACCGCGGCACGAGCAAGGGGTTCGTCAGCGTGTCCATCACGGCTGAGTCCTACGAGCTCATCACCTACTAATTGACACCCCCGCAAGGGGAATAGTCTCAAGGGAGTGGATCGTCGCTTCCTGAACGCATACGTCGACCCGGCGCCTTTTCGGCTGCTGGGTCGAACTCTTTACCCGTGGTGCCTCAAGTACCGCGTGCGCCTGATGGCCTTCGAGTCTCCGCTGGTCGTTCCCGGCAAGGAAGTCTCGCCCGCTGACCTTCTTTTCGCCTGCCAGGTATGCGCCGAGGAGCCGCTTGGCGAGGTCGGCATCATCGACCGCTTGCGCCTCTCGCGGCTTAACGACAACCCCGCCAAGTTCCAGCTGCTGCTCGAGGCCTTCGCCGGATACATCCTCGTGGACAACTGGCCGAAGTTCTGGGAGCAGTCGTCGAAGAAGGGGTCGCCTGGTAACAAGGGCATCCCGTGGCC
>CAIQPS010000060.1 GCA_903873715.1 uncultured Actinomycetes bacterium
CATCGGCTACGACGCCGAGCGTTCGGCCAAGGTGGTGGAGATCGCGCTTCAGTACATCGGCGTACCGTACGTCTGGGGCGGCAGCAGTCCCTCAGGCTTCGACTGCTCCGGCCTGGTCAAGTACGCCTACGGCAAGATCGGCGTCTACCTGCCTCACTCCAGCGCCATGATGTGGAACTACGGGGTGCAGGTCACGCGCAGCCAGATGAAGCCCGGGGACATCGTCTTCTTCTACTCGCCCATCCACCATGTCGGCCTCTACATCGGCAACGGCAACATGGTCAACGCCACCGGGGATCACGTCCAGATAGGGACGGTCTGGAAGAGCAGCTTCGTCGGCGCGAGGCGCGTCCTCAGATAGCTACACGGCCTCCGCGGGTAGTTATCGGCAGGTTTCGGTTTTTCTTTAGCGAAAAACTTGCGCAATTTGGACAAATCATGGTAAAGTGAGTCCAGTGTTCCGCGTCGTTCGATCCAAAGAGGGATGATGAAGCGCTCGATCGTGACTTTGATAGTCCTGGTGGCGGTTCTGGTGCTCGCTTTCAGCGGCACCGCTCTCGCGTACCGGTCGAACGCCGCGCCCGATCTGCAGACCACCCACTTCATGTGTTCCGCCGAGCCCGGCTTCTGGAACATCAGCGTCACCTGGAACAAGAGCGGCGGCCGTCCTGCCTACTTCGCCGTCAGCGAGGAGTTCAAGAGCGGGGGCATGGCCGCCGACTGGCACGAGCTGAGCTGCCGGCAGCAGTTGGGCGGACGCCTCGTGATCACCCATGTGTCCACGGCGGACGTGCTCACCTTCCAGGTGGGCCTGTCCAACGACTACGGCACCGACTGGGGGACGGTCGTCTTCGTCCCGTAGGCCGGAAGGGTCTTCCCCGCAGACAGCAAGGGCGCCCGTGAGGCGCCCTTTTCTTTCGAAGTCGGCCGGCGCGCTTGGGTCGCCGGCGGAAGCCCGGTACTAGTTCGGGGCCTTGACGGAGACCACTGGGCAGGGTGCGCTGAGGATGATGTCGCGGCCGTCGCTGCCCAGCAGCAGTTTGCCGGCGCGGGAACGCTGCCGCAGGCCGATGACGACGAGGTCCGCCTCTTCCTCCTCGACCACTTTCAGGAGGTCCTCGGCCGGAGTGAGGCCGCGGATCAACCTGCGCGTGGTGTGTGGGATGTTCTTCTCGGTCAGCTCGTGCTCGACGGCGTCCATCTCTTTGCGGTAAGCGATGATCTCGGCCTGCTCCTCATCCATGCTGCCCCCACCACGGATGGAATGCATCACAACGATGTGGGCGTCGCCCCGCTGCGCCTGAGCTATCGCCCAGTCCAGGGCCGCCCGGCTCTCTGGGGTCTTCACGTATCCTACGACGATCTTCATGGCCCGCTCCTTGAGTCTACGAACTGGCCCCCCGATTGGTGCAGCAACTATACCTTTTGGGAGGGCCGCACGCAATGGCCCCGGGGGCGGCCTCTAGCCGGTGGCGATGTTGATCGCCCGGGCCACCAGCATGGCGATGGTCGCCAGGGAGATGACCGCCTCGAAGCCCATGACGAGCTTGGCCCAGCGGGAGTACGGCATGGCCTCGGTGGGCGAGAACGCGGTCGCGGTGTTGAGCGACGTGAACAGGTAGTCGGCGAACATGGGCTTCCAATCGGGAGGCGCCAGGCCGTCCCTGCCTCCCTGTTGCTGGGGATAGACGAGGTCGGGATACTCCCAGTCCCCTTTGGCGCGGGCTTCGGGGCCGCGCCCGTCCATCTCCCAGAAGAGCAGGGCGAACACGGCGATGTTGACGATCCAGAAGATGATCCCGGTGAGGAACAGGCGGCCCGGCGTAAGGCCGGACCCCGCGAACACGCCGTGGATGAGCAGGACCAAGACGGCGATGCTGTTGGCCACGAGGATCCCGGTGAGGCCGAGCGAGAGGTAGCGCAGGGCTCGCCGGGGCTCGGTGCGGGACGGCAGATAGACGGCCAGCGAGGCCAGCAGGAGGATCCCGGTGACCAGCGGATAGATCCACGCCGGGCGGATGGAAAGGGCGGAACTCACCCAGCTCTGCCCGGCGATGACCACCGCGGCGGCGACGTACGCCGGCCAGCGGTGCTCGGGCGTGGTGGGCCGCTGCCAGCTCGGCAGGTCCTCGGTCTCGACGTCCGTGTCCCGGGTCTCAGCCATCAGGCCTCTTCCTCCAGTCCGAACAGTGCTTGCGCGCTTCTCCGGTCGGTGAGACCCAGGGGGATCTCGGCGCAGGCCAGCTTGCGAAGGTCGAATACCGCCTCCTCACCCTCGGCGTCCACCACCGAGCACCACGGGAAAGCCTCCGTCTCCATGGCGAGGAGGAGGTCGAAGACCTCCTCGGGATCGTCCACTTCCAGCTCGACGGGCGCTTCCCGGCCGCAGAAGTAGAGGGAGACCGCGCCGGTGCGCTCATCCAGCTCGTCGTCGGCATCGGCCTCGCCGGGCAGGTCGAGCTCGGAGTCGGTGACCGGGTCCCACTGGAACTGCAACAGCTGGATCAGACGGGAGTTGACGACCACCTGCTCCGCCGGGCGGAACGCCTCGAAGATGAGATTGCCCGTGGTCTCTTCCTCGAGGGACTCGCGGATGCGCTCGGAGGCTTCCTTGCTCACCTGGTACACGAACCGGCGGTGGATGCCTTCCAAGTAGAAGACGGCGGAGTAGTCGCACGGGCTGCTATCGGGGATGTTCGTCATGACGCTCTCCGGATGTCGGTGACCGCTCTTACATCCTACCGCTCTACATGCCCTCGAACAGCCCGCCCATCTCGTCGAGGTAGCGTTGGGCCGCGTCGAGCTCTTGCTGCTCCTGGAAGCCCTCGAGCGACAACCCGGCCACGAGCCCGTCGAGCCCGCGGAAGAGCTGGGTGGAGCCGGCCAGGCCGAGAGAAGAGCTGAGAATCTGCACGACGAGGTCCTCGAGGGACGACCCTCGCCGGTCCGCCTCGGCTTGGAGGGCGGCGCGCAGGACCGGGTCGATGTCTCTGATGGTGATGCTCTCGTCCATGACGCAATGATAGCCGTGCGGTCCTGTGTCTGCCTCAGCCGGTCGAGCGGGGAGGACACCGGGCAGGCCAAGGCTATACAATATGAACCGGCAATCACGACAAGGGGGATCCATGAAGCTAGGAGTGACCGGAGCCAGCGGACAACTCGGCCGGCTCGTCGTGCAGGACCTGCTGAAGACCTGCAGGCCCGAGGACATCGTCGCCATCGTCCGCGATCCCGCCAAAGCCGCGGACCTGGCATCCGCAGGAGTGGAAGTCCGCAAGGGCGACTACGAGGACCGCGCCGGTCTGGACGTGGTGCTCGGCGGGATCGACAAGTTGCTGCTCGTCTCCTCCAACGAGTTGGGCAAGCGTTTCGCGCAGCACAAGAACGTAATCGACGCGGCCAAGGCCGCGGGCGTCAAGCACGTCATCTACACCAGCGCGCCGAAGGCGACCACCTCGGCTCTCATCCTGGCGCCGGAGCACAAGGCCACCGAGGAGTACCTCGCCGGGTCGGGCCTTGCCTACACGGTGCTCCGCAACAACTGGTACACCGAGAACTACGCGAACTCCATCAAGCAGGCCGCCCAGAGCGGCGAACTGGTGGCGGCCACCGGCGCCGGCAAGGTGGCAAGCGCCGAGCGCGCCGACTATGCGGCTGCGGCCGCCGCCGTGCTCACGGGCGAGGGGCACGAAGGGGCCGTCTACGAACTGAGCGGCGCCGAGGCCTGGGACTTCGAGCAGCTCGCCGCGGCCATCGCCGAAGCCGCGGGGTGCGCGTGCGCGTACAAGCCGGTCTCCGCCGACCAGCTCAAGGCGAATCTGATGGCCGCCGGTCTGGACGAGGGGGTGGCCGGGTTCGTGGCCGCGCTCGACGCCAACATCGCGGACGGCACTTTGGAGGAAGCGACCGCGGACCTGCAGAAACTGATAGGGCGGCCGGGCACCCCGCTCAAGGAGACGGTCAAGAAGATCGTGAAGTAGCTCGTTCCCATAGACCTCAGAGGGAGCCGGGACGGCTGGGGCCGCCCCGGCTCTGTTGTTTTGGGAACCGGGCCCGGGGGAGGCGTGGTCGGAAGGACAGTGATGAGAGAGACAAGAGGGGAGGGGTGGCACAGATGAACCGCCCCCGCATAGCAGCAGTGATCTCCGGTGTAGTGGCCTCGACGGCCACTTTTGTTGTCAGCAGCCGGTACAACCTGATCGGCACGGTCGCCGGCGCAGTCGTCGCTCCCGTGATCTACACGCTCGTGTCGCATGGCGCCAGCGTGGGCGTGGACGCGGTCGGGAAGCGGGTGCGTGGGCGTCTGGGCACGCAGTCCGCAGAGGCGCCCGACGCCGCGCCGACCGCGGGGGAGGGATCCGAGCGGACGCCATTGGTCCCCACCGTGTACGCGGTGGGCGATCCCACCGAGGAGACGGTGCTGCCGGCCAGCGCGGCGGTAGCCCGCCCGGCGCCAGGAAGAAGCTGGACCAGCAGCCAGTGGTGGCTGGCCGGCCTGGCCTGCATGGCCGTGCTCATGAGCATCTACGCGGTGGCCTCCTCGGGAGGCACCACCGTCGTGCGGCAGACCGTCATAAAGGAGGTCCCGGTGACCACCCAGGCGGCCAAGCCGGACGGCTCCAGCAAGTCGGGCGCGTCGGCCACCACCCTCACGACCTCCGCGGTCGAGACCACCACCACGGAGAAGACGAGCGCCACCACCGACAGTACGACCACGACCACCCAGCCCGCGGACACGACGACGACGTCGGATGCCGGTTCGGGCGGCGCGCTCTCCACCGACACGACGGGGGCATCTGACACCTCTGCTCCGTAAGACGGGCGCGCGGGCGCTTCGCGCGCCGCGCCCCCATCCGTTTCCGGCGCTACACTTGCTTGCGGAAAGGAAGTCCGCATGCGCACCTTCGTCATATCCGACAGCCACGGCCACCCGGAGGTCTTCAAGGCCGCCCTCGAACACGGCGGCTTCGAACCCGGCCGGGACAGGCTGGTCTTCGCGGGGGACTTCCTGGACCGGGGCACCGACGCGGAAGGCTGTCTGGCCCTGGTGGAGCGATATGCGGACGAGGTGCTGGTGGGCAACCACGACCTGGCCGTGCTCCTGGACATCCCCATCTGGCCGCAGGAGGCCGACAGCCCTTCTTTCCGGCCTCTGCTCATCGACAGGGTCTTGAGGGCCGACCCCTCTCGAGCCTGGAAGGCGGCCACCTCGGTCGAGGGGGTGCTGGTGTCGCACGCCGGGATCTCCGCCCGCTACGGCCGTGTGTTCCGCGAGGTCTGCGGAGGGGATGCAGCCGAGTTCACGCGTCACCTCGACGAGGCGTTCCGGGACGTCGTGCGCTGGTGGGTCGACGGTGCGGACGAGGAGGAAGCGGCCGCCGCCGCGGATCCGCACGCGGACGATGAGAGCGCCGCCTACGAGACCGGGGGGCCGCTGGACGTGTTCGGCGGCGACGACGGCGGACTGCTGCTGGGGGAACAAGGTCCTTTCTGGTTCAGGCCGCCGCCGTACACCGACCTCGAGCCGCTTGCAGGTGTGACACAGGTGGCCGGGCATACCCCGCCCATAGCCGGACTTGCCAGGCGGGGCTTCCACATGATCGACCCGGGAGTGTGGGTGGCGGAGCTCGGGGAACCGCTCATCTTCCGTTACGCCGTCATCGAAGACGGCGAGGTGCGGGTGGAAGAGGGCGACGTCGATTGACGAGCCACGGACCATGCCTGGGTGAGGACGGGTCCGGGGTGTCCCGGCGGGCGTCCCTCACGTGAGGGCAGCCGCCAAGACGCCCGTCCTGACGGGCAAGACCATCCTCGTGACCGGTGCCACCTCCGGCATCGGACGGGCGGCCGCGGTCAAGCTCTCCGGCGCCGGCGCGACGGTGTTCGCCCATGGACGTTCCCCTGAGAAGACGGATGCTCTGGCCGCCGCCATCGGGGCCGTGCCGGTAGTGGCCGACTTCGCCCGGTTGGACGATGTCCGCCGTCTGGCCGGAGACGTGCTGCGGCGCGCGGGCCGGCTCGACGCGGTGCTTCACAACGCGGGGAGCTTCCACGCCAGGCGCACCATCACCGGCGACGGGTTCGAGGCTACCTTTCAGACCAACTATCTGGCGCCCTTCCTGTTGCAGTCGCTGCTCCAAGGGCTGGTGGCCGGCACAGCCGGATCGCGGATCGTGGTGACTTCCAGCATCGCCAGCCATCTGGGCAGGGTGGACCTCGAGGACCTGCAGCGGTCGAGGTCGCCGTACCGCGGCTTGTCCGCCTACGCCTACACCAAGCTGCTGGACGTGCTTTTCGTGGCGGAGTTGCGGCGGCGCCTGGCCGGCACCACGACGACCGCGGTAGCGGTGCACCCGGGGTTCGTGGGCAGCCACTTCGGCTCAGGCACGCTCCTGCCGTCCTTCTTCTACCGTATCCCCGTCAAGAAGCGCTACCTGCTGGGACTGTTCATCAACACCGTGGATGAGGGCGCCGAACCGCTCGTGTGGCTGGCGACTCACGCGGACCGGGAAGATGTGGATCACCCCTACTTCAGCCGCTTCCGGGCGGTGGATGGTCCCGCCGTGGCAGGTGACGAGGCGCTTGCGCGGGAGCTGTGGCGGCGGACGGAGACCCTCCTGGAGCCCTGGCTTGGCTGATGTTTCGCCGGGTCGTCCTCGGCGAGCGAACACAAAGTGTTCGTGATAGGTTTGTCTCCTTGACGGGGAGCGAGCGAACGGGCGGAGGGGAATGCAGGAGGAGGAACTCGGGGCACCTCGATGTGTGGCCCTGGGCGACATCGGCGAAGCGGAGGCCGGTGGGAAGGCCCGGGGTCTTGCCCGGCTCATAGCATTCGGATTGCGGGTCCCGCCCGGCTTCGTCATCCTCGGCGCGTCGCCTGGCCGTCCACCGGAAGATCTCGTCGACCGCTACCTGCAGTTGGGCTGCGCCCGGGTGGCGGTGCGTTCCTCCGCGACCGGCGAGGACGCGGCCGACGCGTCATTCGCGGGGCAGTACAACACGGTGCTCGACGTGGAGGGGCCCGAGCGGCTCCGAGAGGCCGTGGACCACTGTCTCTCGTCCCTGGACAACGTCCGGGCCGTCTCCTACCGGCACGACCAGACCCATCTCTCCCAGGTGCGGATGTCGGTGGTCGTGCAATGCATGGTGGATGCGGCCGCGGCCGGGGTGCTGTTCACCGCCGACCCGGTGTCGGGGAGGCGCGACTGCCTCATCGTCGAGACCGTGGCGGGCAAGGGCGAGAAACTGGTGAGCGGGGAGGTCACTCCCGACCACTACACCCTGTCCAAGTTGGGCGACGTGCTGGCCGTGCAGCGGCAGACCAAGAAGGATCTGCTCACGTCCGAGCATCTGCGCGAACTGGCCGCCGGCGCCCGGTTGGTGGAGGCAGCCGAAGGCATCCCCATGGACCTGGAATGGGCGGTCGGCAAGGACGGGGTCCTGTACTGGCTGCAGGCGCGCCCGATCACCCGGCTGGGGGCCGATCCGAACGAACTCGACACCATGCAGGATGCCGGCGACATCTACACGAGCTGCAACATCGGCGAGTGCATGCCGGGCGCCATCACCCCGCTGACGTTCTCCACCGTCTGGCACGCGGACGACCAGGCGCTGCAGTTGCTGCAGGTCCGAAGCGGCGCCGCTACCGGGCTGGTGGAAGGCTTCCATCTCTCGCGGCTGTACTACGGGCGGATGTTCATCAACCTCACGAAACTCGGGCGTGTCGCCACGCGGGTCATCGGGGCGAGCGGCGAGCAGATGACCCTGGCTCTGTGCGGGCGGGTGATCCCGGAACTGGACCCGGGACCGCTCGCACCATTGCCCGTGCGCCTCTGGAACGGGGTGCGATACACCGTCAACCTGCTTTCCGGCCAGCGGCACAAGCGCAGGCTGGAGAAGCTGGCGGCGGAGCTCGACTTCCCGCGGGCGACGACCGCCACGGCAATGTATGACGGCATCTGCGCCCGCATGGGCGCGATGTACGAGGGGTTCGACCACCACATGGTCTCGTCGGCGGGCGCCGGGTCTCTGGAGCCGGCCTTGATGCAGATCATGGCCCAAGGCGGCGAGGTCACCGAGGGGCATCACGCCCAGGTGGCCGCGCTGCTCGCCGGGGCCAGCGACCTGACCACGGAGAGCGCCGACATCGTCATGGGCATCCACAGGATCGTCGAGCGGCTGGCGTATCAGCCCGATGGGGAGGCGGCCTTCGTCTCCGCATCCCCGGCCGAGGCCCTCACCTGGATCACGAGCCCGGCGGCCGGCGATGCCGGCGCCGAGTACGCGGACTACATGCGACGCCACGGGCATCGTTCCGTGAGGGAGCTCGAACTCCGCCAGCGCGAGTGGCAGGCCGACCCGCTGCCGGTGATCTCGTCCATACAGGCGTCCGCGAGGGCGGGGCTGCGCGCCGAGCCCGCCGGTGAGGGCGCCCGGTCGCTGGAGGAGGGCAGGGCGGCGCTCGAAGCCCGAAAGCGTCCCATGCGGGTGTTCGTGGGGATGACCCAGCGAGCCGTGGAGCGCCGCGAGCGGACCAAGTCCCTGCTGGTGGGAGTGGTGGCGCAGTTCAAAGGGGCCTACCGGCACCTTGGCGACCTGCTGGCGGCCGAAGGGCTGCTATCCGACGCCGATGCCGTCTTCTTCCTCACCCACGACGAGCTGGGCCGCCTGATCCGGGGAGAGGATGCCGGCCTGGCCCGCAAGGCTGTGGAGCGGCGGACAGTGCTCGATTACCAGATGGACCTCACGTTCCCGGACGTGTTCACCGGCAGCCCCGAGCCCCTGGGGGATGGGTGGGACGGGACGTCCGGCGACACGGCCGACACCGACCACACCCTGCGCGGCAAGCCGGTGAGCCGGGGCCGCGTCACGGGCCGCGCACGCGTGGTGAAGACGCTCGACCAGGCACACACCATCCAGCCGGGGGAGATCCTCATCACCCCGGTGACCGACGTGGGCTGGAGCCCGTACTTCAGCCTGGTGGCGGGCCTGGCCACCGACGTGGGCAGTTCGGTCTCACATGGAGCGGTGGTGGCGCGGGAATACGGGTTGCCGGCGGTGGTGGACCTGCGCCGTGCGACCAAGGTGTTCAAGACAGGCGATCTGGTGGTCCTCGACGGCGACCACGGCATCCTGCGACTCGATGGGCAAAGCGACGGGCGCCCCGACGGGCGCCCCGGTGAAGGAGAGGCTTCATGATCACGAAGTTCGACGACTACCCCGTCCATCAGACCCCTTCGCCGGTGAGCGAACCGGAGAGCGCGTCGCTCAACGTGTACGACCGGTACTGGTTCAACGGGTTCGACCGGGACGGCACGTTCTACTTCGGCGCTGCGCTGGGCCTCTATCCCAACAGGCACATCATGGACGGCGCCTTCAGCGTTCTCGTGGACGGGGTCCAGCACTCGTTCTTCGCGTCCCGCAGAGCCGGGGCCGAACGATCGGACACGTCCGTGGGCCCGCTCAGTGTCGAGGTGGTCAAGCCGATGCGGGTCATCCGGGTGCGGCTCGCGCCCAACGACACCGGCATCGAGTGCGACCTGACGTTCACGGCCCGCACCATCGGCTACGAGGAGCCCCGCTCGACCCTGCGGGACGATGGACGCATCATGCTGGACACCACGCGGTTCACCCAGTTCGGAACCTGGGAGGGGTATTTCAGCGTGGCCGGCGCGCGCACCGAGGTGAAGTCCGCCACCGTGCTTGGTGTCCGCGACCGTTCGTGGGGCATCCGGCCCATCGGCGAGCGGGAGGGCGGCGCGCCGCCGCAGCGGGAGCCCGGTATCTTCTGGACCTGGTCGGTGAACCACTTCGACGACGTGTGCGTGCACTATGCCACCTTCGAAGACCACCACGGACACCCGGTGCAACTGAGCGGCGCGGTTCTGCCCGCCTTCGCCGACGTCGAGCAGATCCCGGCAGAGGGCGAACCGTGGGCCTACGCGATCCCCGGCCGCCCGGCCATGAAGATCGCCTGGAAGAAGGGCACCCGCAAAGCATACGCCGCCACGCTCGAGTTCCCCACGCGCACCGGCGAGAAGCAGTCGATCACCATCGAACCGCTGCTCACCTTCTTCATGAAGGGCCTGGGATACCAGCATCCCACCTGGGGGCACGCCATCTGGAAGGGCGAACTGGTGACCGCCTCGGAGTCCTGGAGGCCTGAGGACCTCGACCCCCTCGCGTACGAGAACATCCACGTGCACCAGGTGTGCCGCGTCACGATGGGCGACAAGGTCGGCACCGGCGTGCTCGAGCAGATCGTCTTCGGGTCGCACCTGCCGTCCGGGTTCAAGGGCTGGAACGACGGGGCGGAGTAGGGCACAGGTCCCGCCCTCTCGGCCCTAGGCCACGGCGGGGTCGGGCAGGTCGCAGACCCGCCGGCGCACAGGGCTGCGGCCGGCGCGGCCGCGTGCCCGGGCTGCCTGGCCGGTCGTCCGGACGAGCCGCCGCCCGACTCAGAGCAGGATCTGCTCCAGTTCAGCCACCCGCGCCTGGAACTCCCGCATCATGAAGCCCGAGCAGCCCCGGTCGGTGAACGTGCGGCGCAGTTCCTGGTAGAGCCACAACTGCTGCTCCCTCGGGGCGTTGAACCGGTCCCAGAACCTGTCCGCTCCGGCGGGGTCGTCCCGCGGCAGATCGGCCAGCATGGAGCGGATGTTGTCCAGCTTGTCGGCCAACGAGATGCGCAGAGTCCGCGTGCCGGCTCTTTCGAGGTGCTCCAGGTAGCCGTTCTTCCTCGTCTCCCAGGCAGGCTTCGTCCCGGCGTACCCGGGAGGCGTGTCCGACAGACTCTGGACGAGGCCCGCGACTTCACCGCCGAAGCGCATGGACAGCTCGTCGAAAGAGGTCTCGAGGGGGTGGTCCTCGAGCGAGTCGTGGAGAAGAGCGGCGATGCGCTCGACCTCGCCGCCGCCGTCCTGGGTGACGAGCGCGCATACACCGAGCAGGTGGGTGACGTAGGGGATGGACGTGCCTTTGCGGACGTCGCAGCCGTGCAGCGTCACGGCGTAGGTGAGGGCCTGCAGGAACCGGGGTGTCGCCACGGTCGAGGGTTCTATCATCGCTCCTCCGTTCCGATGGCCGGTCGTGCCTTCAGGATACCTTCGTGCCCGGACGGCCGCCATGCGTCCGGCGCGCAGGGGCGGCGCGCCTTGGCGGACTACCCCTGCAGCGAGTCCAGTCCCTCCCAGCGGAGGTAGGCGGCGTCCAGTTCCGCCTGCAACTCCTCGAGGCGGTCGTGGGCGGCCATGACGCGGGTGGTGTCGCCGCCGGCATAGAACTCGGGTGAGGACATCTCCGCGGCTATCTTCGCGCGCTCGGCTTCGAGCGCCTCGATCCTGGCGGGCAGACTCTCGAGTTCCTTGTTCTCCTTGTAGGTGAGCTTGCGCTTGGCGCCCTGGGGCTTGAGCGGCGCCGGCTTGTCGGCGGGGGGCGCCGCCGGCGCGGCCTTGGCCGGCGCCTGCGGCGCGGCCGGTCTCTGTCGCAACCAGTCGTCATAGCCGCCGGCGTACTCCCGCAGCCTGCCGTCGCCCTCGAAGACCATGGTGGAGGTCACCACGTTGTTCAGGAACGCGCGGTCGTGGCTCACGAGCAGGATGGTCCCCGTGTACGCGAGCAACCGCTCTTCGAGGAGACCGAGCGTCTCCATGTCGAGGTCGTTGGTGGGTTCGTCGAGCACCAGGACGTTGGAGGGCGCGGCGAACAACCGCGCCAGGAGCAGGCGGTTCCGCTCGCCGCCGGAGAGCAGGCGGACCGGCGCGTTGATCTGGTCCGGGGTGAACAGGAAGTCCTCCAGGTAGCCCACCACGTGACGGCTTCCCTTGCCCACCGGGATCATCTGCCCGCCGTCGGCGATGTTGTCGCGCAGGCTGCGCTCCTCGTCGAGGGTGGCGCGAAGCTGGTCGAAGTAAGCGATCTCCAGGTTGGCCCCGAGACGTACCCGGCCCTTCTGGGGCTCGAGCTCGCCCAGAAGGAGCCTGAGGAGAGTGGTCTTCCCGACCCCGTTGGGTCCGAAGATGCCCACCCGGTCGCCGCGGATGACGGTGGTGGAGAAGTCCTTGACGATCGGACGGCCGTGGGCCTCGCTGGGGTAAGCGAACGTGATCTTCTCGGCTTCCACGACCAGCCGGCCGCTGCGCGTGGCCTCCTGGATGGCCATCTTCGGGTCGCCCATGCGCTCCCGTCGCGCCTGGCGGTCCAGCCGCAACTGCTCCAGCGCGCGCACCCTACCTTCGTTGCGGGTACGGCGTGCCTTGATGCCCTGCCGTATCCAGACCTCTTCCTTGGCCAGCTTCTTGTCGAACTCGGACCAAGTCTTCTCCTCCGCGTCCCACATGGCCTGGCGGCGCTCCAGATAGGCGTCGTAGCCGCAGTCGAAGGAGAGCAGGCGCCCGCGGTCGATCTCGACGATGCGGGTGGACATCCTTTGGAGGAAGGCCCGGTCGTGGGTGACGAAGACGAGGGTCTTGGTGAACCGCAGCAGGAAGTCCTCCAGCCAGAGGATCGAATCGATGTCGAGATGGTTGGTCGGCTCGTCGAGTAGAAGCACGTCGGGGTCGTCCACCAGGGCCTTGGCCAGGAAGACCCGGCGCTTGGTGCCGGCGGACAGGGAGCGGAACTCGGCGTCCTCGTCGAGGTTGGTCCAGCCGATGACGGTCTCCACCCGCTGGTGGAAGTCCCAGGCCCCCACAGCCTCCAGGCGGTGCTGGACGTCTTCGAGCCGCTTGAGCAGGGCGGCGCCGTCAGGCTCGGAGCGACCACCCGCGCCTGCGGCGGCCGGGGCGGCTCCGCCACCTGATGTGTCCGCTCCGCCGTGGGCCAACTTCATTGTCAGCGAGTGGTACTCGCGCAGCAGTCCCAGATGCCGCTCACCACCTGAGGCGACGATGTCGAACACGGTGCCCGGCAGCGCATCGGGGACGTCCTGGGGAAGGAGACCCACACGGGCGCCTGGGCTCCGCACGATATCTCCCTTGTCGGGCGCTATCTCGCCGTCCAGCATCCTCAGAAGGGTGGACTTGCCCGCCCCGTTGCGTCCCACCAACCCTATCCGTTCGCCGGTCTCGATGGCCAGGCTGGCGCCGTCCAGGAGGAGCGGTCCTCCCAGACTGACAGAGACCTCGTTTATCCAGATATGAGCCATCCGGGGGAGGATACCTGAACAGACGCCCGGCAATGGCCCGGGGCTCGTACGATCGGGGAGCGTGGCGCCCGTGTGCTTGTGTCCCACACATGGCATGATGGCCGGCATGGATCCGAAGCCATCAGACATCGTGGTCGCGGGCGCGGACGGTTGCCGGGCGGGCTGGTTCGTCGTGATGCGTCATCTGGCCACCGGCACCGTCGAACATCACACCGTGCCCACGTTCGCCGCCCTTCTCGACCTGTGCGCGGAGGTGAGCGCCGTGGGCCTCGACATGCCCATAGGCCTCATGGACATGGTCGAAAGAGGGGGGAGGCCGCCGGACAGACTGGCCAGGGAGCGCCTCAAGCCTCACCGGTCGAGCAGCATCTTCTCCCCGCCATGCCGGGCCGCGCTCGCCTGCGCCACCTACGAGGAGGCCGCGGCGGCCACCAGGGCACGATCGTCCACGGGGGGTTCGCTCACCCTGCAATCGTTCGGGCTCTTCCCGAAGCTGCGCGAGGTCGACGCCCTCATGACTGCCGATTGGCAGCGTCTGGTCCATGAGGTCCATCCCGAGCTGTCCTTTGCGACGATGAACGGCGACCGCCCGCTGGAGGTCAGCAAGCAGAAGCCGGGAGGTCAGGCACTTCGCATCGAGGTGCTGCTGGCTGCGGGATTCGACATATCGGCCAAGTCCGTGAAACGCCTGGCCAGGGCCGGCGTGGGGAGGTCCGACGTCCTGGATGCTTACGCTGTCTGCTGGACGGCCGGACGCATCGCGAGCGGGGTCGCCGAGCGCCTGTCGGGGCACCCGGCCGTGGACTCGCGGGGGCTGAAGATGGAGCTCTGGGTCTAGGGAGCAGGACCAGGCTCCCGGGTTGGACCTTCGGTGCATCGCGGCCGGTGCCTAGGATGCGTTACGATGGGGCGGAGCGTCTTTGCTGGGTTACCGACTCGGGAGGACATCCGAAGCTTGAGCGTGTATTCCCCGTTCCAGCCTTGGGCAGCCTCGTCGCCTTACGGGCTCGCCCTGGGGCTGGCGGCGCTGCTCTGCGTCATCCTCGCCGCGCTCGCGCTGCGCCATCGCAGCCTTCCCGGAGCACTCGAGTTCGTCGCCCTCATGGCCGGTCTCGCCTTCTGGGCCCTCTTCTATTCGTGGGAACTGACCACGCCTTCGCTCGAGGGCAAGCTCGTGTGGCTGAGGTTGGAGTTCATCGGCTCCGCCGTGGCTCCCGTCGGATGGTTCCTCTTCGCACGGGCCTACTCGGGCCGATCTGGGAAGATGGGCTGGCGGTATCTCTCGCTGGTCTGTCTCGTGCCGCTGATCACGGTGCTCATGGTCGCGACCAACGGGTTGCACGGACTGGTGTGGAGTCAGGCGTCGGTCGTCAATCCGGGCAAGGTCGCCGGGCTCTTCCTGCAGGCCGGCCCCTGGTACTGGGTCAACGTGGCCAACTCGTATGCGCTCCTGATCGCAGGGAGCGCCTTCCTCCTGGCCGTCGCCTTCCGCCAGCCGCAGCTCTATAGGAGCCAGATGTGGCTGCTGGTGATCGGCACCGCCACTCCGTGGGCGAGCAACATCGTGACGGTCATATGGCTGCGCGGGGGATGGTTGGACATCACGCCTTTCGCGTTCATCATCACGGGTGTCCTGCTGTTTCTGGCCATCACTCGCGCTCATTTGTTCACGAGGCTTCCGGCGCTCCTTCCCCTCGCGGGGCGGAGGATGCTGGAGTCCATGGTGGACGCGGTCCTGGTGCTCGACGCCGGATCGGTGGTGGTGACGGCCAACCCCGTCGCGGCTGCCATTCTCGACCAGGATGGGAAGGGGCTCGTGGGTATGCCGGTGGCCGCGCTCTTGGCGGGTTGGGTGCCGGATGCCCGGGCTATCGCCGACGGGCGGGAGCACCGCTTCGAGATACGCCTGAACGGGGCTGAGGGACCACGGGTCTTCGACGTGAGCACCTCGCCGCTCAAGCTCGGCCGGGCAGGGGCGGGCTCGCTGCTCGTGCTCAGGGACATGACCGAGCGTGACCGGACGGAGGCGGCACTGAGGGAAAGCGAGGAGCGGTTCCGGGCCGTGTTCGACCAGGGGTCGTTCGGCATCGCGCTGACGGACGACGAGCAGGTGTTCGTACGGGCCAACCCTGTCTTCTGCGCCATGCTCGGCTATGAGGAGAGCGAACTGCTGGGCCTGAGCGTCCTCGACGTCACCGCCCCGGCCGACGCGGTGAGATCCAGAGAGGTCTTCGGTCGGCTCCGGGCCGGTGGGGCTCCCGTCGTCCAACTGGAGAAGCAGTACGTCCGCAAGGACGGCAGCACGTTGTGGGCTCAGACCTCTGTGGGATCCCTGCGCTGGGCCGAAGGACGACCGGCGGGTACCGTCGCCGTGATCCAGGACATCACCGAGCGCAGGCGGCAGGCTGAGGCGCTGGGGATGAGCCAGGCGCAACTGGAGGCGGCCACCGATCTCGCAGACCTTGCGTACTGGGAACTGGATCTCGATACGGGGATGTTCACGTTCAACGATCGGTTCTACGCGCTCTATGGGACCACCGCCGAGGCGGAAGGCGGCTACCACATGCCCGCGGATGTGTACGCGCAGAAGTTCGTGTCCCCCGAGGATGCGCACCTCGTGGCCGCCGAGGTGCGGCGCGCGGTCGACTCGGACGACCCTGGGATGCGTGCCTACGTGGAACACGACATCATCCGGGCCGACGGAGAGGTGCGCAACATAGTGGTCCGCTACGGCATCACGAAGGACGAGCACGGACGCACCATCAGGACCCAGGGAGCGAACCAGGACGTCACCGTCCGCAAGCGGACCGAGCAGGCGCTCTCCCGAGCGGAAGAACATCTCAAGCAGGCCCAGAAGATGGAGGCTGTGGGGCAGTTGGCCGGGGGGATCGCCCACGACTTCAACAACCTGCTCACCGCGATCATGGGCAACAGCGACCTGGCCCTCGAGGCCATGGAGCCGGAAGATCCCAACCGGCCGTTCGTGGAAGACATCAGGGAGGTCACCGAGCGGGCCGCCGGGCTGACCAAACAGATCCTCGCCTTCTCGCGCCGGCAGATGCTCAAGCCCGAGGTGGTGAGGCTCAACGACATCGTCATCAGCATGGAGCCCCTGCTCCACCGGACCATCACCGAGAAGATAGTGGTTGAGACCATGCTCGACCCGGATCTGAAGCTCATCGAGGTGGACCCGCACCAGATGGAGCAGGTGATTATGAACCTGGCAGTGAACGCGCGCGACGCGATGCCCGACGGCGGGCGCCTGACGGTCGCGACGGCCAACGTCTCTCTCGACCGCGTCGTGTCACGCGAAGACGCCGATCTCGAGCCCGGGGACTACGTCCTGCTCTCTGCGCGAGACACAGGCGAGGGCATGGACCAGGCCACCATCTCCCGCATCTTCGAGCCGTTCTTCACCACCAAGGAACTCGGCAAGGGAACCGGCTTGGGGCTGTCCACCGTCTTCGGCATCGTGCGGCAGAGCGGCGGCATCATCGACGTGGAGAGTACGGTGGGCGCCGGCAGCACGTTCAAGGTGTACTTGCCTCTATGCAAGGAGCAGAAGATGACCGGGGCCGAACGGTCCAGCAAGCGCGAAGCTCTCACGGGCACCGAGACGATCCTCGTGGTCGAGGACGAACGGCCCGTCCGCGAACTGGTTGTGCGGGTCCTTGCAAGGGCCGGGTATGCGACCTTTGCTGCGGGCTCCGCCGACGAGGTGGACGTCCTCATGGCGGCGGAGCACCCCGCGATCGACCTGCTGCTCACAGACGTGGTGCTCCCCGGGGGGCGGGGCGGGCCGGATGTGGCCGCCTCCATCCGGGCGCGGCACGACCGGCTCCCTGTGGTGTTCATGCCGGGGTACACGCAGGACGCGTCTGTCTTCGCCGGTGGCAACGAGAACGCCGAGTTCCTCGAGAAGCCGTTCGAGACCGAGGGGCTTCTCGCCGTCGTGCGGGCACTTCTGGATGCCCGGGCTGCGGAGAAGCTCCGAGTGACGGTCTTGCCGCCGCAGGATCCCGCCCTGAACTAGCTCGCCCGCACGCCGGACGGGGCCGCCCGCGTATCCATGCCCGCCTCTCTTCGTTCCAACAAGCAGAAGGGGTGGGCGTGTCCGGAGGGCCGCTCGAAACGGGTAGGCAGGGCTTGAGGGGCCTGGCTCGGACGCGTACCCACCCCGCGTGACGAATCCTGCCGGGCTGCCCCGGAGGACAGAAGGTGTGGGCCATGAACCTGGTGGATGCTCTGCGTAGGACCTTCACCGTCACTCCCGCGGCGGGCTCCGGCAGGCCGCACCGGCCGGCGCCGCAGCCCGCGGCCCGCCCCACCCTGAGCGGCACCGTCACCGATGACGACGGCGAGCCGCTCAAAGGTCTCTACGTCAAGGTATCGCACAGAGGCACCATGGTCGCCTGGGCCGAGACCGATCACGCCGGCCACTACGAGATCGGCCTGCCTGCGGGCGTGTACGAGGTGAGGTTCAGTTCTCGGGCCTATCACGAACTCGTGGATCCCGACGTCCCGGTGACCGGGCCTACCACCATCGACGCGACTCTCGTCCCGGTGATCTGACCTCTGGTACGCTGGGGCCGGAGGTGACCGACCCCGGAGGTGACCCAGATCGGGAACGCGTTGACCATCCGGCCGTGCCGGCGAGAGGAATCGCATCATGTCGCGGGACTGGCCGCCGCCGAGGGCTGGGACCCGGGTGAGCAGGACCTGGCCTGCTACCGCCAGGCCGATCCGGGCGGGCTGCTCCTGGGGGAACTCGACGGCGAGCCGGTGGGTTGCGTCTCCGCGGTGCGTCACGGCTCTGACTTCGGGTTCCTGGGGCTCTTCATCGTGCGTGCCGACCGGCGCGGCAAGGGATACGGCTCGCAGTTGTGGAACGCCGCCATGCAGCGCCTGGGCGGCCGTTGCGTCGGGCTCGAAGCAGTCGAAGAGGAGGTGGAGCGGTACGCGCGCTCCGGTTTCCGCCAGGCTTTCGAGACGGTGCGGTACTCGTGGTCGGTGGGGGAGGGGTCTCGGCTGGGTGACGTGACGCAACAGGCGGTCGTCGGCGAGTCGGACCGTCCCGGGCTTCGCATCCGTCCGGTCTCGGAGATCCCGTGGGAGACCCTGGAAACCTACGACCGGCGCTGCTTCCCGGCCTGGCGTGGGCGTTTCCTCTCCTGCTGGACGGCGGCCCCGGGCGGGCGGGCGCTGGCGGCGTGGGACGACGGGAGGCTGCGCGGATACGGCGTGATGAGGCGCACTCGCGACGGTAACAGGATCGCTCCGCTGTCGGCGGATGACGGGGATATCGCGGCCGCGTTGTGCTGCGGGTTGATACAGGGTGTCCCGTCCGGCGAGACGGCATACCTGAACGCGCCCGAGACCGGGCCGGCCGCTCGCGTCCTGGTGCCGTTGTTCGGGATGCGGGAGGAGTTCCGCACCGTGAGGATGTATCGTGGCGGAGTACCGGAAGTCACCATGGAGAACGTGTACGGGACCGCCAGCCTCGAACTGGGCTGAGACGGGTCCACGGAGTCGCCCGCCGGAGCGGCACGGGCCGTGCGCGGCGGGGAGGAGGTAACAGATGCCGTTCTGGGCGGTAGCCTTGATCGTGGTCGTGTTGATGGTGGGCTACTACCTGCTCACGCAGCAGGCAAGAGAGCGCCGCAGGGACAAGATCGGCACCGACTTCGCCAAGTTGCCCGGTTTCTACGCCAACCAGACGTACACCGACTCGCGCGGTGAAGCCGCCATCGGGATCGACGATCGGGGGCGGCGCATCGCCGTCGCGAGAAAGAACGGGCAGCCGCGGACCCTGATGTATTCCTTCGCCCATATCCTCAAGGGAGAGGTGCTCCAGAACGGCGAGGTGATCGCCACGGTGGCGCCGGCCGCAGAGTCGGGAGCGGCCGTGCCCGGGGCCGGGATGCAGGTCTCGGAGGGCGCGGTTGACCGGGACCCCGCCGGCCTCTTCGGTTCCACGCGGCCTTCCGTGAGGGACATCTTCGCCGGGACGCCGGTGGTCAAGCCCGTGCTGGGGCAGCTCACCACGGCAGCCGTCCGGCTCTCGTTCCGTAACGGCGACGCCACCGAGGAGGTCGTCATCCGTCTCTACGACGGGAAGCCGGTGAACGTCGACGGGGTGGAAGGGGAGCGGGCGTTCGCCGAGGCTCAGGTCATCCTGAGCTCGCTCGACATCGCCATCAGGAGGGCAGGCGCCCCACACAGGGTGGCCACGAAGACTCCTGTGGTCTAGCGATTCCCGTCCGCCCGGGTTGCTAGTCTTTTGGTAGACGTATGAGCTGAGCAGCGAGGTGTGCCGTGGCGGCATGGGCTCCGAGACTTTCCAAATCCCGTTTCCAGGCGGGCCTGCAGTGTCCCAAGAACCTGTGGTTGCAGTGCAGGGCGCCCGGACTCGCCGACCCCGTGGACGAAACCAGACAGGCCATATTCGACCAGGGCCATTCGGTCGGTGAGTTGGCGCGCACGCTGTTCCCCGGGGGCACCCTGGTGGAGGAGGACTTCACCCAGGCCGACCAAGCCCTGGAGACCACCCGGTGTCTCATGCGGGACGGTGTGTCGTGCATGTACGAGGGGGCGTTCCGGTACGACGGGGTCTTCGTGCGGCCCGATGCGCTGTTCAAGGAGGACGATGCGGGTTGGACGTTGGTGGAGGTGAAGTCGTCCCTGTCGGTCAAGCCGGAGCATGTCACGGACCTCGCCATCCAGACCTACGTTCTTCGTGGCGCCGGAATGCCGGTCACCAGCGTGCGCCTGCTGCACCTCGACGGAGATTACGTCTACCCAGGCGGCCCCTACGATCTGGGGCGGCTCTTCACACTCGAGGACGTCACCGCGCAGGTGGAGCCGTTCGTCGAGAAGATCCCCGGGTTGCTCAGGCAGTTCCGGTCCATGCTCGCCGGTCCTGTGCCCGATGTCCGCATCGGCCGGCAATGCAAGAGCCCGTATCCATGCGCGTTCTACGGCCATTGTCACGAATCCCTGCCGGAGTTCCCGGTCACGGAGATACCGCGCATCGCCGCCGACGTGCTCGATTCCCTGCTGTGCGACGGCCACTGCTCGATACGCGAGGTGCCTCTCGACTACCCGGGGCTCACCCCGGCGCAGCGCGAAGTGTGCGATGTCGTCCAGACCGGGGAGGCCCGGTTCGCGCCGCGGTTGCGGGAGGATCTCTCCGGTTTGGGCTCCCGCATACACTTCCTGGACTTCGAGACCTGGGCCCCGGCGCTGCCGGTCTTCCCGGCCACGCGGCCCTACCAGAGCCTACCGGTGCAATGGTCGCTCCACACCCTGGACGGGGGGCTGCGCCACCAGGACTTCATCCACTCCGACCGCACCGATCCGCGGCGGTCCTTCGTCTCCAGCCTTCTTGGCGCACTCGGCGCGGCCGACGGCGAAGCGGATGACGCTCCCATCGTGGTCTACACCGATTACGAGAGCCGCATCCTCGGGGACATCGCTCGGGATCTTCCCGAGTTCGCCGGTCCCATCGCGGCCGTGCAGGCCCGGCTGTTCGACCTTCACAAGACCATAAGCGATCACGTGCAGCATCCCGGCTTCCATGGCAGCTACTCGCTCAAGTACGTGCTGCCGGCACTTGTCAGCGACGTCTCGTACGAGGGCCTTGCGGTGCAGTCCGGAAGCATCGCCAGTCTGCGTTGGCAACAGGCGGTCTATGGCGGCGCTCCGGCAGCCGTCTCCGAGGGCATCCTCGCCGACCTGCGCGCCTACTGCGCAACCGATACACTGGCCATGGTGAAGTTGTACGAGGAGTTGCTGCGCGTCGCCTGATCCCGGCTGCGCGCCGCGCCTAACGCATCCGTCAGGGGCATGCAGCGCGAGGAGGGTGAGTCATGAGGGTGGATCAGGCTCTGCTGGCCGACTACGCAGAAGTCACGCAACGCGGCGGCAAGCTCATCGTGTGCGGCATCTTCGACCGCATCACGCTGGCCGACCCGGAGGCCGTCCATCCTCACATGGCCCTTGCCCTAAGGCTGGTCCACGAACCCGGGGAAGGTGCCGGCCACCACCTGTCCGTGCGGCTGGTCGACCCTGATGGCAAGGATGTCGTCCCGCCTATGCACGGCGATGTGGAAGTCAAGGGCGAGATGGAGGCCGATGCTTCTGTCAACCTCATCCTGGACCTGAATCTCGTGAAGTTCGGGGCTGCCGGGCCGCATTCGTTCGACATCTACCTGGACGGCGAGTTGCAGCGGCAGGTCTCGCTCACCGTGGACCGGATGGTCCGTATAGACACGTAGTAAAGCGGCCGGTGACCACCGGCACGCACCCAGACGGCCGGAGCCAGCGCCGTTCCGGGCGCCCGGCTAGTCGGTCACCGGTGTCTTGTGCCGGTCGAGCAGGTGGCGGACGGCCAGGTACGGATGGCTGGAGATCATCCTGGGGCCGGAATACCTCATGACGGCTCGTATCTGTTCGCGCATGGTCGGGCGGTAGCAATGGACCGTGCAGCGCGCGCAGGTGGGCTTGCTGTCGGCGAACCGGCACGCCTCGATGCGGTCCATCGCGTACTCGAGCAGGGCGGCGCAGTCGTCACAGGGCACTGCGCCGGGGCCATGCATCGCGCGGCAGTGCATGTGGACCATCACCTCGACGGTCCGGGCTTCCCGACGGAGACGGCGGGACGAGAAGCGGCGCGTGGTGGCTGGAGTCGCGGTCACTGAGGAGGCCCGAAGCTACTGCCAGCGATCGACTACGACGATCTCGGAGAGCGGTTTGCGGGTCTTGGGCCTGGGCAGGTCGGCGGGGTATCCGAGAGTCATCAGCTCTATGACCTTGGCCGTCGGGGGTATGTCGAGCGCCGCGCGCACCTCGTCCTGGGAGAACGATCCGATCCAGCAACTCGCGAGCCCTTCGGCGGTCGCCGCAAGGGAGAGGTGCTCCATTGCGATCGCAAGGTCCACCGGGTCCCCGGGCACGCCGCAACTCATCATCCGGTCGGGCATCAGGCCACATCCCGCGATCACCAACGGAGCCGACGCGATGAAGCGCTGGTTGGCGCAGGCATGCACGAGGGCGCGCTTGACCTGCGGGTCTCGCACGAGGACGAACTTCCAGGGCTGACGGTTGGAGCCGGAGGGAGCGAGGCGGACGGCCTCCAGCACTCGGGCGAGCTTCTCCTCCTCGATGGGCTGGGGAAGGTAGGAGCGGCAGGCGTAGCGGGATCTGACGAGTCCAAGGAAGTCCACCGGGGCCTCCAGTCGATGGCTGAGCCGCTAGAGCAGGCGGGTGGCTCCGTAGTAACTGCTTTTCCAGACGGTCCCTATCTGCACGTGGGTACCGGTGGCGTTGATCATGTTGCCGCCGCCGATGTACATGCCCACGTGGTGGATGGGGTTGTAGAAGAAGACGAGGTCGCCAGGCTTGAGCTGGCTCCGGGAGACATGCGTGCCGTAGTGGTACTGCATGGCGCTGGAGTGGGGCAGAGAGATGCCCACCTTGGCGTAGCAGTATTTGACCAGGCCCGAGCAGTCGAAGCCGCGGGGGCTCGACCCGCCCCAGACATAGGGGACGCCGAGATACTTCATGGCGGTGCTGACGACGATGCCGGCGCGGGACTTGAGGAACTTGGCCCGGGCCTTGGCGGCGGCGGCCAACTTGGCTTGGCGCGCGGCCTCGGCCTTCTTGAGGGCCGCGATCTCTTTTTCCTTGCCCTTGAGCGCCTGCTTCTGTTTCTCGAGTTGGGCCTCGACCTTCTGTTTGGCGGCGTCGGCTTTGGCCGCGTCGAGCTCCTGCTGCTTCAGATCGATGTCGAGTTGGGCCTTGCGGGTCGCGAGGTCCGTCTCGTAGCCTTTCACCTGGTCGATGAGTTGGGAGTCCTGATGGCCGAGCCGCTGCCACTGGTCCGCGCGGTTGATGAGGTCGGGGAAGCTGGTGGCGCCGAGGAGGACGTTCAGGATGTTGAGCTGACCGGCCTTGTAGATATTGACGAGCCGCTGGTTGAGCTGGCCCTGGGCGGTCTTGAGATCGGCTTCCGCCTTCGCGATGTTCTGCTGGGCCTTGGTCACCTTGGCCTGCGTATCTTCGAGTTGCTGGGCGGCGTAGTCGTAATCCTCGGCGGCGGCGCTCAGCTCCTCGTCCAGTTGCTCGATGAGCGCGAGCAGGGACTGGGCGTCGGATTGGGCCTTCTTGATGGCCGGGGTAGTGGCCTGGGCAAGGCTGGACATCGAGACCGTGAGAACGGAGGCGATGACGAGGAAGACGAGGATGCGTGCAGGTAGCCTGCGTGAACTGCGTCTGCTGCGAGGCACCGATCCCTCCTGGTCCGCCCGCTTGCCTTCGTTACCGGGTCGCATCGCGATCCGTGCCGGTTGGCGCCCGATTATACCGGGGGCCTCTCGTTCTGTCATTTCGTCCTGCCCGGCCGCATCCCTTCAGACGGCCGTTTGGCCTGCAAACATACAGGGGATGCTCCAAGCGGATGCCTGCGGTCGCGCCCGACGCGATACGATTATGCAAAGCCTGCGGATCCGTTCAACTGCGTGTGCTCGACATCACCGGAGTGAGCCCATGAGGATCGGTCTGGTCTCTCCATATTCGTGGACTGTGCTGGGAGGCGTGAACAATCACGTCACGAGCTTGATGCACCACCTCGAGGGCTTGGGCAACGAGGTCTACGTGATCGCTCCCGCCGGAGATCTGAGCCGCTCGCAGACCCCTGTTCCGCCGAACTTCGTCGCGGCGGGCCAGTCCATCCCCGTGCCGTCGAACGGTTCCATCGCTCATGTCAGCGCCGACTTCTTCATGCTGGGCAAGATGAGCCGCATCCTCGATCGTCTCGGCTTGGACGTGGTCCACGTCCACGAGCCCACCATCCCGGCCGTGGGCGCGGCCGCGACGATGATGGCGAAGGTCCCGGTGGTCGCGACGTTCCACGCCGCTGGTGCCGCCTCGGCCTTCTACGAGCGTTGGCGTCCGCTGGCCGAGCGCATCCTGGCGAGCATCACCTTGAACATCGTCGTGTCGGAAAGCGCCAGACAGACGGTGATCCCGCACTTCCCGGGCGAATACAGGGTCATCCCGAACGGGATCGACATCGATCGGTATGCCGCAGCCCGAGACGGCCGGAAGATCCCCGGCCGGGTGATGTTCATCGGGCGCGCGGAGCCCCGCAAGGGACTGCCGGCGCTGCTCGAAGCCTTCCAGGGTCTTCGCCGGCGCATGCCCTCCGCCACCCTGGTTCTTGCAGGCACCACGCCGGAGGAGCTTCGGGACCACGCTGCCAGGGGCCGTGGGGCGCCGGATCGAGTGCTTGACGGGGTGACGGCCTTGGGCCGGGTGCCCCACGACGTGAAGGTGCGGGAGATGGCGAGTGCCGAGGTGCTGTGCGCGCCCTCGAATGGTGGCGAGAGCTTCGGGATGATCCTGGTGGAGGCCATGTCGGCCGGGCTGCCGGTGATAGCCTCGGACATCCCCGGCTACAGGGCGGTGTTGGCCGAGGGATCAGCCGGGGTGCTCGTACCGCCGGACGACCCCGCCGCTCTGGAAAGCGCCTTGTTCACCGTCCTGAGCGATCCTGGACTGCGCCGGGATCTGATTCTCTCCGGCATCGAGAGGGCGGAGCGGTATTCCTGGGATCGCATCGTCGGCCAGATCGTAGAGGCGTATGAAGACGCTCTGGCGATGGGGCCCCGGATCGTGCCGGAGCGTCCGGTGCCGGCCTTTGCGCAATCAGTCCACTTCGCCAAGACGTGGGCCCGGGCGCTGGTGCGCCCGGGCGGCCAGGGTCAAGCGGGAGAGGCCCGAGGGTCCGCTCGAAGCTAGCTGCTACTGCACGATCACGGTGCCGGTCATCCCGGCGTGGATGCTGCAGTGGTAAGGATACGTACCGGCCTTGGTGAACGTGAAGCTGAACGTGTTGCCGTTCGTGAACAGGCCGCTCTTGAACTCCCCGTTGTCGGCGACCACATCGTGCTGCGGGTTGTCCTGGTTGACCCAGGTGACCGTGTCACCCACTTTGATGGTGACTTCCTTCGGCTGGTAGCTGCGGTCGGTCATGATGACCTGGACTGTCTGTCCTCCGGCGGCAGGGTTGGTGACATGCGTGACCAAGGGCCCGCTGGCAGTGGTGGTGGGGGCGGCGGAGCCGCCGCACCCGGCAACGACGGCGCCCGCAAGGACCAGGATCGCGGCTGCGGCCAACAGGCGGATGGTGTAGCGAGCGGACCGGCGAACTCTCATCACGAGCCTCCCTCTGGGAACGTGCATTGGACGGATGGTGCCTCCGTGCTGCAAGAAGCTTCAATAGGTAACGATGTTACTACACTTTTCTGGGAGCGTTGGCTGAAAGCGGGTGCGGCCGCACCGGTCTTGGGTCACATGCAGGTCTGCGAGGGTACCTTGATACGTGCTGATGTTTCCTCCGGGCGCGTTTACGTGTAGCATGGCACCCACCAAAAGCGGACCGAGATCGGGAGATGCGTGGTCATGTCCACTAGTAAGAGGATTTCGCGGCTGTGACAGGCGAAGAAAGACTGGAGCGGCTGCGTCTGCTCAAGAAGGAAGCCCTCCTCGAGGGAGGCCCGGAGCAGGCGGCGGCTCGCCGCAAGAACGAACTCCTGAGCGCACGTGAACGGGCGCTCGCGGTGCTCGACCCCGGCACGTTCGTCGAACTCGACGTGTTGGTCGACGGCGTGGTGACCGGCCACGGGAAGGTCAACGGGCGGGACGTGTACCTGTTCTCCCAGGACGGGGACGAGACCGACGGGTACTCGCGCGAGCGCTTCGCGCAGAAGACGCTCAAAGTCGTCGATCTGGCGATGAAGAACGGCGCCCCCATCGTGGGCATCCACGACGCAGGCGAGCGCTGGCACCACGACGGCGGACTGGGCGCGCTGGGCGCCTACGCCGACATCTTCTTCCGCAACGTCATGGCGAGCGGGGTCGTGCCCCAGATCGCGGCCATCATGGGCCAATGCGGCGGGGCTGCGGCGTATTCGCCGGCGCTGGCCGACTTCACCCTCATGGTCAAGGGCTCCGGGCAGCTCTATCTGGCCGGGCCGGAAGCGGCGCGCACGGTCGGGGGCGAGGAAGCCACCATGGAGGAACTGGGTGGCGGCCGCACACATAGCGAGAAGACCGGGATGGCCCACCTGGCGGCCGGCGACGAGGGCGCGTGCCTCTCGTCGGTGCGCGAGTTGTTGTCGTACCTGCCGCAGAACAACCTCGAGGACGTCCCGCGCGTGGCCTGCACCGATCCGGTCGACCGTAAGGATGCGACGCTCGAGAAGCTGATGGTCGACGGGGCGGAAGACGGTCCCGGGTACGACATGCGCGATGTGGTCGGCGCGGTGGTGGACGAAGGCCGCTTCCTGGAGATTCAGGGCGGATGGGCCAAGAACCTCGTCGTCGGCTTCGCCAGGCTGAACGGCCGGGCGGTGGGCGTGGTAGCGAACCAGCCGGCCGAGCAGGAGGGCAGGGTCGACATCGACGCGGCGGCCAAGGGCGCCCGTTTCGTGCGCACGTGCGATGCGTTCAACATCCCGGTCGTCACCTTCGTGGACACTCCGGGCTTCGTGCCCGGCAAAGCCCAGGAGCGCGGCGGTCTGCTGCGTGAGGCCACCAAACTCCTATACGCCTACTGCGAAGCCTCGGTCCCCAAGCTCACGGTGGTGACGGGCCGGGCGTACGGCGAGGCTTACGAGGTGATGGCCTCCAAGCATATCCGGGCGGATTTCAACCTGGCCTGGCCCTCGGCGGAGATCGCCGCGTCGGCCCTCGGCGGCGCGGTGCGGCGCTGGGAGGCTCATTCGCCGGTCACCGCCGCCAAGCGCGGCTACCTGGACGACGTGATCGAGCCGGGGGAGACCCGCCCGCGGCTGGTCTCGGCGCTGGAAGCCTGCGCGTCGAAGCGTGAAGGGCGGCCACCCAAGAAGCACGGGAACATCCCACTGTGAGTGCCGCCACCAAGAAGGGCGCTGTCTCGGCGGGTGCCGGGGCCGCGAAACCCGTCCACATCACGGACCTCGTCCTGAGGGACGCGCACCAGTCGCTGCTCGCGACCCGTATGCGCACCGAGGACATGCTGCCGATCGCGGCCAAGATCAATCAGGCAGGCTACTGGTCCATCGAGATGTGGGGCGGAGCGACCTTCGACTCCATGATGCGCTTCCTCAACGAGGATCCATGGGAGCGCGTGCGCGCCCTCAAGACCACCATGCCGGACACCCGCCTGCAGATGCTGCTGCGGGGCCAGAACGCCGTCGGCTACCGTAACTACGCGGACGACGTCGTCGAGGAGTTCGTGCGGCTGGCGTGCCAGGCGGGCATCAACGTGTTCCGGGTGTTCGACGCCCTCAACGACCCGCGCAACCTCCAGACGGCCTGCAAGGCGGTCCGGGAGAACGGGCAGTGGGTGGAGGGCACCATCAGCTACACCAAGAGCCCGGTCCATTCGGTCAAGACGTTCGTCGACTTCGCCGCCCGCCTCGCGGAACTGGGCGCCCGGTCGTTCGCCATCAAGGATATGGCCGGACTGCTCGATCCGCAGGACGCCTACGAACTGGTCTCCGCTCTCAAACATGCCCATCCGGAGATCCTGGTGCACATGCACTGCCACTACACCTCGGGCATGGCCTCCATGGCCTACCTGAAAGCGGTGGAGGCCGGCGCCGACATCCTCGACTGCGCTATCTCGTCGATGTCGATGGGGACGTCCCATCCGCCGACGGAATCCATGGTGGCCGCCCTCAACGGCACCGACCGGGCTACCGGCATGGATATCGGGCTTCTGGAGGAGATCTCCGAGTACTTCCGCAACGTGCGCAAGAAGTACAAGGCCTACGAGAGCGCTTTCACGGCGGTCGACCCGGCCGTGCTCATGTGGCAGATCCCCGGCGGGATGATCTCCAACCTCTCGAACCAGCTCAAGGAGCAGGGTGCCCTCGACCGCATGCCCGAAGTGATGGAGGAGGTGCCGCGGGTCCGCAAGGAACTCGGGTACCCGCCGCTGGTGACGCCGACCTCGCAGATCGTGGGGACGCAGGCGACGCTCAACGTGTTGATGGGCCGCTACAAGATGGTCACCAAGGAGACCCGGGGTCTCGTGCAGGGCTACTACGGCCGGACGCCGGCCGCGATCGACCCGGACGTCCAGAAGCTGGTCATAGGCGACGAGGAGCCCATCACGGCCCGTCCCGCGGACCTTCTCGAGCCCGAACTGCCCAAGCGCCGGGCCGAACTGGATGAACTGGGGATCAAGTACACCGAAGAGGACCTGATCTCCTATGCCATGTTCCCGCAGGTGGCCTTGGAGTTCTTCGCCAGGCGCGACCGTTCGGAACGGCCCAAGGAAGAGCTGGCCGCTCTGGTGGCGGCCGTCGCCGGTCTCCTCGGTGTCGACAAGGAAGTGACCTGCGCGCCGCAGCCGGCCGAAGCCGCGGCGGCGACAACAGCAGATGTGTGCGCCGGTGAAGCCCCGCCCGCTACGCCCGCCTGGGCTGCGGCCGGCAGGGCCGAACTGGTGGGTGCCCGCTCCGTGTCCTGGAGGTACTGATCATGAAGTTCAAACTCCAGGTGGACGGCAAGGAATACGAGGTGTCGGCTGCGGCCGACGGCGGCATCACCATCAACGGCGAAGCGTTCGAGACGAAGACCGGCTCCGCGTCGGCCGAGAAGCGCACCCTCCAGGTGGGCGACAAGAGCTTCGAGATCCGCGTGGTCGAGAGCACCCAGGACGTCGGCTGCTTCACTCTGGAAGTGGCGGGGGAGAGGGTGCCGCTGACGGTCTCGGACCTGGTGCGGGAGTCGGGTCCCGCCGCGGACGCCCCCGGCGGCTCGGCAGGCGGTGCCGCCGCTGCCTCAGGCGCAGGGGCTCAGCCCGCAGCCGAGGTGGATGCCAAGGACGGCCTGTTCGCACCGGTGCCCGGCAAGATCGTGGACGTGTTCGTCAAGGTGGGCGACGCCGTCGACGAAGGTACTCCGCTCGTGGTCCTCGAGGCCATGAAGATGGAGAACGAGCTGCGGGCGCCTAAGAAAGGCACGGTCGTGGTCGTGGCCGTGCAGAAAGGCGACACAGCCCAGCGCGGGCAGTTGCTGGTGGGCATCGAGTAACACCTGCCGGGCGGCGCGCCCACGGAGCGCCGCCCCGGATCCCCGGATATCCTCCCCATGAGCACCGGCGCCCCTGACGGGGCGCCGTTCTTTCGTGTCCGGTTGTATGGGCGGGCGTCGGGTGATAGGGTCGAACGGAGCCCAAGCCGGCCCCCGATGTGCCTGCACCGGGGTCTCGTCGGTGAGGAGACCGACATGAGCGACGTGTCCCAGCAGCTCGAACCGCGAATCCCGGACGACATCGGACCGCCGGTAGACTTGTGGCCGGGCAGGCGGCCTACACGGTGGGCGTCGCTCGTTGTGGCGACGGTGCCTCTTGCGGTGGCGTGCATAGGTATCCTGGTCGCGACGAGGCCGGCAGGGGCCTTCAACCCCGGCTACAGTTTCGCCTTGTTCAACACCCTGCTGTTGGGCGTCCCTTCCTTCGCAGTGGCGATCCTTGCGCTGCGCAGCCACCTGGAGAGGGCGTCGTGCATCGTCTACCTGATGGGACTCGGAACGCTCTCACTGGGGCTCGGCGCGATTTTCGCCGGATTCCGTCTTGGGGGGTCGGTGCCGGGAGCCATCCCCGCCTTGTACAACAGTTTGGCGTTGCTTTCCGGCCTTCTGCATCTGTCGTCGGTCGCGATGTGCGCGTCGGCGTCGGGCGCAGGGCGACGTGGCGGCCGGTTGGCGGTGGCTCTTGGCGGGTACGCCGGCGTCGTGCTGGCGGCGGTCGTCCTGTTGGTGCTCGTGCGCAACGACCTGTGGCCGCGCTATTTCCTGCAAGGGGTCGGAGCGACGCCGCTGGGCAAGGGTGTCGCTTGGTCGGCGGCCGGTGTGTTCGGAGTCTCTGCGATCCTTCTCGCTCTCAGGCCTGCGGTGGGATGGACGTACTTTCGCTTGTTCTACAGCGTCGGTCTGGGTCTCATATGCGTGGGATTGGCGGGGGTGGCGTTCCAGCATTCGCTCGGCGACGCTGTCAACTGGGCGAGCCGTGCAGCGCAGTACCTGGGCGGGGTGTCTCTCGTCGTCGCCGTGGTGCCCGCGGCGAGAGGTTGGATGCAGTGGCTGGTCTCGGTCAGGCACAGGCTCGATGAGTCCGAGCACCGCTATAAGAAGCTTGTCGATCTGAACCCCGAAGGCATCGTCGTCATCGCGAAAGGTCGTATCGTTGCCGCGAACCCCGCGGCGGCCGCCCTGTTCGGGGCGAGTTCCGAGAGGGTCTTGAAATCGACCCCCCTCGACCGACTGCTGGACGGAGACGCCCTGTCGGCTATGGACCCTGAGCCTGAGCAGGCGAGAAAGTCTCACGCCACTGCGTTCCAGACCTTCGAGATCCGCGGCCTCGACGGGGTCTTGCGTTCAGCGGAGATGACCAGCGCCCGGGTCAACTACGGTGGCAGGCCGTCGCTGTTGCTGGTCTTTCGAGACGTCACGGGGCGCCAGCGCTCCGAGAGAGAACTCAGACAGGCGGAGGAGCAGCTGCGGCAGAGTCAGAAGATGGAGGCCGTCGGGCAACTGGCCGGCGGTATCGCCCACGACTTCAACAACCTCCTCGGGGTGATTCTGGGGTATGCGGAAGTGTTGAGCGAAAGCGCCGACCTGCAGACATCGGAGAGCAGGAAGGACCTCGAAGAGATCAGACGTGCGGGCGAGAGGGCTGCGACACTCACCAAGCAGATCCTGGCGTTCTCTCGTCGGCAGCCGATGCGACCCGAGAAGGTGCGTTTGAACGACTTGCTCGAGGAATTGGCGCCCATGCTGCGTCGCATCCTCGGCGAAGATCTTCAGCTGGTCACCAGGTTGGACCCCGGCCTGGGGTATGTTCGGGCCGACCGGCACCAGTTGGAGCAGGTGGTGACGAACCTCGTTCTCAACGCCCGAGACGCCATGCCAGGCGGCGGGGTCCTCACGTTGGGGTCTGGCAGCGTCTCGTGGGCGATGAACGAGCTTGGCGATGGGCCCGGATCGGACGAGCACTTCGCGGTGCTCTCGGTGTCCGACACCGGCGTGGGCATGGACCGGGACACGGCATCGCGGGCGTTCGAACCGTTCTTCACCACGAAGGAGCCCGGCAAGGGCACCGGCCTGGGTCTCTCCGTGGTCTACGGCATCGTGCAGCAGAGCGGGGGCCACGTCGAGCTGTCCAGCGAGCCGGGCGAAGGGACGCGGGTAGACGTGTACCTTCCGCTGGTGGAAGCGGAGGATGCTCGAGGCGCGGGGCCGCTCGAGACCTCGCAAGTGACGGGCCAGGGACAGACGATCATCCTGGCCGAAGATGAAGCGCAATTGAGGGTGCTCATGGTGCGCTATCTGTCCGGCCTGGGCTATCGGGTTCTGGCTGCGGCCGACGCGGACGAAGCGCAGGCCATCGCACGCTCCTGCGAAGTGCCGCCGGACCTGCTGGTCACGGACGTGATCTTGCCGGGTTCGCTGCGGGGCGACGGGTTGGCTCGTAAGATCCTGGAACAGTTCCCGGGTATCCCGGTGCTCTTCATATCCGGCTATCCGAGCGACTTCATCGGGCGCTCCGGGGCGCTCGACGAGGGAACGACGCTCCTGCAGAAGCCTTTCCGCCCAGAAGTCCTGGGTATGGCGGTCCGTCAAGCTCTCGCCGACCGGCCTGTCGCGGGGAGCTGAGAAGGGCGCACCCGGCAGACGCGTGTCCGCAACCGCCGCCGGCCCTGATCGAGGCGCGAGATCGTTGGCGCCCACACGGGTTGCTCGACAAAAGAGAAGGACCCCCGAAGGGGTCCCTGAGAAAGCCCATACGTGCATACCGGATCGGCGATCACGCGTCGCCGCACCCGTGAAGCGGAGAGTCTAGCGCTCGATGGCCCGGATCGCTCCCGCTCGCTCTTTGAGTCCCGCTGCTTCGGCCGTGCGGCCGGTCTGCTCGTAGAGCGCGGCCATGCCCGCAAGGATCATGCCCACGTCAGGATGCTCCAAGCCCAGGGCGGCTTCGGCGACACCGAGCGCCCGCGAATACAAAGGCTCCGCCTCGTCGAACCGGCCCTGCGCCCGATACAACTCGGCCAGGTTGTGCAGGCTGACCGCGACCTCGGGGTGCTCCCCGCCCAGGCTCTTCTCGAGGACCTCGAGCGCCCGGGTGTAGAGAGGCTCAGCCTCGTCGAACCGGCCCTGCGCCCGATACAACTCGGCCAGGTTCTCCAGGGTGGTGCCGACGTGCTCGTGCTCGGCGCCGAGAGCCTTCTCCCGGATGGAGAGCGCGCGCTTGGTGAGTTCTTCGGCCTCGGCGAAGCGGCCTTGCTCCTGGTAGATAACCGCCAGGTTGCCGAGGCTGGTGGCGACGTCAGGATGGTCGGGGCCGAGGCTCTTCTCCCATATCGCCAGGGACTGCTTGAAGAGGGGCTCCGCCGCGTCGTAGCGCTCCTGCACCGACGACAGCACGGCAAGACCGTTGAGAGAGAGGGCAAGGCTGGGATCGTCCGGCCCGAGGACGGCCTTCTTGATGGCGATGGCCCGCTCGTAGAGGGGCTCGGCGGCCGCGTAGCGGCCCCGGACGTAGTAGAGCTCGGCCAGGTCGGCGAGGCTCTTGGCCAGGTCCACGTCGTCGTCGGCGAGAAGGTGGTCGCGGGTGGCGAGGGCCTTCTCGAACAGAGGCTCGGCCAGGGCATACTGTCCGCGGGCCCGGTAGAGCTCGGCCACCTGGGCCTGGCTCGCGGCGACCAGCAGATGATCCGGTCCGAAGGAATCCTGCCGGATGTGGAGCGCGCGTTCGCAGCTCCAGAGAGCGTCGGTGCCACGGCCTCGGGAGTCGAGGAGGGCGCCGAGGGCCACGAGGGTGACGGCCAGGTCGGGATGGACCAGGCCGAGGTGTTTCTCCTTGATGGCGAGCGCACGCTCGAGGAGCGGCTGCGCGTCGGCGGGCTTGTCGGCGGCACGAAGGCAGCCGGCAAGGGACTCCAGACTGGCGGCGAGGCCCAGGTCGTCAGGGTCGGCCGCGTCGAGCAGCGCGACCGCCTGCTCGTGGAGCGCGCACGCCTTGTCGGCTTCACCTTTGGCTGCGGCCAGACCGGCCAGGTTCTGCAGCGAGAGCGCCACCGAGGCGTCACGGTCGCCGTAGGCGGCCATGCGCAGGGCGGACGCCTGGTCGAACGCAGCCTGGGCGGCGGCGAAGTCACCCCTGGCCTGTTCGGCCGAGCCCACTCTGTCGAAGGCGGGGGCCAGGCGCGGGCTCTCAGCCCCGAACGCATCTTGCCGGATGGCCAAGGCTTTGCGGTAGAGGGCGGCGGCATCGTCGATGCGACCGGTGGCCAGCAGCACGTCGCCGAGTTCGTCGATGGTCACCGCCACCTTGGGGTGGTCGGCTCCCAAGGTCGCTTCCCTGGTGGAGAGGGCGGCCTGGTAGAGGGGGATCGCCTCTGCGTCCTTGCCCAGCACGTGGTACAGGTGGCCGAGGTTCTCCTGCGCGAGGGCGACGGCGGGGTCGGCGTCGCCGAAGGCCTTGCGCCGGATGGCGAGGGCCCTCTCGTAGAAGGGAGCGGCATGGAGGTAGGCCCCGGCCCTCTCGTGCATCACGGCCAGGTCGGCGACGATGGCGGCCACGGCCGCGTGGTCGGCGCCGAGTTCGGCCTCCGCGGCGGCCAGTGCGTCCTCGCCCGCCTCTATCGCGTCGCCGAGTTCACCCTTGGCGGCGAGCGCTTGGGCCTCGACCGCGAGGGTCTTCCATTCAAGATGTGATGTGCGCTCATTCATGACAGTGGACTGTATAGGTTGACCCCTTGCTCGTCAACCTTCCGGCCCCGAAGTGGGCGACGAGAAGCCGATCCGACGCCGGTGGCGACCGCCGTTTGACTGCGGAATGATTCTGTGCAAAACTGTTTTGCGATGAACCATTGTGCAAACCTTTCCGGTCCGCCGCCGCTCCCGCCCGATGCCACCGACCCTGTCGCCGCTCGGGCGTTTCAGGCCCTGGGCCGCATCTTCCATCTGCACCGCCAGGCGATGCAGAAGCTGTTCACCACGGAAGAAGCCCATCACGGCGAAGTCTTCTGCCTGCGGCTGCTGTCGAGGAACGACGGCATGAGCCAGCGGGACCTGGCCGATACCCTGCATCTTTCGCGACCGCGGGTCACGAGCATCCTGCAGGGGCTTGAGAAGGCGGGTGCGGTGCGGCGGGAGGCCGACTCGGCCGACCAGCGGATCACCCGGGTGTTCCTCACGGACGAGGGGCGCCGCCAGGAGATGCAGCATCGGGAGGAGTTCGAGAGCTATCTGGAGACCACCTTCGGGACGCTCAGCGACAAGGACAAGGAAGATCTCACCCGGATCCTCGACCAGGTTTCCGGGCGTATCGCGGAACTGCTGTGCGCAGGGACGAAAGACCATGAGGGGCGAGGGATGTAAGTGAAGAGACTGCTGCTGACCTATCTGAGGCCGTACAAGTGGCGCATCAGCGCGATCTTCGTGATCGTGCTGCTGCAGTGCATCGGCAACCTGTATCTGCCCACCCTCAACGCCGACATCATCAACAACGGCGTGGTGAAGGGTGACACCAACTACATCCTGCGCGTCGGCGCGATCATGCTCGCGGTGGCCATCGGCACGGCGATCTGCTCCATCCTCTCCAACTTCAACGCCGCCAAGACCGCCATGGGCGCGGGCCGCGACATCCGCGGAGACCTCTATCGCAAGGTGCAGAGCCTCTCGCAGAGCGAGATGGGCCGGTTCGGAGCCCCGTCTCTCATCACCCGCAACACCAACGACGTGCAACAGGTGCAGATGGTGACGGCTATCGGCCTCACCATGATGCTGTTCGCCCCGATGTCGGCCATCGGCGGCATCATCATGGCCCTTCGCCAGGACAGACTACTGTCCATATCGCTGGCGGTGATCCTCCCGGTGATGTTCGTCTTCCTGTTCCTCGTGCTCCGCACGGCCATCCCGCTGTTCCGCACGGTGCAGTCGCGGACGGACCGCATCAACCAGTTGATGCGCGAGAACCTGGGCGGCATCCGCGTGATCCGGGCCTTCTCCCGGGTGCAGTACGAAGAGAAGCGGTTCGCCGAGGTCAACACCGACCTCACCGGGCTCTGGTCGAAGGTGTTCAAGCTGTTCTCCCTGGTCTTCCCGATCCTCTTCCTGATCATGAACCTGTCCATGGCCGGCATCATGTGGGTGGGCAGTTACCGCGTCGACAGCGAGGGCATGCAGGCCGCGAACCTGATGGCGTTCATCCAGTACGTCATGCAGATCCTGTTCTCGGTCCTCATGGCCACCATGCTGGCCGCCATGATCCCGCGCGCCGTAGCCTCCGGGAACCGGGTGCAGGACGTGCTAGATGTGGAGCCGGCCATCAAGGACCCCGCGACGCCCGTCGTCCTGCCGTCCCGTGATGGGGGGCCGCGCGGCCTGGTGGAGTTCAAGGACGTGGAGTTCCGCTATCCCGGGGCCCAGGACGCCATCATCAGCCATATATCGTTCACGGCCAGACCGGGGGAGACCACGGCCATCGTGGGGAGTACCGGCAGCGGGAAGTCGACCCTCATAGGGCTGGTGCCGAGGCTGAACGACGTTTCGGCGGGGAGCATCAGCATCGACGGCAACGACATCCGCGACATGGCCCGCGCCGACCTCTGGCAACATATCGGGTTCGTGCCGCAGAAGGCCTTCCTGTTCTCCGGGACCGTGGCCAGCAACCTGCGCTACGGCAACCCGGACGCCACGGACGAGGAGTTGTGGCATGCCCTGCGCATCGCGCAGGCGGAGGAGTTCGTCAGGGCCATGCCCGAAGGGCTGTATGAGCCCATCACCCAGGGTGGCACGAACGTCTCCGGGGGCCAGCGCCAGCGCCTGGCCATCGCGCGGGCCATCGTAAAGAGACCCGATATCTACGTGTTCGACGACAGCTTCTCGGCCCTCGACTTGAAGACCGACGCCATGTTGCGCGCGGCTCTCAAGCAGGAGACCAAGGACGCCACGGTCATCGTGGTGGCGCAGCGCGTCAGCACCATCCTGCACGCCGATCAGATCGTCGTCCTCGAGCAGGGCGGCATGTGCGGCCTCGGCGATCACGCAGAGCTCCTGAAGGGGTGCGGCACCTACCAGGAGATCGTCTACTCGCAGTTGAGCGCGGAGGAAGTGGCATGAGCGCCGAAGAGCGGAAAGACCAGACGACCCCGGCCGAGAACGCCGCGCACATGACCACCCCCGACGGGGACGGCAAGCCGCAGGTCGGCGCCGGCGGCGTGCGCCAGCGCGGCGCGCGGGGCCGCCGCCAGCAGCAGCATGGGCCGGGATTCGGTCCGCCCGGACTCATCGGTACCGGCGAGAAGGCCAAGAACTTCAAGGGCTCCTTCAAGCGCTTGGTGGGCACGCTCCGTCCGGAGCGGGCGAGGATCGCGATCATCATCGTGCTCACCACGTTCAGCGTCGCAGCCACCATCTCGGGGCCGAAGATCCTGGGCCGGGTGTTCAACCTGGTCCTGTCCGGCGGGACCGGCCGGCAGCTCGGCAAGGCGGCCGGCATGATCCCCGGGCTGGAGACGGGCATGGACGCCACCCAGACGTCCGGCATCCTCAGCCATATCCCGGGCATGGAGAAAGTCGCCAGCTTCATCCAGAGGCTGCCCGACTTCGCCGTGGGCAAGGGCGTGGACTTCGGCGCGGTCGTCAAGATCCTCGTGATACTCATCGCCATCTACCTGATCAGCTCCCTGTTCGGATGGCTCTCGGGCTACGTCATGGCCGGCGTGGTCGCGCGGACCATCTTCCGGCTCCGCCGGGACATCGACGAGAAGCTGGCGCGGCTGCCGCTGAAGTATTTCGACGGGCATGCCCGCGGCGACATCCTCAGCCGCGTGACCAACGACATCGACAACATCCAGCAGACCATGCAGCAGACGCTGACGCAGATCATCAGCTCGATACTCACGCTCATCGGCGTGCTTGCGATGATGTTCTACACCAGTTGGTTGCTTGCCCTCATAGCCGTCGTGACCGTGCCGATCTCGGTGGCCATCACCATGATCATCGCCAAGCAGTCGCAGAAGCAGTTCACCCTGCAGTGGCAAAGCACGGGGTCGCTCACCGGCCACGTGGAGGAGACGTTCACCGGCCACACCATCGTGAAGGTGTTCGGCCGCCAGAAGGAGAGCATCGAGGAGTTCGACGAACAGAACGAAGAGCTCTTCCAGTCGAGCTTCAAGGCTCAGTTCATCTCCGGGATCATCATGCCCATGATGATGTTCGTGGGCAACCTGCAGTATGTGGCGGTCGCCATCGTCGGCGGCTTGCGGATGGCTTCGGGCGCACTCGACTTCGGGAGCGTCACCGCGTTCATCCAGTACTCGCAGATGTTCACCCAGCCCATCACCCAGACCGCCAGCGTGGCCAACGTGCTGCAATCCGCGGTGGCGTCCGCCGAGCGGGTGTTCGAGATCCTGGACGAGCCCGAGCAGTCCGCAGAACCGGAGAAGCCGGTGGTGCTCGAGCACGCCGAGGGCCACGTGGAGTTCAAGGACGTGTCCTTCCGCTACCTGCCAGACGTCCCGCTCATCGACGACCTGAGCATCGAGGTGAAGCCCGGCCAGACCGTGGCCATCGTCGGTCCCACCGGCGCCGGCAAGACCACGCTGGTCAACCTGCTCATGCGCTTCTACGAGATCGACAAAGGACAGATCCTAGTCGACGGCGTCGACACCCAGAAGATGGTGCGCGACGACCTCCGCCGGCTGTTCGGCATGGTGCTCCAGGACGCGTGGCTGTTCAGCGGCACGATCCGCGACAACATCGCCTACGGAAAAGAAGGGGCCACCGAGGAGCAGATACGGGCGGCGGCGGAGGCGGCCCACGTGGACCACTTCGTCCGCACCCTCCCCGACGGGTACGGCACCAAGCTGGACGACGACTCGGCGAACGTCTCTCAGGGAGAACGGCAGCTGCTCACCATCGCCCGGGCGTTCCTGGCCGATCCGGACGTGCTCATCCTGGACGAAGCCACCAGTTCCGTCGACACCAGGACCGAGGTACTTATCCAGCGGGCCATGGCCCGGCTGCTGAAAGGCCGTACGAGCTTCGTGATCGCCCACCGGCTGTCCACCATCCGCGATGCCGACCTCATCCTGGTGATGAACCAGGGCGCCATCGTGGAGCAGGGCACCCACCAGGAACTGCTGGCCGCGGGGGGATTCTACTACGACCTGTACAACAGCCAGTTCGTGGAGGCGCTGGCCGAGGCTTCATAGGAACGGCGGCGCCTTGACAGGCCGCACCGACTCGACCGAGATGACGCGGGCCGCCCCGGAGCACCGGGGCGGCCCGCTCTGTTTCTTGACGGGGCCGCGGTGGCGCGGAGAATGGAAGGGTGTACGAGGAACGTCCGTAGAGGAGGCAGCATATGGGCAAATACCTCGTCGTCCATCCGGTGGGGCCCGATATGAGCATGGACGCGGCCACCCCGCTGGGTCAGATCGTCAAAGCCCACTGCAGCAGGGACGCGTACTGGCTTCGCAGCTGGTACACGCCGGAGGACGGCAAGTTCTACTGCGAGTGGGACGCCAAGGACGCCGGCGCAGTGCGGGAGGTAATGGAGCGCGCTGCTGCCGCGGGCGCGCAGCTCCCTATCGAGGGCATCTATCAGATCGCCGCAGCCATGAACGGGGAGGACTTCAGGCAGTAGGGGGCACCGTGCCGCCCGCCGCGCCCCGAGCGCGGGCCGGGTGGGCATCGGTGAAGAGGCAATGAAGAAGCCCCGGTGGCACACGCCACCGGGGCTTCTTGGTGTAGCGGTCGGCGGGGTTTGCGCGGCTACTTCAGGTATACCCTCACCGGATGGGTGGAGCCGTCTCCGAGAGTCACCGTGAAGGTGTAGAAGCCCGACGGCCAGCCCGCCGTCTTGAGGTTGTAGAGGTAGAGGTCGCCCTTCTTGTCGTAGGCGAACCGGTAGGGACCGTAGGACCTGTTCGGGCCGATGCAGGTCAAGGTCGCGCTCATGTTCACGATGGGCTTGCCCTTGGGATGCATCAGGACGAACTTCACCGGGATGGTGCTGCCGCGGTTGAACACCCTGCTGTCGGTGAGGGCCAGCGGGGTCAGGAAGCCGCCCCAGATGTTGGTGGAGTTCTGGGTGAAGGTGGCGGAGATGGTGTGGGTGGCGGTCACGTGGCTGAAGGTGTAGCTGGTGATGGCGCCCTGGGACACGTTGTCCACCGTGACGTTGGATATGGTCCAGCCGGGGTCGGCCGCGACGGAGAAGGTCTGCGAGCCGTCGTATTCCACCGAGGCGGCAGAGGGGCTGATGCTGCCACCCGTGCCGGCGTTCACCGTGATGTCGTAGGTGTTCTTGGCGAAGGTCACGTCGATGGTGTGGTTCACATCGACGCTGGTGAAGTCGTAGCTGGTCACCGCGCCGGCGTCCCAGGCCCCGTCGATCATCACCGAGGCGACGTGGTAGCCGGTGCCGGGGGTGATGGTGAAGCTCCGCGAGCCGCCGAAGTCCACGATCTGCGTTGTGTTCGGGCTGATGCTGCCGCCCGCGCCGGCGCTGGGGGTGATGGTGAAGGTCTTCTTCTTGAACGTGGCCGAGATTTTGTGAGCGGCCTTCACGTTCGTGAATTCGTAGCTGGTTATGGCGCCCTGGGACACGTCGTCGACCTTCACATCGTCGATCTGGTACCCGAAGTCGGGGTACACGTAATAGGTCTGCGAGCCGTCATAGGTGACGTTCGTGGTGCCCGCCGGCGAGACCCGACCGTTGCCTCCGGCCGATGCCGTGATACCGAAGGTGCGGTCGGCTGTGAGCACCTGGATGGTGTGGTCGGTGGAGACGCTGTTGAAGGTGTAGCTCGTGGGCGTGGGATCCTGCAGGACGTCATCGATCTTGACGCCGCTGATGTACTTGCCCGGGTAGGAGGCGCTCATGCCGAAGGTGTAGGTGGGGCTGTCGCCCTTGGTCACCGTGTCGGAGGTGGAACTGATGTCCGGGCTGATGGTGGCTCCTGTGCCCAAGGTGCAACTGATGGTGTAGGTGGGCAGCGGGGTGTAGCGGAAGCCCAGGAAGAACGGACCCGAAGGATCGGCCCAGACGTCTACGGTGCCCTTGCAGTCGGTGATGCCCGAGCCGTCGACAACCAGGTCCCCGGCGTCGTAGCCAGAGACGTTACTGGCGAGGAAGGCGGCGTAGTCGTGCTTCGAGGACCGACGGACCGTGGAGTCAAAGGTAGGCTTGATGGTGAAGGGGGAGGAGCTGTCAGACTTGACGATCAAGCTGTTCGTTACGCCTACGAACCTCCAGTCGCTCAAGTTGTTGACACCCACAAAGCCGGACGCTTCGCCTCCGTAATATGAGCAGGCGAGTTCCACACAGCCACCCGGCAGCAGAGTGACATCGTCGTGACACCAGATCGCGTTGTTGTCGGTACCGAGTGTGACGGTGCCGGCGACGGAGAACGGTCCCTTTACAGTGGCGGCTCCGCCCGTCACATGGCCGCCCGCCTGGAGGTCGACGGCGCCTATCACCGCGTATTGGCCGTCGGTCGGGAAGGAAAGCGTGCCCCCGTCCTCGACCGTGGTGGTGCTTCCGTAGCCGCCTCCAGAGCACCAGTACGTGGTGCCGGCCTTGACCACGAAATCGGTGGTCCCGGCCGTGTCTTCGATGAACGCTGTGTTCATAGTGAACGTGCCGTCCCCGTCCGCGGTCAGCGTAGCCCCCTTCGGCATGTAGACATAGCAGTTCTCTAGCTTGGTGGTGGCTGAGGCGTTCGCGGTCTTGATCGTAGCGCCGCCTGCCGGGATGCGCACCCACACTTGCCACGATGAGTCGCCGCTGTCGCAGGTGTTGTAGATGCCCTTCGTGAGGGTCAGGACGGGCCCCCCGACGGAGGTGACCGTGAATCCGGGCGAGGCGAAGGTCACGCTGCCCAGAGTCATGCCGTCGAACGAGGCGTCGCACACCGGCGACGTCCGGGTGCTGCCCGAGAAGACCACGTCGTCGCCGTCGGCCGGGCAGACGTCGCCCACCCAGTTGGCAGCGGTGCTCCACTTGTTGTCGCCGCCGCCGCCGTCCCAGACGACGGGAGTCCGCGGGGTGTACTTCACGTAGATCGAGTCAGTGGTGACGTTGAGGCTGAACGTGCCATTGGGCGACCCCTTGAACCCGGTGGTGTCTAGGACGATGTCGCCCGCGTCGTAGCCGTCGAAACCCCAGTATGAATAGGCTACCAACCACGTATACGACTGGGCCGGGTTGAAGTCGGCCGGCCCGGAGTCAGGCGTCATCAGTTTGATGGTGAAGGGGGAGGCCGCCGAGGAGTCGATGGCTATGTAGCGCGGAGAGTCGACGAACGTGAGCATGGCCTCGTCGTTGAGGTTCCTCCCGGCCGAGGAGACGTCAACCTCGTAGGACCCGCCCGGCTCGAAGCCCAGGGTGTTGCAGAACTGCGCGTAGTGCAGGCCGGTGGCGTCGGAAGGCGCCAGGATGCCGGCGATGCTCACCGGCTTTATGACATACGGCGCGCCGGAAAAGCGGCCCCCCGCCTCGACTACCACGGTGCTGCCGATGGTCGGCCTACTACCCGATACCAGCGGGGTATCGAGCGTCGCACCGCTCTTGACGGTGATAGTGCCGGCATAGTTGCCGGCATCAAGGGACTGGACGCTCAGGGTGCCGGCTGCGACGGTCAGATTGCTCGTAGCCCTAGTGTCCCAGAGGTTGTAATCGCCCACAGGGTTGTTCGGGAGCACGGTGGTGCCGGCGCCGTCGAACGTGATGCCGGTGTTGTTTATGTAGGCCTTGAGTAGTCCGTTGAGAACGGTAGTGCCGCCCGAGGCTGTGCTGACGACGAAAGACGGGATGTTCATGAGATCGAACTCCACGTTCAACGTGACAGTGCCGGAGGTCGACTGATTGTCGATGCCTCCGCAATACAACATCCGATCCCATTCGTAGGCGACCAGGGTGTAGCCGGAACCCGTGAACTTGAGCTTGCCGAACTGCGGATATCCCGTGACGTCGTAAGTCATTGCCTTGTTGCTCGCCACGTCCGGGAACACCAAGGTGTCCGCGGCCTTGGGAACCGCCGCGGGAGTCCAGTTTGCAGCGTCGCTCCAGTTGCCGCTCGTAGCTCCGGTCCATGTCAGCGTGTTGGTCACCGCCGAGGCGTTCCCACTCGTGGCCACGATGAGGCCCACCATGAGTAGCACGACCAAACCCACTTGGATCAGGGGCCTGCGCGCGTTCGCGGGGTGCTCTGCTCTGCGCCGAGAGCGGGAAAGAAACATCTTCTCTTCTCCTTCATTGCTGTGCGGCCGGACCGGCCCAGCCCAGGAAGACCGGGGGGCACACGATATACAGCCAGCGTAGCAAGCACTCACTTACACGAACATTGGACTTTCGTCCCAGTAGTGGACTTGCGCAGGAGTGCAATCAGCGGAGAGCGGGGGGCCAAGAGACAAAAGACCCCGGTAGCTAAGGCCACCGGGGTCGTCATTGCTAGCTCGGTCCGGCCCGCCGATGCGCCGGCGGACGGATGGTGATCGTCTAGGCGAAGTAGCGGTCGAGCAGGCCTTTGAAGGCTTTGCCGTGACGGGCTTCGTCGCGAGCCATCTCGTGGACGGTGTCGTGGATGGCGTCGTAGCCGAGTTCTTTGGCCAGTTTGGCGAGTTCGAACTTGCCGGAGGTCGCGCCGTTCTCAGCCTCGACGCGGGCCTTGAGGTTCTCTTTGCTGGAGGCGGAGAGGACTTCGCCCAGCAGCTCGGCGAAACGGGAAGCGTGGTCGGCTTCCTCGAACGCGGCGCGGCGCCAGTATTCGCCCACCTCGGGATAGCCCTCGCGGTAGGCCACGCGAGACATCGCGAGGTACATACCGACCTCGGTGCACTCGCCGTTGAAGTTCATGCGGAGACCTTCGAGCACGCGGGGATCCACGTCTTTGGCGATACCGACGACATGTTCGGCCGCCCAGCTCATCTCGCCGCCGCCGGCCGCTTTGAAGCCTGCGCCGGGGGCCTTGCACTGCGGGCATTCGGCCGGGGGAGCATCACCTTCGAAGACGTAACCGCAAACGGGGCAAGTCCATTTCATGTTCGTATCCTCCCTCAATGGTCTTATAGGTTAGTACCTTAGTGCACAATCAATGAGCCCATTATACATACTCTAGGGGGTTTGTCTATTCCTTACTTCAATAAAAATATGAGTGACCTGCGGATAGGGTATCTGGATGCGCTGTTCGATCCTGCGGACGGCCGAATCGACGTCCTCTACAGTGATCCCGGGGCGGAAAGTGACCTCGATGTTGAGCAGTATCTGATCCGGCCCGAGGTGCATTGTGAGGACCTCGCCGAGGTCCATGACCGCCGGATCGCCGAGGGCGGCGCCCCGCAGGGCTTCCACGATCTCCGGGTCGGCGACCTCTCCGACGAGCAGGCTGCGGCTCTCTGCCGCGAGCCACACCGCTGCGCTCACCAGGATAAGCCCGATGACGACTGAAGCTGCGCCGTCGAGTTCAGGCATGTCGAGGACGTCGCTCAGCAGCACGCCGATGAACGCGACGGCCAGGCCGAGCAACGCGGCCGAGTCCTCGAACACGACGGTGAACAGGCTCGGGTCCTTCCCCCGGCGGATGGCGGCGACTACGCTGCGTGAGCCGCGGTTCTGCTTGAACGCCCTCCAGGCCACGGTGAAGGACATCCCTTCAAAGACGGCCGAGAGCCCCAGCACGATGTAGTTGATGTAGGCGGTACCGATGTGGGTCGGGTGGATGATGTGGGTGATGCCCTCGTAGACGGACATCCCGCCCCCGACTGCGAAGATGCTGATGGCCACGATGAGGCTCCAGAAATAGACCTCCATGCCGTGGCCGAAGACGTGCTCTTCGTCCGCCGGCCGGGCGCCGCGGCGCAGGCCGTAGAACAGAAGGACGCCGTTCCCCGTGTCCACCAGGGAGTGGATGCCCTCTGAGATCATGGCGGAGCTGCCGGTGAACCCAGCTGCCACGAACTTGATGGTGGCGATCGCGAGGTTGCCGGCGATCGCGGCGACGATAGCTCTCTTGGATTCGGCTGCCATGCGGACCAGTCTACACGGTGGCCGGGCGGCGACGCGAGGTCCGGGGGCGACGCGGGGCCCGGCGTCGAGCGGGGCGGCGCCCGGCGCGAAGCTCCGGGCGCGGCTGCGGTCGCTTGACATTGAGGGCGGGCTGGGCGACTCTTGCCTGCATGGACCTGAACCAGAGAGGACTCGAAAAAGCCGCCCGTCTCATCGAGAAGGGCGTCAGCATCCCGGCTCCGTACAGCATCGACATCGGCGACGAGGTCGACCTGTCCCGCATCTCCGGCAGCGACGTGGTGATCTACCCAGGGTGCCGCATCTACGGGGCCAAGACCGTCATATCCGCCGGATCGAAGCTGGGCGCCGAAGGGCCGGTCACCGTCGAGGATTGCCACCTGGGCCCCAAGGTTGAGTTGAAGGGTGGCTACGTGCGGCGGTCGGTCTTCCTGGAGAAGGCTGCCATGGGTTCCGGGGCGCACGTGCGCGAGGGCTGCCTGCTCGAAGAGGAGGCCAGCGGCGCGCATTGCGTGGGTATCAAGCAGACCATCCTGCTTGCCTACGTCACCCTCGGGAGTCTCATCAACTTCTGCGACTGCCTCATGACGGGAGGCACCGACCGCGTCAACCACAGCGAGGTCGGCAGTTCGTACATCCATTTCAACTACACTCCCGATGGGGACAAGTGCACGCCCTCGCTCTTCGGCGACGTCGCCCGCGGGGTGATGCTGAACCAGGCGCCCATCTTCCTCGGGGGCCAGGGTGGCGCCGCGGGGCCGGTGCGCACCGGGTTCGGCACGGTCGTAGTGGCCGGCTGCATCCTCCGCGAGGACATCCTGGAAGACCAGCGCCTCGTGGTCGTCGGTCCGCACAGGGAGGCGAAGCGGCGTTACATCCCGCGCACGTACGGCAACCTCAATCGGGTGGTGCGCAACAACGTGGTGTACCTGGCCAACCTGGTGGCGCTCGAGACCTGGTACCGGCACGTGCGCCGGCCGTTCTTCTCGGGGCAGGAGTTCGGCGATCTCGTTTACCAAGGGGCCGTCGAACTGCTGGCGGGAGCCAAGGACGAGCGCATCAAGCGGCTCAAGGCCATGGCGGCCAAGGTACCGGCGTCCAATCGCTGCATCGGCGAGGTGAGCGCCAACCTGGACGCCCTGGGGGAGTCGTTCGCCGGCGAGGCCGCGCGGTCGGCCGGGGAGACAGGCGAGACCGGCGCACTCGGCGAGAAGTTCCTGGCAGGGTTCGGGCAGGCCGCCGCGGGGGAGACCTCCTTCGTGAACGCTATCAAGAGTCTTGACGGCGCGCTGACAGAGGCCGGCGTAGAGTGGTTGCAACGTACTGTAGACGACCTTTGCGCGCGGGCCGACGCGCTCATGCCCTCCCTGGGCATCTGCTCCCCGGGCAAGAGATAGGAGAACCACCATATGGGCAGGTTGTTCGGTACCGACGGCATCCGGGGTGAGGCCAACCGCTATCCGATGGATGCCGCTACGGCCTTCGCGGTCGGCCAGGCCATGACCCGGGCGCTCAAGCGCGAGGGGCACATCCCGCGGGTGATCATCGGCAAGGACACGCGTATCTCCGGCTACATGCTGGAGAGCTCGCTCGAGTCGGGGGTCACCTCCATGGGCGGATACGCCTATCTCGTGGGAGTGGCGCCCACGCCGGCCATCGCGTATCTCACCGAGAGCATGCGCGCCGACGCCGGCTTCGTGATCTCGGCGTCGCACAACCCGTATCACGACAACGGCATCAAAGCCTTCGCCGGCAACGGCTGCAAGCTCTCCGACGAGCAGGAAGCCGAGATCGAGGACCTGGTGCTGGGCGGCGAGCTTCCCGAGATGGTCCCGGCCCCCAAGGGCATGGGGCGGGCGAAACGACTCGATGACGCGCTCGGGCGGTACGTAGTGTTCCTCAAGAACACCTTCCCTCGCGGCCTGACCATGGAGAACCTCAAAGTCGCCATGGACGTCGCCAACGGCGCCACCTACAAGGTCGCCCCGATGGCGTTCACGGAACTGGGCGCCGAGGTGACCGTCATCCACGACGAGCCCAACGGGTTCAACATCAACGACGGGTGCGGCTCGCAGCACACCCAGGATCTGAGCAAGACCGTGGTCGAGACCGGTTCGGCCATCGGACTGGCGTTCGACGGTGATGGGGACCGGCTGATCGCCGTGGACGAGAAGGGCAACACCATCACCGGCGACCAGATCCTCATGATCTGCGCCAAGATGCTCAAAGACGAAGGGCGCCTCACCAACGACCTGCTGGTCACCACCGTGATGAGCAACCTGGGGCTGCGCGTCGCCGCCGCGAACGCGGGGATCCGCCATCACGCGTCCAAGGTGGGAGACCGCAACGTCCTCGAGGACATGAAGGCCATGGGTGCCGTCCTCGGCGGCGAGGACTCCGGCCACGTCATCTTCCTCGAGCACCACACCACCGGTGACGGCATACTCACAGCTCTGCAGCTTGTGGCGGCCATGCTCAAAGAGGGCAAGCCGCTGTCGCAGATGGCCGCCGAAGCCATGGACGTGTTCCCTCAGCGTCTCGTCAACATCAGGGTGGCCCGCAAGCCGGAGATCGACACCGTGCCGGAGATCATGGCGGCCATCGCCGAGGCGGAGGCCGAACTGGACGGCAACGGCCGGGTGCTGGTGCGCTACTCCGGCACCGAGTCACTTTGCCGGGTCATGGTGGAGGGGCCGACGGCGCAGGTCACCGATTGCTGGGCGGACAGAGTCGCGGACGTCGTGCGGGTGGTCCTCGGGGAGTAAGTGCCTGAAGGCGACCGGCGCCGTACCGGCGCCCCGAGCCGCGGCTTCGCGCGCGGCCCCGCTGCCGCTCGCAGCCTCGTACATACGCCGGGCATTTACAACCCGGTCGCTCGGCGATATGCTGCGGTCATGAGCACCACTCCCTTCAACGTCCGGCTGCCCGACTGGGCCCTCCAGTACATCAACAGCCGTGCTGCCGATACCGGCACCACGAAGACCGACGTCCTCCTCGAGGCGCTCCACGCACTCCAGGTCCAGGACCGGCAGGCGCTGATGCGCAAGGGCTACGCGGAGATGCGGGAGATCGACAAGCTGATAGCCGAGGAGAGCCTGTGATGGCCATCAAGCGCGGCGGGATCTATCTCTTCGACTTGGGGCCCGACATGACGGGGCAGCCGCGCAAGCGGCCGGTCCTCGTGGTCCAGAACGACCAGGGCAACGAGGTGGGGGCGACCACCGTCGTCGTGTCGCTCACTTCGGTGGTCCCGTCGGAGTTGTTCCCGTTCCAGGTGCACCTGCCTACGGCCGTGCTCGGCAAACCGGGCGTCATCCACTGCGAGCAGATCAAGACGGTGCCCATGGACCGCATCGAGCCCGACCTGGTAGCCGAGTGCTCGGCTGAGGTCATGGCCGCCGTCGACGACGCTTTGAGGGCTTCGCTGGCGCTCTGACCCGGGCCGCCCGCGGACTCGCCGACGAGCGCCGCTCGCGGCCGCGCCGGTGTCGTACCCCTCTAGGGCGGCGCCACTAGAGCAGCGCCAGGCCTATGGACTCGGCGGCCAAGGGCTGCCAAAGCACGAAGCGGAACAGCAGGACTATCGCCAGAAGCACCAGCGCGAGCACGCCCAGCGCTACCCAGTGATAGCGGGCGCTCCTGGCCCTCATGTCGGTGGTGTCCCGCTCCCGCCCCGGGGGATGCTCCAGCTCCAACGGCTCGGTGTGCGGGGCCAGCGTACTGGACCATCCGTCGCCCGCGGGCTTCTCATGATCGGCTGAAGCGGGCCGCCTCGAGCCTTCGCCTGTGGCCCACCGGTTCGCGATCCAGGTGCCCGCTGCGGGCACGGCGGTCGCGAAGCCAACGGCCGCAAGAAAGATGGCGACGAAGAACCAGCTGTCCGACGCCGCCTGTCGGAACACGATGATCATCCAAGCGGCGATCCAGAAGGCGATGGAAGCGGCCGACCACGCGAGCCCCACGTACCACGCCGCAGGGCCGAAGATGCGGGACCTTTTGCTCTGCTCGTTCTCGGCGCGCCAATCATCGGACACTCGAGCGCTCATCCCAGCCTCCCGGCTCTTTGTCAAGCGAGTCGCGTGACCATCCTACTCCCGATCATGTCCGGCCGGTGCCTGTTTATGACAGAGGGCCGCTGCTACCATCCGGGGCGTGACCGACCGCGTCGACATCCGCCCCTACGGCTCCGACGACCTGTGGCTGCTCGAGCGCCTGCTGGCCGACCCCGCGCAGACGGCGTTCGTCGGCGGTCCGGAATCTCCCGAGGCCTTGCGCCATCGGCATGCACGCTATCTGGGATCGGACCCGGCGCAGGGCGGCCTCTTCACCGTCCTTGTCGACGGGATTTCTCCTGCCGGGTGGCCCGGCTACTGGGAAAGGGTCTGGCGGGATCGCGACATCTGGGAGTGCGGGTGGAACGTGCTCCCCGAGTTCCAGCGCCGAGGCGTGGCGACCGCGGCCATGCGCCTCATGATCGCGGACGCGCGGACGAAAGACCCACACCGACCGTTGCACGCGTTCCCGTCGGTGGAGAACGCCGCCTCCAATGCGCTCTGCCGCAGGCTCGGGCTCCGTCTCCTGGGAGAGGAGGAGTTCGAGTACCCGAAGGGGCGTTCCATGAGGAGCAACGACTGGTGCCTCGAGGCGCCGGCGCGGGGTGGGGCGGGTGCTACTCCGGGATGATCGCGTCGATGTGATACCAGTCGAGATGGACCGGGAGGCTGTCCTTGGCCAGCCACTCTTTCCATTCCCCGGTGCGGAAGTCGTGAGAGAGCACCACCAGCTCGCCGTTGGCTCTCTGCAGCGTGGCCCACGCGACGGTGCCGTCGGCGCTGAGTGCGGCAGGTTCCGTGCGCATCCAGGTGTTCTCGGCGAGCGCGCCGGAGGTCTGCCACCGGCCGTCCACCAGCCGGTAGAGCTGCCAGCCGAGGCCGTCGGCGTGGATCCCGGACATCAGCACCACCAGGGCGTCGCCAGTGGCGTTGAAGGCCCCACCCGAGGGAGACCCTGTCAGAGGATCGGACTTCAGGAGTTGGGCCGTGCCGGACTTCCATATCTGGGTCTGAGATGAGGCCGAGGGCGTGGCCGGCCTGAAGCCGTACACGGTGCCCGCCGGGCTGACGGCCCTCACGAATTGCATCCCTGGGATGGGCTGCATGTCGCCCGTGGCCGGGTCGTAGCTGAAGGTCTCGTGGGTCGGGCCGCCGTTTATCAGAAGCCTGCCGCCCGGTAGCCATTCGAGCGGGATCACCGCGAACTGCGCGTCGGCGCCCGCAGGATGTTGCGCGGACAGGTCCTGCACGGGATGCTTGACGGTAGCCTGCCCTGTGCGCAGATCGACTATCGTGAGCTGCCACGGCGGGCCGTCGCCGGCCGCTCCCGACGCGGCTCCCGGGGGGATCGAGGTCAGTGCCGCCAGGCCCCCGTCGAGGGAGATGGAGCTGAGGTAGGTCTCTCCGTCGGGCTTGTAGGGGATGCGGTTGATCACGGATCCATCGCGGAACGAGCGCAGCACTATCTCCTTGCGGTGTTCAACGTAGGCGATGAAGCGCCCGTCGGTGCTCGTCGCCACGCCGCTGAACGGGACGGAGTTGTTCGATTCCTTCTTGGTCTGCACCTCCTGGCTCCAGCGGACGCCGTCGCGGTCGATCGCGTAGATGGTGTAGCCGTTGCTCACCAGGATCATGGCGATGCCGGGGGGCCAGCCCTCCTGGGGCGGGTACGCCGGCTCGGGTGTGCCGGCCGGGAGGTTCACGCCGACCGAGGTGGTCAACGACCTGAGATCGTCGGGCGAGGAGCATCCGGCCAAGACGAGGGCGACGGCGATGACGGCGAGCGCAAGGCAGGCGGCGGCTCGCAACGCGCCGCGAACCGACTTTCTGGGAGCTCCAGCGGACATATGCCCCTCCCTCCAACGACTCTACTCGATGCGGCTCAGCCCCCGCAGTCCCAGGACTGCTCTCGCAGACCCTTCGTGCTCGGAAGGCTCACGGTGCGGCCGGGCGCCACCAGGGTGGCCAGGTCCGCCTTCACCTCGATGCGCAGGGCTTCGCCCGGATGCCGGGCGCGCAGTACGTCGGCCAGCAGGACCGCCTTCTCCACGCCGTCCCCGCGACCGTAGTTCCACACCTCGTCCGGCTGCGCCAACCTCCCCGGCTCGTCGTAGATGGACTCGGAGGGCATCGCCTGGATCTTTGCGACCAGAGCGTCGTCGCTCAGGCGTTCCGCTCCCGCGATGGCCACCGGGCAGCGCTCGAGCGCTGCCCTGAGGTAGGGCGTCGCCTCGACCCGGTTGAGGTCCCGGTAGGCATAGAACGCCAGGTCGGCCAGTTCGTTGCCGTCCCGGATGGACTCCAAGCGGGCGATGACCTCCTCGCGCTCCATGCCCAGTTCGAGGCCGAGGGGCTCCTGGTCGCGGCGGATGGTCTTGGTGCGTGGATCGGGCAGCCGGGGCTCGGTCCAGATGAAGGAACGCAGGCGCTCTATGGCGTTCTGCGAGTTGGGGCAGGAGTTGGCGAGGGCGTCGACCAGGATGGCGAAGCCCTTGGGAGTACGGATGTCCACCCGCTGCTGCTTGACCAACTGCTCCAGGTCGTCGATGACGATGCGGTCGGGGATGGCGTGCGCCGCGAAATCCTCGCCGGCCACTTCCATGAACAGGCGCTCGCGGGTGTCGTCGTTGAATCGGTAGGGGAAGTCGCGCTCGTAAGTGAGGAGCTTCTCCATCTCGATGTACTTGTCCACGCCGAAGTTCCGCCAGCGGGCCTGGAAGCACTTCTGCAACTCGCTGTTGTGGCGGACGAAGTTGCCGAGCAGTTCCGGCGTGAGCGGGCTCTGAAGGAACTTGCGCAGCTTGCCGCTGAAACGGCCGAACGCTTCGGGATCCATGGTCGCTTCGGGGAAGAGGATGTGCATCCAGCCGGTCTCGTGAGCCACCACCGTCACCCGCTCGTTCTCGAGCGCGCGGCGGGCCTGGGCGGAGAGCGCGGTCCCGTTGAACCACATGTTCTTGGTCACCAGCCGCCGGTTGTTCGTGAGGATGCCTTGGCCGACGTCCACGAAGTTCTGGGAGTGGAGCGGGGTGGCCATGAGGAAGATGTCCCGCAGCGGTACCTTGCCCACGATGAAGAGGGCGGCGGCATACAGGGCGGCGAGGGAGACGCACTCGCCCGCGCCGGTCGAGTAGTCCGGCTTGTAGCAGAAGGCGTCCATGGCCTCGACGGTCTCGGTCTTCCAGTAAGGGATGGTGTCGCCCTCGTACTTGTCCAGACCGAAGTGCGTGCGGATGTCGATGTCGAAGTAGTACTTGTCGCCCTCGTAGCCGAACAGGGCGTTCGACTGCGCCAGCGCGCCGGTGTCGATGAATCCCTTGAAACGGTCGATCTCCGTCTGCTTGGTGGTGAGGCCCCAGGTGTCGAGATCCAGGTTGAAAGCGTAGTGGTCCATGATGAACTGCTTCAACCGGGTGATGCGCCGGTAGGGGGTGAGTTGCTCGGCGCCGTCGAACCAGGGGTCTTCCCGCCACTTCCAGATGCGCGGCGACATGATGTTCGCCAGCACCAGGCTGTACATCAACTCCGGGAAGATGAAGACCTCCATGTCGGACAGGGTCACGGCCGACGACTTGCGCTCGAGGTCCTGAGCGGCGGAAAGAGCGCGGCGCGCCGGGGATGCCCCCGGCGCGCCGTTCCGTGTGTCCGAAGAAGATTGCTGCGCCAACGCGTCTCTCCCTACGAGGCGATCACCTGAGCCAGGGTGCTCTCCATGATATCGAGGCCCTTGTCCAGCGTCTCCCAGTCGATGGTGAGCGGCACAAGGGTGCGGATGACGTTGTCGTAGGTTCCCGCTATCACGTTCACCAGACCGTTCTCGTACAACTTGACCCTGTAGGCCTTGGTGAGCGCGGTGGCCGGCTTCTTGGTCTTCGGGTCCTCTACGAGTTCCATGGCCATCATGGCGCCCAGACCGCGGATGTCGCCGATCTGCGGGAACTTCTTCTGCATGGCGCCCCAACGGTCGCGCACGCGTGCGCCGATGTCGGCGGCACGGGCGCAGAGGTTCTCTTCCTCGATGATGTCGATGACCGTGAGGCCCACCGCGCAGGCCAGAGGGTTGCCGCCGTAAGTGCCGCCTATCCCGCCGGCGCACGGGGAATCCATGACGGCCGCTTTGCCGGTGATGCCGCCGAGCGGATAGCCGCCGCCCATCGACTTCGCGGTGGTCATGATGTCACCCTCGACACCGTAGTGCTCCATGGCGAAGAACTTGCCGGTGCGGCCGAAGCCGGCCTGCACCTCGTCGGCGATGTAGAGGATGCCCTTGGACTCGCAGAGGTCCTTGATCATCCTGTGGTACTCGAGCGGCGGGGCGATGAAGCCGCCCTCACCCTGCACCGGCTCCGCGATGAGGCAGGCGATGCGGTCGGCCTGGAACTGGTTCTCGAACGCCTGCTCGAGCAGGCCCACGCAGGCCATGTTGCAGGACGGGTATTCCTTGCCCACCGGGCAGCGGTAGCAGTAGGCGTAGGGGATGCGGTAGATGTCGGCCGGGAACGGGCCGAAGTCCTTCTTGTAGGGGACGATCTTGGAGGTCAGCCCCATGGTGAGGTTGGTGCGGCCGTGGAACGCGTTCTGGTAGCAGACCACTCCCGGCCGGCCGGTGGCGGCGCGGGCGATCTTGACGGCGTTCTCGACAGCCTCGGCGCCCGAGTTGACGAACATGGTCCGCTTGGGCGTGTCACCTGGGGCCTTCTCGTTGATCTTTGCGGCCAGCCGGATGTACGACTCCCAGGGGAAGACGCTGATGGAGGTGTGGGCGAACTTGTCGACCTGGGCGTGGGCCGCTGCTACGACTTTGGGATGCGAGTGGCCGACGTTCATCACGCCGATCCCGCCCGCGAAGTCTATGAACTCCTTGCCGTCCGTGTCGGTGATCGTCGCGTTCTTCGCGCTCGCGATGAACGACGTGGTGGCGCTGACGACGCCCTTGGGCAGGGCCTCGGCACGCAGGCGGTTCAGTTCTGCGCTGACGGGTTCGGGGTTCATCTCACAGGCTCCTTGGCGGGGGGTGTGGTGACCGCGGGCTCTGCCGCGGGTTCATCCGTGACGACGGTCCAATCCTCGGCTGCCTCTTCCGGTTCGGACGCGTCCTCGGCGGGCGGCGGGGCCAGGCGTTCCTCGATGGGCCTGCGCATGCTGGCCACCAAGGCGGGCTGGACGTAGAAGAACTCGAACATCGGCTTGAGGAGCTCGAGGAGCCATTCGGCCTCGCCCTCGTTCACACGGGCGAGCGCGTCGCAACGGAAGCTCTTCACGTCGTGGGCCGCGAGCTTGGAAAGCTTGGCATAGGTGGACAGGGCTTCCTTCAGGTAGTCCG